>PKXY01000036.1 GCA_003132505.1 Solirubrobacterales bacterium
CCAGCGAGAGACCGACGCTACCGACCGTTCATCGCCCATGGCACGCCCTTTGAGTGCTGGGGTTTCTACGCGCTCATGTCCCGCGGGGGGGGCCTGTCCATCACAGCGCGAACTACGCTCTCCGAGGCCTATGGCCGACACTCGAAAATCGAGGGGACGCCGGCGAGCTGGAACCCCACTGCCGGCTGCCACAAAGTCTCGCCTGGTTGCGCCCGCTTCTATGCAGAGACCTTCGCCGAGCGCTGGCGCGGCGTGCCCGGGCGTCCCCAAGCCAGGGCTTCGACCTCACCGTCCGCCAACGGCTCGACATCAGCGATCTAAGCCCTGACTAAGAGCGGATCTCCTGCGCGCAGACTGCGCGTGAAATGCGGCTCTCGAGCTGCTGACGCTCTGGACCGAGGCTCAGCCGCCGGCGCCGACCGGCCAGGTGCCTTCGCCGGTGACTGCGTGGCGCAGGACCTTGAGCGAGAGCAGCGCGCACTTGCGGCGGGTCGCGGAGATGTCGATGCCGAGCAGGTCGAGCATCCAGTCGGCGTCGAGCGTGGCGGCCTCCTCGACGTCCATCCCGATCAGCTCCTCGGAGGCGATCGACGCCGCGGCCTGCGAGATCGCACAACCGTGTCCGTTGAAGCGAAGGTCGGCGATCCGCCCGTCGGCGACGCGGATCTGGACGCCGAGCTCATCGCCGCAGAGCGGGTTCTGCTCCTGGGCTTCGAGGTCGTGTGGCTCGAGCTCGCCGAAGTTCCGCGGTCGTTTGTAGTGCTCGAGGATGAAGTCGCGGTAGAGATCGTCCATCAGGCGAACACCCTCTGCGCGCCGCGCACGGCCTCGACGAGCGCGTCGACGTCGGCGCGGACGTTGTACGGCGCGAAGCTCGCCCGCGCTGTTGCGGGCACGCCGAGCCGTGCCATCAGCGGCTGCGCGCAGTGGTGGCTCGCGCGCACGCAGACGTTCTCGCGACCGAGCAGCTCGGCGACATCGTGCGGGTGGATGCCGGCGACGCTGAAGGAGACGACGCCGCCTCGGTCATCGGCGCTCGCAGGGCCGTAGACCTTGACGCCGCCGGTCGCCGCGAGCTGCTCGAGCGTGTACGCGACAAGCTCATGCTCGTGTGCGCGCACCCGCTCCATCTCGAGCGCGCCCAGGTAGTCGACCGCCGCGCCGAGACCGACGACCTGGGCGATCATCGATGTGCCGGCTTCGAACTTCCACGGCAGCTCATTCCAGGTGGAGTGTTGCGCCTCGACGCTTGCGATCATGTCGCCGCCCGCCAGGAAGGGGGGCATCGAGTCAAGCAGCGCGGCGTCTGCGTTCAGCACGCCGACACCGGTCGGCCCGAGGGCCTTGTGGCCCGTCCAGGCGTAGAAGTCGGCGCCG
Organism: Solirubrobacterales bacterium; assembly: GCA_003132505.1. Lineage (GTDB taxonomy): Bacteria > Actinomycetota > Thermoleophilia > Solirubrobacterales > Solirubrobacteraceae > Palsa-513. The sequence continues at coordinate 1,378 of PKXY01000036.1, forward strand.
ATCGCGGCAAAGTCGACCGGCATCTGCGGCACGGCCTGCGCGCCGTCGATCAGCACGAGAGCCCCGGCGGCATGGGCGCGAGCCACCACCTCGGCGACGGGGTTGATCGTGCCGAGCACGTTCGATACGTGAGTCAGTGCGACGAGTCGCACGTCGCCGCGCTCCAGCTCACGCTCTAGCTGATCGAGCGAAAGCGTGCCGGCGTCGTCGATCTCGAGGTAGCGAAGCTCGGCGCCGGTGGCCTGCGTCGCCAGCTGCCACGGGACGATGTTCGAGTGGTGCTCCATCTCGGTGATCAGCACCGTGTCGCCTGGTCGAAGCGTCGTGCGCCCCCAGGAGTATGCGACCAGGTTGATCGCCTCGGTCACGTTGCGCGTGAAGATCGTCGAGCGCACCGGCGCGCCGGTGAAGCCGGCGATTCGCTTGCGCGCTCCCTCGAACAGCGCGTCGGCCTCCTGCGCGAGCGGGTAGACGCCGCGGTGGATGTTCGCGTTGTGGTGGCGGTAGTAATCGTCGAGCGCCGCGATCACCGCCTCCGGCTTCTGCGAGGTGGAGGCGGAGTCCAGGTAGACGAGACGGTGGCCGTTGATCTCGCGCTTGAGGATCGGGAAGTCGGCCCGAACATCGAGCGTCGGTGGAGCGGTCGCTGTACGCATGGCGCCGGCCATCGCTACCTCGCGAGCGCGTAGCGCTCGATCTCTTCGGCGGCACCGGCAAGCTTCACGCCGATCCGCTCACGGATCAGCTGCTCGAGCGGTGGGTCGTCGAGCTGGACGATCAGCGGCTCGAAGAAGCCCTCGACGATGACCCGGACCGCCTGCGGGCGTGTCAGGCCGCGGGTCTGCATGTAGAAGATCAGGTCCTCGTCGAGCTCACCCACGGTTCCGCCGTGCGAGGCCGAGACGTCGTCGGCGCCCACCAGCACCGACGGAATCGCGTCGAGCTCGGCGCTGGCCGAGAGCAGCATCGAGTGGAACTGCAGGTAGGTGTGGCTCTGCTGGGCGCCCTGGTTGATCTTGATCAGCCCTTCGAAGCTCGCACGACTCTCGCCGCTCGCGGCGCCGCGCCAATGGACGTCGCCGCCTGACGGGCCCGTCTCGTGCAGGTCGACGGCGAACACGTCGAGGTGCTCGTCGCGCTCGCTGAAGAAGAGGCCGCGGAACGCCATGTCGCCGCCGGCCCCCGCGATCGCGATCTCGTCGTGGTGGTGGACCAGTGCGCCGCCCAGCAGCGCCGGAAGCCAGTGGCACCAGGCGTCGCGCGCGACCTCGACGATCGAGGTCGAGACGTCGTGGACTGACCCTGCGCCCCAGTCGACGACCTGTGCCAGGCGGCAGCGCGCCCCGTCCTCGAGGTACAGCTCGAACTGGCCGGCGTGCAGCGAGTCGCCGTCGCTGTCGGCGGCGAGGCCGTACTCGCGCAGGCGGAGATCGCTACCCGGCCCAGCGATCGCGAGCGTGTGCGCGTATTGGGCACTCCCGCCCTGGCTGATCTCATAGACGATCTGGAACGGTGCAGGCACCTGCAGGCCTGGCGGGACGTAGAGGAAGGCGCCGCCGGTCCAGAATGCGGCGCTCGCCGCCTCCAGCTTGTGACGGTCGATCGGCAGGCGGCGCAGGTAGTAGCGCTCGAAGAGCTCGGTGTGCTCGTGCGCTGCGTCCTCGAGCGAGCAGAGGATCACGCCGCGCTCGGCGAGCTCCGCGTCGAGCTCGACGTGCACGACGGAGGCGTCGCGCTGGACGAGCACGCCGGCTGAGCGCTGATCGTCAAGGAACGCTGGCGCTGACGCATCCGGCCCGTGGGTGCGGATCTCGAGTGTGTCGAGGTCGAGATCCTGGAGGCTCGTGGTCCAGAAGCCCGAGCGTCGCCACCGCGGAAGCTCCAGGCGATCGTAGAGCTCGCGCGCGAGTCCGCGCGAGTGCGCAAGCGGCATGCGGGGCGTGCCGGCGCCGTCGAGGGCGTAGTTGAGCGTCGCCTCGCGCGCGCTCCCCGCCTTGCGCAGCTCCGGCGTCGACTCAGGCATTCGCGCCGACCTCTTCGCGGATCGGGTCATAGCCCTCGCGCTCGAGTCGCGCCACCAGCTCGGGTCCGCCGCGCATCACTATCCGCCCGTCCAGCAGGATGTGCACGAACTGCGGCTTCACGTAGTCGAGGATCCGCTGGTAGTGGGTGATGATGAGTGCCCCGATCCCCTGCTCGGCGTGCAGCTTCGCGACGCCCTCGGCGACCGTCCGCAGGGCGTCGATGTCGAGACCGGAGTCGGTCTCGTCGAGCACTGCGATCTGCGGCTTCAGCATCGCCATCTGGAGAATCTCGGCGCGCTTCTTCTCACCGCCCGAGAAGCCATCGTTGAGATGTCGCGAGGTGAACGAGCGATCGACGTCGAGGAGCTTCACGGCGTGGTCGAGCTGGCGCCCGAAGTCCTTGACCTTGATCGGCTCGTCGCGCTGTGCGTTGATCGCCATCCGCAGGAAGTTGGCGACGGAAACGCCGGGAACCGCGACCGGGTATTGGAATGCGAGAAACAGCCCGAGCCTCGCGCGCTCGTGCGGCGCAAGCTCGCGCAGCTCCGCGCCGTCGAAGAGGATCTGGCCTTCGGTCACCTCGTAGCCCGGGTGTCCCATTATCGTGTTGGCCAGCGTCGACTTGCCCGAGCCGTTCGGTCCGAGCAGCGCGTGCAGCTCGCCCGTGCGGACCGTCAGATCGACGCCGCGCAGGATCTCGCGCTCCTCGGTGCGCACGTGAAGATTGCGTATCTCAAGCTCAGCCAAATTGGCCTCCTTGCCGGCGCACTAAGCGGCGACCGGCTTCTCGGGGGGAAGGGGAACGAGCTGGATCAGATCCGGCGCGGGAACGAGCGCTGCGAGCGTCGTCTGCTCGAGCGTCTGGACGATCGAGGCGCGCACGCGCGTCCACAGGATCTTGGTCGTGCAGACGTGCTCGGCCTCGGTCTCGCGGGCGCAGCGCGTGCTGCCGTCGGGTGCGCTCGAGATGCACTCGACCGGGGCGATCGCACCTTCGAGCGCTTCGACCACCTCGGCCATGGTGATGCTCGAGGCGTCGCGGGCGAGGCGATAGCCGCCGTGGGCGCCGCGACGGCTATCGATGAGTCCTGCGCGTCGCAGCCGCGCGACGAGGTGCTCTAGATAGGCAAGCGGCAGCCCCTCGTGCTCTGCGATCTCGGTCAGCGGAACCGGCTCCTCGCCGCCGCGGCGGGCGAGCTCGACCATGACGCGGACGCCGTACTCGGATTTCGTGGAGAACATCATTCGCCTATAACCTACCTTGGCGGTAGGGTATCAGTCGTCCGCTTCGCCGCCGCGCCGCGGCACAACGCGGGAAACGCCGCCTACAGCGCGTGACGCTTCGGCAGTACGTTCGGCAGCGGCTCCGACTGGAGCTTCTCGATGTCGTGCGCGATCGCGTCGGGGTCCATCTGGTCCACATCCGTGTAGCCGACGCGCGGCTTGCCGGTCTTGTCGAGTAGCTCCACGTCGATCGAGTGGTCGGACTTCGAGGAGTTGATGTGGATCTGTGGCTGGATGCCGAAGAAGCGCCAGATCGGCTCGAGTCGCTGGCGTGACCCGACGAGGTACTGGAGCTGGCCGAGCATGTCCTCCTTGATGAGGAAGGCGCTCACGTTGGCCGGTGTGTCCTGCTTGGGATCAACGCTCACGGCAATCGCCGGAACGCGGTGGTGGAGCTCGTTCAGCGCGCCGCGAATCTGCGAGACGACGACGGGACAGGTGTTCTGGCATGTCGAGTACACGAAGGTCAGCACGACGACCTGGCCTGCGTAGCGCTCCAGGCTGATCGTCTGGCCGTTCTGGTTCCGCAGTGCAAAGTTGACAGCGGGGAATGACTCCGGTGCGGTTGCGCCGTAGAACCCGTTGACGAGCTGGCTCGGAGTGCCGTCCGTCCCGCTGATGCCTGAGTTGGCCGAGAGGGTCACGATCAGGACCATCGCGGTCGCGCATAGCACCGTTACGGTGAGTGCGAGTCGGATGCGTGGATGCATCCGCCAAAGAGTACGGCGAGCGAGCGGCGGCCGACCCCGTTCACGCTTGTCGGCGCCAAAGCCGATTCACAAGGCACGCGCGCCAGGCCGCGCGGGGCTGCGCTATACTTTTTATAGTTGTAAATCCTGACAAGAGTTTGGGAGTTTCACGATGAGCCCCTCGGGCGCAGAGTTCATTCGCCAGGTCAAGGCGGGGATAACCGAGACCGACCCGCAGGTCGTGCACGAGCTGGTCGGCAACGGCGTCGCGATCGTCGACGTCCGTGAGGCCGACGAGTGGGCCCAGGGGCACCTACCAGGAGCCAAGCACGTGCCGCGCGGCTATCTCGAGTCGCGCATCGAGGGCGTCGTCCCGGACCGCTCGCAGCGCGTCGTCCTCTACTGCGCCTCGGGCAACCGTTCGGCGCTTGCGGCGCGCACTCTGGGCCACGACCTCGGCTACGAGCACGTCGAGTCGATGACCGGCGGCATCACGCTGTGGAAGGATCGCGGCTACGAAGTCGAGGCGCCAAAGACGCTGTCGGCCGAGCAGCGCGAGCGCTATTCGCGCCACATCCTGATCCCCGAAGTCGGCGAGAGCGGCCAGCAGAAACTGCTCGACGCGCGCGTCCTGCTGCTCGGTGCCGGGGGTCTCGGCTCACCGACCGCGCTCTACCTCGCCGCGGCCGGCGTCGGCACGCTGGGGATCGTCGACAACGACGTCGTCGACCTCTCGAACCTCCAGCGTCAGGTGATCCACACCACGGCGCGGATCGGGGTGCCGAAAGTCGAGTCGGCCGAGGAGACGATCCACGCGCTCAACCCCGACGTCACCGTCGTGCCCTACCAGACGCGGCTCGATGCCTCGAACGTCATGGAGATCATCGCCGGCTGGGACATCATCGTCGACGGCGTCGACAACTTCCCGACCCGCTACCTGCTCAACGACGCAAGCGTGCGCCTGCAGATCCCGGTCGTGTCGGCGTCGATCCTCGGCTTCGACGGCCAGCTCTCGATCTTCAAGCCCTACGACGGCCCCTGCTACCGCTGCCTCTTCCCGGAGCCGCCGCCGGCCGAGCTCGCGCCGTCCTGCGGCGCCAACGGCGTGCTCGGTGTGCTGCCCGGAACGATGGGGTTGCTCCAGGCAACCGAAGTGATCAAGCTGATCGTCGGAGCCGGCGAGCCGGCGATCGGGCGCCTGCTGCTCTACGACGCGCTCGCGGCGACGCTCAGCGAGGTCAAGGTCCGCCGCGATCCGGAATGCCCGATCTGCTCGCGCGATCCCGAGTCGATCACCGACGAGGAGATGGGCTTCTTCCCTGACTACGAGGCCTTCTGCGCCGCGGCCGGGTAGCTTTCAGCCCGTGCCGACGATCAAGATACCCCCGGTGCTCCGCGCCTCGGTCGGCGGTGAGCGCGAACTGGAGGCCCCCGGCACGAACGTTCGGGATGTCTTGCGGGCGCTGGTTACAGCGCATCCGGCGACCGAGTCGCAGCTGTTCGGCGGCGACGGCGAGCTGAACCGCTACGTCAACGTCTACCTCAATGACGAGGACGTCCGCGTCCTCGATGGGCTCGACACCGCGGTCGCAGCGAGCGACACGCTCGTGATCCTGCCGGCGATGGCCGGCGGCTGATCGCACTCGCTATCTTTACTGAAGCGATGAGCGCGCGCGAGCTCCACAACCGCCCGTGCGGGGGGCGCTACGGCGATATCGTCCAGTCGATCGGCAACACGCCGATCATTGAGCTGAAACGACTCTCGCCCAAGCCCGGAGTGCGGCTGTGGGCCAAGCTCGAGTCTCACAACCCGACGGGCTCGGTCAAGGACCGCGTCGCCCGCGCGCTGATCGAGGACGCCGAGGAGAAGGGCGCGATCGCCGCCGGCCAGGTGATCCTCGAACCGACATCGGGCAACACCGGCATCTCGCTCGGCATGATCTGCAAGCTGAAGGGCTATCCGCTCAAGGTCGTGATGCCCGACAACGTCACCCCGGAGCGCACGCAGCTGCTCCAGATGTGGGGTGCCGAGATCGTCTCCTCGGAGGGATCGAAAGGGTCCAACGGCGCCGTCGAACTGGCGCTCGAGATGGCTGCCGCCGACTCGCGCTACTACATGCCCTACCAGTACGGCAACGAGGCCAACCCGCTCGCGCACTACAACGGCACGGCCGTCGAGATCCTCGAAGAGCTCGACAACGACGTCAGCGCGTTCGTCGCCGGCCTTGGCACCGGGGGCACGTTGATGGGCAACGGCCGTCGCCTGAAGGAGGTGCTCGGCGACGCCGTCAAGATCGTCGCCGCCGAGCCGATGCAGGGCGAGCCGGTTCAGGGCCTGCGCTCGCTCGATGACGGCTTCATCCCGCCGATCCTCGACCTCGCGCTGCTCGACCGCAAGATCTTCGTGACCAACAGCGACGCGATCGTCTGGACGCGGCGGCTGCTCGACGAGGAGGGCATCTTCGCGGGGGTTTCCTCTGGTGCGATCGCGCGGGTTGCAGCCCGCATCGCAGGCGAGCTTGACGAAGGCAACGTGGTCTTCGTTGTCGCCGATGACGGCTGGAGGTACCTCTCGAGCGGGGTATACACGCGGCCACTCGAGGAGATCGAGAACCTCGAGAGCACGCTGTGGTGGTAGCGGTGCGGCCTTCGCCGCATCGCTTGCCGGCTTGGGACGCGATTCGCGCGGCGCTCTGATGCAAATCGACCGAGCGCTGTACGCCGAGATGGTCTCGCACGCGCTCGAGGACGCGCCGAACGAGTGCTGCGGGATGGTGGGCAGCGAGTCCGGCGTGGCGAAGCGGGTGTATCGCGCGACGAACATCCATGCGAGCCCGCTGCGCTATGAGATCGAGGCCGGCGAAATGTTCAGCCTGCTCAGCGAGATCGAGGAGGCCGGCTGGGCGCTCGGGGCGATTTACCATTCGCACACGCGCAGCGCGCCCTATCCGTCGCAGACCGACATCAACATCGCGGTCCCACCGGAGCTGGGCCAGCCGCTCTGGCCGGGGACGATCTACTTGATCGTCGGGGTAGCTGGCGAGGAGCCGGAGGTGCGTGGCTACCGGCTCGACTCTGACGGCGTCGCGGAGGTCGCGCTGAGCGTTTCGTGATGTCCGCGGCGTCGCTCCTCTGCCCCGACTGCGGGACCTCGCATGCCGGCGAGGAGCGCTTCTGCCCGCGGTGCGGCATGCCGCTCGTTGCGGCGCACACCGAGGCGGTGGTCGACGAGCGCCGGGAGCGCGCGCGCAAGATCGACCCGCGCTACGCCGAGGGCCGGCTCGTCTGGGCCGCCGGCGCGCGCAACCAGGTTGAGGCCGAGTTCATTGCCGGCCTGCTGCTCGAGGAGGGCGTGCCGAGCCTGATTCGCCGCGCCGCGGGCTTCGACGTGCCCGACTTCATGGCCAGCGGGCCGCGCGAGATCCTCGTCCCGGCCTCGGGGGCGGAGGCTGCTCGTGACGTCCTGCTCGAGACAGGGATCCGCGACCCTGCCGCAGCGCTCGTCACGACTGCCCGCCCGGCGCGCCTGATCGCCGGCTTGCTGCTCGTGATTGCGGTCGTCGCGATCGTGCTCTTCATGGCTACGCACACCTGGGACTGAGATACCCCCTCAGCTGACCGGCGGGTGCTTTCGCGCCTCCGCCTCAGGCACACCGTCGGCGATCTGGTTGACGCGCTCGATCTCGCCGTTGACCTCGGCGCCGAACAGCAAGGTGAGGTTGGTCAGCCACAGCCACACGAGCAGGATGATCGCCGCCGCGAAGGAGCCGTAGGTCACGTTGAAGCTGTCGAAGTGATCGAGGTACTCCGAGAAGGCGGCCGACAACGCAAGCCAGAGCCCGACTCCGACCAACGCGCCGGGAACGATCCAGTGGAACCCGCGGTGGCGGATGTCGGGCGTGACGAAGTAGATGAACGAGAAGACGAGCAGCGCGCTGAGAAACGCCAGCGGCCAGCGGGCGACACGCCACACGTCCGCCGGCCCAGTCCCGAGCACTCGGCGCGTTAGGCTTGCACCGGCGAAAATCAAAACGATCGTGATCAGCACTAGCGCGAGCAGCACGAGCAGCGAGGCCACATCGGTCAGCTTGCGGCGCACGAAGGATCGCCCGCGACGGCACTCGAAGACGACGTTGAGCGCGCGCCGGGTCGCCTCGAGGTAGCCGGTGCCTCCGTACAGGGCGGCCGCTACGCCGAGCGCCAACGCCGCCGCAGCGGTGCCCCTGCTCTTGAGCGCCGCCTTGACTGCTGTCGACAGCGGCGCCAGCATGACTGCCGGCACGACGTCACGCAGGTTGGTGACGATCGTGTTGTAGGTGTTGGGGTATTCGCCCAGCAGTCCGAGCAGAGATACGGCCAGGAGCAGCATCGGAAACAGCGACATCAGCGCGTAGTAGGTGAGCGCGGCCGCGTGGTGCGTCGCCTGGTCGCGATAGAAGGACACAGCCGAGCGCCTTGCCACCGTCCATACGCGGCTCACGGGCAGAGAGCGTAGCCGCCGGCGCAGCGGACCGGGTCGCAGGGGGGGATGCCAACCGCCCGACTCGACGCCTGCCGCGAACCGCTCCTCGGGCCGTCAGCGACACGTCACGTGCGCTCGACGCGCGCCGGTGTCAGGTGACGTACGTGCGCGACTGCTCAGGCGTAAGCGGGCTGGCCGGCGCCGAGGGCGATTGCCTCGATCTCCTCGGCCGCACGATCGAACTCCTCGTCGGCGAGCACTGGCGTGCCCTCGAACGGGAGGTCGCGCTGCAGCTCGAGCCACGAGCGGCAGCCTGCATATTCGTCCTTGACCTTCACGGTCACCGGGCGCGGGATGCGGTAGGTCCGCAGCAGCAGCACGTGAAGTGGATGACGCCGCTTCCACTCGAGGCGCTTCTCCGCATAGTCAGGCGTCCAGACGTAGAACGGCGATAGCGAATCGACGACGCGTGGATCGGTGACGGTGTACTGCGCGGCAACCTCGGCCCAGGCGCGGATCCGCACGCGGTCCGGCGGAAGCAGCGCGAGCCCGGAGCGCGAACCGTGCAGTGCCGGCTCGCCGTCCGCCCAAACGCCTTCCTCCAGCGCACGACGCAGCTCCGGACGGTGCGACTCGCGAACGAGGTCGGCACGCTGGTGATCGAACGTCGGGTACAGGAAGAAGCGAGGATGCTCGACTTCGAAATGCTTGCTCGGCTCGCGAATGCCACCTTTTCGCAGGGTGACAAGCTGCTCGCCTTCGGCGAGCGCGCGGACGGTGACCGCCCATTCTTTGAACGCGATTGGCATAGGTCAGGATGCTCCGAAGCGACGTCACCGCGCGAGGATGAGGCCGTACCGCGTCAGCGACAGGCCAAGGATACGCAATAGCGCCAAAAACTCCAAATTTCGCTGCAATTTGGGGCCTTTTTGGTGCCCGCAAGCGACGCTTGTAGCGTCCACAGACCGCCTCCGGGATCGCCCCGGAGTCGCTCTGAGCATCGCCGGCTACGCAGCGAGCGCGGGTGCTTCCTCGTGCTCGGTTTCCGCCAGGTGCTGATGTGACGGGCAGTACCCGTTGCGCGACAGCGGAGTGCGCTGGCAAGGCGTTCCCTTGCGCGTCATCGCCCGACACTGAACTGGGTTGCCGTCGGCGTCGCAGCCTGCCGGCGGGAGCGCCGCGAGAAACTCGTCCGCGAGCGTCACATAGTGCTCGATCACCCGATAGACGTGGTGCTGGCGCGCCACGGGAAAGAAGCTGCGCACGTCACTGAACAGGGAGCGCGCCGGCTTTGCGAAGTATTGCCGGTCGCTCGCAAGCCTGCGGATCGCCGATTCGCAGGCGTCAAGCACCCGCAGCTGATCCTCCAGGTAGCCGCGTCCTCCGTTGCGGCGCTCAACCAGCGGGGCAAGCTCGCGGTAGATGCCTCGGCTGAACTGGTACATGGTCACCCTCCGATTTTGGCCTCTTGCGCGGCCCCGACACGCGCTCTCTCTCTGGGCGGTGAGTCTGGAGGCGCCGTATGAAGACCACACGGTCGGTGGTGTTATGCGTGGCTTAAGCGCCGGTCGTCGCAGGGAGGTCGCGGGCCGCCCACGGCCGACGTGCTCAACCCCAGCGCTCGCGCCGCGCGGCGCCGTCCACTCCGACGACTGTGTGCAGCTCATCGAGCGTTGGATCGAGCTGCGGGAAATCGGCGCGCGAGTGGACGCCACGCGTCTCCTCACGGCTCAACGCGCACGTCGCGATCAGCCTTGTCAGCGGCTGCTCGCCGGCCAGCAGGTGCTCGAGCCCCTCCCGCGTTCGTCGCAGGCCGGCGAACTCCCACAGCGCAGCCTTGCTCGCCGCCGAGACCGCCGGGTTTGCGAGCGGCGCCGGTACAAGCTCGGCGCGCGGCGCGAGCCGTGGCGCGGCGAGCGCTGCGCCGGCTGCGCGCGCGCCGAACACGAAGCACTCGCTGAGCGAGTTCGAGGCGAGGCGATTTGCTCCGTGGAGTCCGGTGCAGGCAGACTCGCCGACCGCGTATAGGCCGGGCAGAGTGGAGTGACCTTCGAGATCGGTCGTGATGCCGCCGATCATGTAGTGCGCAGCCGGCGCCACCGGCACAAGCTCCCGCGTCACGTCGAGCCCGGCCTCCTGCAAGGCCTCGACGACGTTCGGGAACAGCGCCGGATCGACGCTGCGCATGTCAAGCCAGACGCAGCGCTCGCCGCTCTGCAGGAGGCGGGCATCGATCGCGCGGCTCACCTCGTCGCGTGGCAGCAGTTCGTTCACGAACCGCTCGCCGTCGCCGTCGAGCAGCACCGCACCCTCGCCCCGGATCGCCTCCGTCATCAGGAACCCCTCGCGTCCGGTGACGCCGGTGACCGCCGTCGGATGGAACTGGAGGAACTCGAGATCGGCGAGCTCGGCACCGGCCGCGTGCGCCAGCAGCAACCCGCTCCCGAGCGATCCCGGCGGGTTCGTAGTGCGCGACCACAGCGCCGCCGCCCCGCCGGCGCAGATCACCACCGCCGGAGCGCGCACCACTCGCCCGTCGTCGCAGCTCACACCGGCGCAGCGGCCATCGCTCAGCAAGAGGGCGCCGGCTCGTGCGTGCTCGAGCACCCTGACGCGCGGTTGCTCGGCGGCGCGTGCCGACAGCTGACGGACGACGCGTCGGCCGGTCGCGCTCCCGCCGGCGTGGACGATCCGGCGCACCGAGTGTCCGCCCTCGAGGCCTAGCGCGAGACGACCGCGACGGTCGGCGTCGAAGCGAACGCCGAGTCGTTCGAGGTCGCGCACGCGCCCGGGAGCCTCCTCGCACAGCAGCGCGGCTGCGGAACGGCGCACGAGTCCGCGCCCGGCCAGCTCGGTGTCGCGCAGGTGGATCTCGGCGCTGTCCTCGATCGCCAGCGCTGCTGCGAGGCCGCCCTGAGCCCAGTAGCTCGCCGTCTGGGCAAACGATGATGCGGCGATCAGCGCGACCTGCGCGCCTCCTGCGGCCGCGACGAGCGATACGTAGAGGCCGGACGCGCCGGCGCCGACCACCGCCAGGTCGGCCTCGATTCGGGAGGCGCTCGCCATGCGCGCTGTACCGTACCTCGATGTCTCGCCCGGTCTACGTCTCTCACCCGGCGGTCCTTGAGCACGACACGGGCAACCACCCCGAGTGTGCGGCGCGGATCCTGGCGATCGAGGCTCGGCTCGAGCGGAGCGAGTGGCACGGCTTCGAGCGCGTCGAGGCGCCGCGCGCCGAGCGCGCATTGCTCGAGGAGGTCCATTTTCCCGAATACGTTTCGGCTGTCGAGGCCTTCTGCCAGCGTGGCGGTGGTGCAATCGATGCCGACACGATCGTCAGCTCCGGCTCATGGGAGGCGGCCCTGCGTTCCGCCGGCGGGGCTGTCGCGCTCGTCGACCGCCTGTTGGGAGGCGACGCCGGCACCGGGTTTGCCGCCGGGCGCCCGCCCGGTCATCACGCCAAGGCGGCGCGGGCGATGGGCTTCTGCCTGTTCAACAACGTCGCCCTCGCGGCCACCCGCGCAATTCGTGACCACGGGCTCGAGCGCGTCCTGATCCTCGACTGGGACGTCCACCACGGCAACGGGACCAACGACCTCTTCGCCCGCAGGGCCGACGTTTTCTATGTCTCGATTCACCAGGCCGGCCTCTTCCCGAACACCGGCGAGGTCGCCGACCACGGCATCGGCGAGGGGACCGGCTTCACGCTCAACCTGCCGGTTCCGCCGCGCTCGGGCGACGACGTGTTCTGCGCCCTTGTCGAGCAACGCGCCGTGCCCCTGGCGCGCGAATACGAGCCGGAGCTCGTGCTGATCTCGGCCGGCTTCGACGCCCACGCCGAGGACCCGCTCGCCGATTGCGATGTGACCGAGGAGGGTTTCGCGCGGATGACGGCAGCGATGCGTCAGTTCTGCCAGGAGCTGGGTGTACCGCTCGGCGCCGTGCTCGAGGGCGGCTACGCGCTCGAAGCCCTCGCGCGCTCGGTCGATGCAACGCTCGTCGAGCTCGCGCGCGGCGGCGACTGACCGCGCCGGCGCACGCCGGTCACGTCTTGCGGGTCGGCGTCCCGCAATGCGGGCAGAAGCGATCCTCGCTCCCGTGGAGCGTCGCGCAGCTCGTGCACACCGTGATGCCCGGCTCGCGCAGCACGACGAGCTCCTGGCGCTCGTCGAGCGCCCGCTCGAGCTGCTCGCTCTCAGACGCGATCTGCTCGACCGACGTCAGCTTGGCGTCGAGCTCCGCGGAACGCTGCTCACCGCGGCGGTGGGACTCGAGGACCAGCTCGCCGAGCTCGCGCAGGGCCAGCTCGCGGCGGCGCCGGAGGTAGCGCAGCCGCCGCCGAAGCGAGGCACGCTGGAGGAAGCTCGTCGCGCGCACGTCTTCGACGGCGCCGGCATCCCGCGGAGGCCCGTCCCGCGGAGGCCCGTCCGGCGGAGGCCCGTCCGGCGGAGTCCCGTCCGGTTGGACCACGCCGGTCGGCTCCGAGGGCACGGCGTGCGGCGCGGCGGCACGGACAGTCCGCTCCGAAACGGGTCGCGAAGCTTCCATTGGCGCCTATGCTAGTCGCCTCGAGGTCGACTACTGCGTCTCGGCGAATAGCGATTGCCAGGCGTCGAGCACGCGACGCGCCATGACGTCGCTCGAGAACTCCGCTGCGCGCCCGCGCCCATCGACGCGAGGGTCCGGCGAGGCGAGCGCGCCGGCCAGCGCCGCTGACCAGCGCGCGCGCTCGTAAGGTGCGCACAGCGTCCCGGCGATGCCCGCGAGCGCCTGCTCGTGGATGCCCACCGGCGTGGCCAGCACCGCCACGTCGCAGGCCAGCGCTTCGAGCACGGCGAGACCGTAGCCCTCCGCGTCTGACGGCACCAGCACCGCGTTCGCGGCGTTGATCGCGAGCGTGACGTGATCTGGAGCCATCGTCCCGAGGGTCAGCAGACGCACCTCGCCGGCGAGCTCGCGCGCGCGGTCGAAGCGCTTGGCGGCGCGGCTCGGATCAGCGGGGAAGAGGAGATAGGGCCCGGCGGCGTCCAGCCCCAAGGCGAGTCGCGCGGCCTCGCGCGGAATCGGCCGGAAGCGCTCCATCGCAACACCGCAGGGCAGGATTGCGGTCCGGCTGGCGATCTCGGTCGGCAGCTCGGCAGCCAGCGAGCTCGAGACCGTCGCGACCAGGTCCAGTCGCGGCAGCGCGGCGAGTGTGATCCGCCGCGTTCGTCGGTGGCGTACGTCGGTCCCGTGCAGCGTCACGACGTGCCGCGGAGCCCGCAGCGCCAGCGCCGGCCAGGCGGTCAGGCCGAAGTGCGCGTGAACCACGTCGAACGCATCGGCGGCGTAGCGGTGGCGAAGCGCCAACGCCGCTAGCGGATAGGACGCCAAACCGGGCTGGAACTCGAACAGCTCGACATCGACGGCGGCGATCCGTCGCAGCGCCGCAACCTGATCGCGGACGAAGCTACCGCGTCCGGGGTGCAGCTGCGACGGCGCCATGTTCGAGACGACGAGCGCGCGCAACGCTAGTTCCGGGCGTGTTGGCGGTACGAGGCGAGCACGGCGCCACGATAGCCGCGAACGTCGTCCGTATCGAAAAAACACTCGTGCTCGCTGTCTCATCTGGAATCATGGCTGACGGTGACAGCCTCGGCGCCCCCACCGCGCGAGCGCCCGATAGCCGTCTTCGACTCGGGCGTTGGCGGCCTGACGGTCCTTCAGGAGCTGCTGGTCGAGCTGCCGCACGAGGATTTCCTGTACCTCGGCGACACCGCTCGCTTTCCCTACGGCGAGCGCAGCGCGGCGGAGCTCGAGCGCTTCGCGCTGGAGATCACCGAGCTCTTGCTCGCCAGGCGCGCCAAGCTCCTCGTCGTCGCTTGCAACGCCGCCAGCTCGGCTGCGCTCGACGCCGTGCGCGAACGGATGGTCTCGACGACGCTCGGCGTCGAGGTGCTCGGCGTCATCGATCCGGAGTCGCGGATCGCCGCCGAGCGCAGCCGCAGCAGACGGATCGGGCTGCTCGCCACGACGGCGACGGTTGCGAGCGGAGCCTACGATCGCGCCGTCCGCAATTACGCCTCGGACGCGACGTTGACGAGCGTCGCCTGTCCTGACCTGGCGCCGATAATCCAGCGCGGGTTCCCGTTCGACCGCCAGGTCGAGGAGACGGTTCGTGCCTACTGCGAGCCGCTCCGCGAAGCCGATGTGGACACGGTGATCCTCGGCTGCACGCACTACCCGCTCGTCGCGCCGATGCTCCAGCGGCGGCTCGGGCCGGGCGTCGCGCTGATCAGTTCCGGCCGTGCGCTGGCCGCCTCCGTCGCGACCACGTTGCAGCGCGCCAACCTGGGCAGTACGGCGAGCGACGAGGGCACCTACCGCTTCCTCTGCACGGGAGACGTCGAGACTTTCCGCGCGCTCGGCTCGCGCTTCCTCCAGATGCCGATCGACGAGATCGAGCACGTGGAGCTCTCCTCGGCGGTCCCCGCGTGAGCGAAGCCGCGGCCGGGCGCAGCTACGGACGCCGAGCGGACGAGTGCCGTCCGACATCGATCGAGGTCGATTTCGTCAAGCCGGCGAGCGGGTCGGCGCTGATCGCGGTCGGGGAGACGAAGGTGATCTGCACAGCCTCTGTCGAGGCGGGCGTGCCGCGCTGGCTTGCGGGCAAGGGCCGTGGTTGGCTGACCGCCGAGTACGGCATGCTGCCGGCCTCGACCGGGGAGCGTAAGCAGCGTGACGCGACGCGGGGTCGCCTCGACGGTCGCACGGTCGAGATTCAGCGGCTGATCGGTCGCTCGCTGCGCGCGGTGGTCGACTTCGAAGCGCTCGGCGAGCGCACCGTCTACCTCGACTGCGACGTCCTGCAGGCCGACGGAGGGACGCGCTGCGCCTCGATCACGGGCGCCTATGTGGCTTTCGCGAGAGCCGCTGCGCGGCTGCTCGCCGCGGGCGATCTGGTGCGCAGCCCGTTGACCGGCGCCGTCGCGGCGGTGTCATGTGGCGTGGTGGAAGGCGTGCCGCTATTGGATCTCGACTACGGCGAGGACTCGACCGCGGAGGTCGACGCAAACGTCGTGATGACTGCCGATGGCGGTCTCGTCGAGGTCCAGGCGACGGCAGAGCGGACGCCGCTGTCGCGCGCCAACCTCGATCAACTGCTCGCGCTCGCCGCGCAAGGGATCGCGGTACTGCAGGCGGCGCAGCAGGCGGCCATCGACCGCTAGATGGCGCTGATTCTCGCGACGCGTAACCCGCACAAGCTGCGTGAGTTCACGCGCCTGCTCAGCGTCACCGAGCTCGAGCCACTCCCGGACGGTATCGAGCTGCCACCCGAGACGGGCGACACGTTCCTCGAGAACGCCCTCGCCAAGGCGCGTGCGGCGGCGGCCGCCACAGGCCGGGCGGCGATCGCCGACGACTCCGGCATCGCTGCTGACGCGCTCGATGGCAGGCCGGGCGTGCGATCGGCGCGCTACGGCGGCGAGCACGCGAGCGATCAAGAGAACCTCGAGCTGCTGATCCGCGAGGTGCCGTCGGGGACCGGGCTCCACTACGTCTGCTCGCTGGTCTACGTCGAGCCGCGCTCCGGTGAGGAGCAGGTCTTCGAAGGGCGTTGCGACGGGCTGATGAGCGCCGAGCCGCGCGGCGCCGGCGGCTTCGGCTACGACCCGGTGTTCCTGCCGCTCGATGATCCCGGCGGCCGCACGATGGCCGAGCTCAGCGACGGCGAGAAGGATGCGATCAGCCATCGCGGTCGAGCCCTGCGGGCGCTCGAGGACTGGCTCAGCCGGCGAGCGTGATGCCCAACGACCAGGCGAAGGGTCGCGCAGCGGCCCTCTCGGTTGCATCCAACGCGACGCTGATCCTGGCGAAGCTGATCGCCGGCATCGCGACGGGGTCGGTGGCGATCCTGACGGAGGCCGTCCACTCCTCGATCGACCTGCTGGCGTCGCTTGTCGCGCTCGTCTCGGTGCGCAAGGCCGGCGAGCCGGCCGACGCCGAGCACCTGTATGGCCACGACAAGATGGAGAACCTGGCGGCCGCCATCGAGGGCGCGCTGATCCTCCTCGGCGCGGCGATCATCACCTACGAGGCGATCACACGGCTCGTGCACAGCGCACACGTGCACACGATCGGCGCCGGCATCGCCGTGATCGCGGCGTCAGCCGTGGTCAACCTGGTGGTCTCCCGGATCATCGCCCGCCGAGCCCGCGAAACCGCCTCGGTCGCGCTCGCGGGGGACGCGACCCACCTCAGCGCCGACGCGTTCTCCTCGCTCGCCGTGCTCGTCGGTCTGATCCTGATCGCCGTCACGCACGACTACTGGATCGACCCGGTCGTGGCGCTGCTCGTCGCCGCCGGCATCGTCATTGCCGGTGCCCGCCTGCTGCGGCGCGCGTCGGGCGCGCTCGTCGACGAGGCTCTGCCGCAGGCTGACCTCGACACGATCCGCCAAGCGATCCGCGAGGTCGGCGGACCGCGCGGCGTCGTCGGCTTCCACAAGCTCCGTAGCCGCAGCGCCGGCTCGCGTCGCTATATCGACGTCCACCTCCAGTTCGCCGACGGGACGACGCTCGAGGCCGCACACGGGGCGGCGCACGCCCTGACCGACGAGATCGGTCACCGCCTTGACGGCGCCGATGTCCTGATCCACATCGAGCCCGGCGGCCGCGTCAAACCCGGAACCGAGCTCTGACCCGGCTCGGCTGAAGCCGGTCCTAAAACAGGTTGATCGCGGCTGACAGCCCGACGGCGACTGCCACCACCGCATAGCCGCGGTAATTCGACAGGACCAGGAGGGCCGCCGTGACGAAGCACGCGAGCACGGTCAGGAGCCAGGGCAGGCGCGACAGCTGCATGCGCGTATCTTTGCTGGTCGTGGCGATGACTGCCTTTGCCGACCGCCTCGCAGCGCTCGTCACGCGGCGCGAGTCCCAGATCGTGCTCGGCCTCGACCCCGATCCGCTGCGCCTCTGGGCGGTGGCTGAGCCGGCCTTCGCCGGCGAAGGGACGCCGTCCGAGCGCACTGCGCGCGCCGTGAGCGCACACTGCCTTGCGTTGATCGCCGCTGCCGGGCCGGCATGTGTCGCCGTCAAGCCGCAGCTCGCCTGCTTCGAGCGCCTCGGCGCACCCGGCATCGCGGCGCTCGGCGACGTCGTCGCCGCCGGCCGCGAGGCCGGGCTCATGGTGATCGCCGACGGCAAGCGCGGTGACGTGCCCGTGTCCGCCGCGGCCTACGCGCAAGCGCTCGCCGGCGTCACGCCTGGCCCCGCCGGCGAGATCCAGGGGCTCGGCGCTGACGCGTTCACCGCGAGTCCGCTGCTCGGCATCGACGCGCTCGAGCCGTTGATCGCGACCGGCGCGGGGGTCTTCGTGCTGGTCCGCACCTCGAATCCCGGAGCGGCTGACCTCCAGGATCTCGAGCTCGCCGGTGGAGAGGCGCTCTGGGAGCGGATCGCCCGGATCGTCGACGACCTGGGAGTCGCGCGCGACTGCGGGCTTGCCGACGTCGGAGCGGTCTTCGGTGCGACCGCGGCTGAGCACCTCTCGCGAGCGCGCGAGCTGATGCCCCGCGCGATCTTCCTGCTGCCGGGAGTCGGCGCACAGGGGGGCCGCGTCGAGGACCTTGCGCCGGCGTTTGCGCCCGGTCCCGCCGGCGGGCTGGTCACGGCTTCGCGCAGCATCGCCGACGCGCACGCCGCGAACGGTCGCGGGGCGGCGGAGGCGGCGCGCGCCGAGGCCGAGCGGCTGCGCGAGGTCGCCTGGTCGCTCGCCTGAGCGGGCGCTGGCGCTGGCTTCCGCCCTGTTCGCTAGCCTCGGGCCGATGCGGCTCGCCAGGAGTGCGATCCCGGGTCCGCGGGGGTCACTGGCACTATGCCTAGTGGCATGCGCCATCCTCGTAGCGCAAAGCGCACGCGCGGCCGATCGGGCGCAGCGCGCGCCGGACATCGAGGCGCCGGAGGCAATCCTCGTCGAGACGGACCTCGGCAAGACTGTGTTCGCGTTTCACGCGCGGCGCGAAGCGGCGATCGCCAGCATCACGAAGCTGATGACCGCCTATGTGACGCTCGAGTACGAACCGCTGACGCGAGTGCTGGTCGAGCAGCCATACGCCGCCGGGCCGGGGGAGTCCCTCGCTCATCTCCCCGCCGGCGGGCGCTACAGCGTCGCCGACCTGCTGCGGGCGATGCTGCTGCCGAGCGGCAACGACGTGGCCCACAGCCTCGCGATCGACATCGGCGGGACGGTGCCGCACTTCATTGCGCTGATGAACAAGGCCGCGCGGCACCTCGGACTCGGCGAAACCCATTACGCGACGCCGGTCGGCCTCGACACGCCGGGGAACTACTCGACGGCCCGGAACCTGGCAAAGCTCGCGGAGGATCTCCTGCACGACCCCTTCTTCGCGGCGGTCGTGCGCGAGCCAAACGCCTACCTCCCGGGCGGCGTCGAGGTCACCAACCACGAGGGCTACCTCTACGCCGAGTACCCGTTCCTGGTCGGCGTCAAGTCGGGCCACACCGGCGCCGCCGGCTACTGCTTCGTCGGCGCCGCCAGCTGGCACGGCGTGCACCTGATCAGCGTCGTGCTCGGCGACCCCACGCAGGAGCAGCGCGACGATGACACCCTCAGCCTGCTCCGCTACGGCCTAGCGTTGTTCCACCACGTGCGCTTCGCGGTGAAGGGGCGCGCCTACCAGGAGGTTCCCGTCAGCGGATCAAGCCAACCGGTGGCGCTGGTCGCCGAGCGCAGCGGCGGGCTCGTCGTCGCTCGAAACGAGACGCTCGACGTCTCGTTCGCCGGGGTTCCGATCGACCTGCAGGGGCCGCTTGCGGCGGGAACGCCGGAGGGCACGCTCGACGTTACCGAGCACGGGCAGCTCGCGCTGTCGGTTCCACTCGTCACGGCGGCGGCGGTCGCGGCTCCGGCGCCGTCCAGTGCCGCGCTGTACGGCGTGGCCGCGCCAGTGCTCGTCATCCTCGCCGGGTGTAGCCTGATGGCCATGCGCAGGAGCTCCAGGCGCCGCGGGGCACGAGCGTGATCATCACGGTCACGCTCAACCCGGCGATCGACAAGTCGCTCTCGGTGCCGAGCCTGCGCCTTGGGCGTCGTCACCGCACGGTCGAGCGGCGCACGCTCGCGGGCGGCAAGGGCGTCAACGTCGCACGGATGCTGAAGACGCTCGACCAGCCGGTGATCGCGACAGGACTGGCCGGCGGCGCGACGGGCACGCAGATCATCGAACAGCTGAGGCGTGAGTCGATCGTCAACGACTTCGTCCTGATCGGCGAGGATTCGCGCACGAACACCAACCTGTTCGACCCGACGACCGGTGAGGAGACCGAGATCAACGAGCAGGGGCCGCTTGTCGACGCCGATGAGCTGGCGCGCTTCTGCGACAAGCTCTACTACCTCGCTCGCGGTGCGGCGATGGTCGTCTTCGCCGGATCGCTGCCGCGAGGCGTCGAGGGCGACTTCTACGCGACGCTGGTGCGCGAGCTCCACAAGCGCGACGTCCTGACGATCGTCGACACCGACGGTGACGCGCTACGCCAGGCGGTGCGAGCCGAGCCCGGCATCGTCTCGCCTAACGTGCTCGAGGCCGAGGAGCTGATCGGTCAGGAGTTCGGCGACGACGAGGACCGCGCTGGCGCGGTCCGCGAGATCGTCGCGCTCGGCGCCCGCGAGGCGCTGATGACGACGCCCGACGGCTGCTGGGCCCAGGTCCTGGTGGACGGGGCGCCGCAGCTCTTCCGCGTGACGATCGCGCCGCGCGAGCCGGTCGCGACGGTTGGCTCCGGCGACGCCTTCCTCGCCGGCTACATCGCCGCGCGCTACTCGGGCAGCCCGCCCGAGGAGTGCCTGCGCTTCGCCGTCGCCTGCGGCGCCGAATCGACCGGGCGGCTCGGCGCCGGGTTGATCGACCCGCGCGCGGCGGAGCGCCTGCGCTCCGAGGTGGAGCTGACCGCGGTCGAGCTAGGGGCGCGCGTCAGCTGAGCTTCGCAGTGCTGCGAGCGCTCCGAAATGCGGCTTCGAGCGTCACCAGTGCTGGTCGTTGGTATGCTCGGAAGCGGTGGTTGACGGGGGCCGCGCAGCGTCGTCCGACCGCCATGCTCCGTCCGCTCAGAACCCTAGGATCGGCAAATGGAAGTAGAGATCGGCCGCGGTAAGAAGGCGCGGCGAGCTTACGGCTTCGATGACATCGCGATCGTGCCGTCACGGCGCACGCGCGACCCCGACGACATCGACATCACCTGGAAGCTCGGTGACTACCGCTTCGAGCTGCCGCTGCTCGCAAGCGCGATGGATGGCGTTACCTCGCCGACCACGGCCGGCATCATCGGACGGCTCGGCGGCCTCGGGGTGCTCAACCTCGAGGGCATCTTCACGCGCTACGAGGACGCCGAGGAGCAGCTCGAGCGGATCGCCTCGCTCCCGAAGGAGCTCGCGACGCGCGAGATGCAGGAGATCTACAGCGAGCCGGTCAAGGAGGAGCTGATCGCTCAGCGGATCCGCGAAATCAAGGCCGAAGGCGTCGTCTGCGCGGCCTCGCTCACGCCGCAGCGCGTGCTGCGCTATTACGAGGCGGCGCTCGACGCCGGCCTCGACATCCTCGTGATTCAGGGCACCGTCGTCTCCGGCGAGCACGTCTCGAGCACGACGACGCCGCTGAACCTCAAGGAGTTCATCCCGACGCTCGACATCCCCGTCGTCGTCGGCGGTTGCGCCTCCTACAACACTGGCCTGCACCTGATGCGCACCGGCGCAGCCGGAGTGCTTGTCGGTGTCGGCCCAGGCGCCGCCTGCACGACCCGCGGCGTGCTCGGCATCGGTGTGCCGCAGGCAACCGCGATCGTCGATGTCGCGTACGCGCGCTCGCAACACATGCTCGAAACCGGCGAGCTCGTCAAGGTGATCGCCGACGGTGGCATGCGCACCGGCGGCGACGTCTCGAAGGCGATCGCCTGCGGCGCGGACGCCGTGATGATCGGCAGCCCGCTTGCCCGCGCCTACGAGGCTCCGGGCCACGGCTACCACTGGGGCATGGCGACGTTCCACCCGACGCTGCCGCGCGGCGCGCGCGTCGCGACGCGCCAGAACGCGACGCTCGAGGAGATCCTGACCGGGCCGGCCAACGAGAACGACGGCACGCTCAACCTGTTCGGCGGCCTGCGCACCTCGATGGCGACCTGCGGCTACGAGGACATTGCCGAGTTCAACGGCGCCGAGCTGATGGTGGCCCCGGCGCTCCAGAGCGAGGGCAAGCAGCTGCAGCGTGAGCAGGGCGTCGGCATGGGCTCGCTCGGCAGGGCTGATGCGCACGACACGCCGACAGCGGCGCTCGTCCATGACTAGCCGGTCCGGGCACAGCCGTTGAGCGACACGCTCGCCGCGACCAAGTCGCCGGCGAGCGCCCCTGCGCGCCCCGCAGGGACCGACGAGGTACTGGTCGTCGACTTCGGTGGCCAGTACTCGCAGCTCATCGCGCGCCGTGTCCGCGAGTGCGGCGTCTTCTCCGAGCTGCTTCCGGCCGACGTCGGCGCGGAGGAGATCGCCCGCCGTGCCCCCGCCGGCCTGATCCTCTCGGGCGGGCCTGCGTCTGTCTACGCGCCTGACGCCCCGGCGCTCGACGCCGCATTGCTCGAGCTCGGCATCCCGGTTCTCGGCATCTGTTACGGCATGCAGCTCCTGGCCCACTCGCTCGGCGGGCTCGTCGAGCGCGCGGAGGTTGGCGAGTTCGGTCGCTCCGATCTCCACGTCCACCACCCGGGACGCCTGTTCGCAGGACTGCCGGCGGAACAGAGCTGCTGGATGTCGCACCGCGACACGGTCCGCCACGCCCCGGCCGGCTTCAGCGAGCTCGCCTCCTCGACGGTCTCGCCGGTTGCAGCCTTCGAGGACCCGGCGCGCGCCATCTACGGCATCCAGTTCCACCCCGAGGTCGTCCACACCCCTTACGGCCAGCAGATCCTGACGCACTTCCTGGCGGACGTCTGCGGCTGCGATCGGACCTGGACTGCGGCGTCGATCATCGACGAGCAGATCGCGCGGATCCGCGCCCAGGTCGGCGACGGCCAGGTGATCTGCGGTCTCTCCGGCGGGATCGACTCGTCGGTAGCCGCGCTGCTCGTCCACCGCGCCGTCGGCGACCAGCTGACCTGCGTCTTCGTCGACCACGGCCTGATGCGCAAGGGCGAGGGCGAGCAGGTGATCGCCGCGTTCCGCGACACCTTCAAGGTGCCGCTCGTCGCCGTCGATGCCGAGCGCCGCTTCCTCGACCGCCTCAAGGGCGTCAGCGATCCCGAGACCAAGCGCAAGCTGATCGGCGCCGAGTTCATCCGCGTCTTCGAAGAGGAGGCGGCGAAGCTCTCGGGCGCCCACTACCTCGTCCAGGGAACGCTCTACTCCGACGTCATCGAGTCCGGCGGGCGCAAGGGATCGGCGACGATCAAGTCCCACCACAACGTCGGCGGCCTGCCCGACGACATCGCCTTCGAGCTCGTCGAGCCGCTGCGGATGCTGTTCAAGGACGAGGTCCGCGCGGTCGGCGCCGAGCTCGGCCTGCCCGAGCGACTCGTCTGGCGCCAGCCGTTTCCCGGCCCGGGCCTCGCGATCCGCATCATCGGCGGCGAGGCGACCAAGGAGCGCCTCGACCTACTGCGCGACGCCGACCACATCCTCCAGGACGAGATCCGCAAGGCCGGTCTCTACCACGAGCTCTGGCAGTCCTTCTGCGTCCTGCCCGACATCCGCTCGGTCGGCGTCCAGGGCGACGAGCGCACCTACGGCAACGTGATCGTGATCCGCGCCGTCACATCCGATGACGCGATGACCGCGGACTGGGCGCGCCTTCCCTACGACCTGCTGGAGCAGATCGCCTCGCGGATGATGGGCGAGCTCTCAGACGTCAACCGGGTCGTCCTCGACATCACGAGCAAGCCGCCGGGCACGATCGAGTGGGAGTAGTCCCGGGTGGCGCATGCGCCCCCCGGCGGATCGGTGCATGCACCGATCCGGCCACCGGCGCATGCGCCGGTGGCTAAAACAAGACGAACGGCGAGTACCGCGGACCGCCGGCGCCCGGGTCCTGCTCGAGCACGTAGGCGAACGTCGTCTCGACGCGGATCTCGCTGCCGGCGGGCGCCTCGCGGCGGATCCGCTCGGCGAGCGCGGTTGCGTCGTCCTCGGTCCAGGCGCCGATCAGCAGGTAGTGCCAGTGACGCTGCGTTGGCAGTCCCTCCGCGGCCAACCGCTTGGCGAAGGCGACCGCCTCGGAGTGCGACGGCAGCGTGATCCGAACCTCGTACTCAGGGACCCCCGCCTGCTTGTCGGCGGCGGTCTCCTCGACCACGAACTCGCGCTCGGACTCCTCGCCCTCCCGCTGCTCCTCGGCGCTCGAGCTGCCGTCGCTCGGTAGCGGCGCGTCCGCGTCCTCCCAGCGCTCGGCGAGCGGGTGCCAGCGCGTCAGGGTGAACGTCGCCTCGAGCTGCTCCGTGGCGGCCAGCTCGCGCAGCGTCTGCTCGGCGTCCTGCGCGTCCTCGCGTGTCGTGGCGTAGGCGAAGACCAGGTTGTCGTCGCGCGACAGCGCCGCCCGGTTGTGCAGCTCGCGGCGAGCGTGTGAATAAAGCTCCTTCGCGCCGGCCGCGCCATGCAGCTTCTCGGCCGCACCGCTGTCGGCCAGCTCGACCTCGACGCGCCAGTCTTCGTCAGCCATCGCGGCGCCATCATTGCAGGAAGGCCCTGGAATCCGTGTTCCTCTATCATCGCTGCCTGCGCCGCGCGTATCTGCGTGGCGATTTTTGTGTGATGAAGACCTACGTTGCAAAGCCAAGCGATCGCCAGCGCGACTGGTACGTGGTCGACGCCAGCGGCAAGACGCTTGGCCGCCTTGCGACGCAGATCGCGGACACGCTGCGCGGCAAGCGCAAGCCGGTCTACACGCCGCACATCGACACCGGCGACTTCGTCGTCGTCGTGAACGCGCAGAAGATCGCCGTGACCGGCAACAAGCGCGCCGACAAGCTCTACCACCGCCACTCCGGCTACCCGGGCGGCCTGCGTACCCGAACCTTCGAGCAGATGATCGAGCGCCGCCCCGAGGAGATCATCCGCCTCGCCGTCAAGGGCATGATGCCCCGTAACCGCCTGGCCCGAAAGCAGCTCACCAAGCTCAAGGTCTACGCCGGACCCGAGCATCCGCACGTCGCACAAAAACCGGCTCCCTTGGACGTCAGGAACTGATGAGCGAAGAAGGCGCCAAGCCCGACGAGACCGCTGAGACGCAAGCGGCCGCCGTGCCACCAGCGGAGACCGTTCCTGAGTCGCAAGGCTCGCCGGAGCCCGCGAACCCCTCTGAAGTCGTAGCCGAGAGCGCACCAGCCGCGGCTGCGAGCAGCGAGGAGGCGACGCCCGAGTCAACCCCGCAAGCGGAGGCGCCCGAAGAGGCCGCCCCCGGACGGCCGGCGGCCAAGCGAAACTCCGAAGCCGCGCCGCCGGTCCCGCCGGCCGTGCCGGGCATGCACCTCGAAGTCGACATCGTTCCCGAAGGCGTCGACCCGCTCGCTGCGGAGCCGCTCTACTCCTACGGTGATGACGAGCCGAGCGATGAGCCGGTGGAGGCAGAGCTGATCGAGGAGATCGTCGTGGTCGAGCCGATCGAGGAGGTTGCGATCGACCTCGCCGCCGGAGCCAGCTATCACGCTACGGGCAAGCGCAAGACGGCGATTGCGCGAGTGATCCTGCGTCCAGGGACCGGTACCTACGCGATCAACGGCCGGACGCTCGAGGCTTTCTTCCCGCGCGAGACGCTGCAGCGCAACATCCGCCAGCCGCTCGAGACCGTCGGCTACGAGGACCGCATGGACGTGATCGCGCGGATGAACGGTGGCGGCGTGTCAGCCCAGGCTGGCGCCTTGCGGCACGGGATCTCTCGCGCGCTGCTCGAGGCCGACCCGAACCTGCGCGGCGAGCTCAAGCGACGCGGCTTCCTCACGCGCGACGCGCGGGCCAAGGAGCGCAAGAAGGCCGGCCTGAAGAAGGCGCGCAAGCGTCCGCAGTTCTCCAAGCGCTAAGTTCCCTCGCCGGTGGCGGGTGGTACTGCGCGCAGGCTGTTTGGCACCGACGGAGTCCGGGGGGTTGCCGGTAGCGAGATAACGGCAGCTCTGGCGTTGGCGCTCGGACGCGCCGCGGTCCTCCAGAGCGCCGCCGATTCCCCGCGCGTCCTGGTCATCCGCGACACGCGGGAGAGCGGCGAGATGCTCGAGGCGGCGATCGCCGCCGGACTCGCCTCCGCGGGCGCCGAGGTTCTGCTCGGCGGCGTCCTGCCGACGCCGGCCGCCTCGCTGCTGATCCGCCGCCACGGGCTCGATCTCGGCGTTGTGCTGTCGGCGTCGCACAACGTTTACAGCGACAACGGAATCAAGCTGTTCGGCGCGGACGGCTTCAAGCTGGCCGACGAGCGCGAGCAGCAGATCGAGGAGCATCTCGAGGAGCAGGGGGAGAGGGAGGCCCGCGTAGGACGCATCCGCGAGCTGCACGGAGCCCGCGAGGACTACGTGCGCGATCTGCATCACCGCTTCCAGTCGCTCTCGCTCGAGGGCTTGGATGTGCTGCTCGACTGCGCCAACGGCGCGACATATCGCGTCGCGCCGGCGATCTTCGAGCGTCTCGGCGCCCGTGTCTCGACGCTCGCGGTGGAGCCGGATGGGCGCAACATCAACGCCGATTGCGGCTCGACTAACGTCGAGACGCTCGTGCGGGCCGTGACCGCCGGTGGGCACGACATCGGCTTTGCGTTCGATGGCGACGGCGATCGCGTGCTTGCGGTCGACCGGAATGGACAGCTGGTCGACGGCGACGAGCTGCTGATGCTGGTGGCGCTTCACCTGCTCGAGCAGGACCGGCTTCCGGGTAACGGCATCGCGGTGACCGTGATGACCAATTTCGCGATCGTCGCGGCGCTCGAGCAGGCGGGCATCAAGGTTGCGAGCACCGCGGTCGGCGACCGTTACGTGCTGGAGGCGCTCCGCGAGCGCGGCTGGGCGCTCGGCGGCGAGCAGTCGGGACACATCATCGAGCTCGGCTTCGCCCCCTCCGGCGACGGGATCGCCTCGGCCCTGCTGGTGCTGGAGGCACTCGGCGCTGGCGACCTCAGCCAGCGCCGGAGGATCGAGAAGCTGCCGCAGCGGCTCGTCAACGTCCGCGTGCGCGGCCGCGGCGCGCTTGGCGAAGCCGCGATCGTTCAGGCCGCGATCGCAAGCGAAACGCAGGCGCTCGCCGGTCGCGGCCGGGTGCTGGTGCGCCCGAGTGGCACCGAGCCGCTGGTCCGCGTAATGGTGGAGGCGCCGAGCGGGGAGGAGGCGGACGCCGTCTGCGGCCGGCTCGTTGCAATCGTCGAGTCCGAGCTGGGGTAGTCTCGAACGATGTGCGGCATCATCGGCTACGTCGGCAGCCGGCCGGCTGAGGAGATCCTGCTCAGCGGGCTGCGCAAGCTCGAATACCGCGGCTACGACAGCGCCGGCCTGTCGCTGATCGGCGACGGTGAGATCCGCAGCGTCCGCGCCGTCGGGAACCTGGACCGTCTCGAGGCGGCGCTGGCCGGCGACGCAGCCGGCGCCACGGCCACGGCCACGCTCGCCCGGCCCGCCACGATCGGCATCGGACACACGCGCTGGGCGACCCACGGCCGCGTGAGCGAAGCCAACGCGCACCCCCATTACGACAGCGCGAACCGAGTCCACGTCGTCGTCAACGGGATCGTCGAGAACTACATGGCGTTGCGCGAGCGTCTCGTCAGCGAGGGCGCGAGCTTCAGCTCGGAGACCGACGCGGAGGTGATCGCCCACCTGATCGCCAGCGCCTACCGCGACGACCTGGCCGGCACCGTCGCTCGCGTGCTCACGGAGCTCGACGGCTACTTCGCCTTCGTGGCGATGACCCTCGATGAGCCCGACGTGCTCGTCGGCGCACGTCGTGAGTGCCCGCTGGTGGTCGGCCGGGGCGCCGACGAGTCGTTCATCGCCTCGGCGGTGCCCGCCTTCCTCGCCCACACCCGCTCGGTGCAGCTGGTCGAGAACGGCGAGATCGTCGTGCTGCGCGCCGGCGAGGTCGAGATCCGCGACGGCGCCGGCGAGACGATGCTGCGCGAGATCGTCGAGGTCGACTGGGACGAAGAGACCGCCGAGAAGGGCGGCTACGAGACGTTCATGCTGAAGGAGATCCACGAGCAGGCCGACGCCGTCGCCGAGACGATTTCCGACAGGACCGCGCGCGGCGACGGCGTCGATCTTGCGGACCCGCTGTGCTTCGATGAGGCGCTGCTCGACGGCGTGCAGCGCGTCGTCTTCGTCGCCTGTGGCACCGCCTACCACGCCGGACTCATGGGTCGCTACGCGATCGAGGACTGGGCCGGCCTGCCGGTCGAGGTCGACGTCGCCTCCGAGTACCGCTACCGCAACCCGATCGTCGGACCGGGCGATCTGGTGGTCGGGATCTCGCAGTCCGGCGAGACCGCTGACACACTCGGTGCCATGCGCGTCGCCCGTGAGCGCGGCGCAAGGGTGATTGCGCTGACGAACGTGATGGGCTCACAGGCGACGCGCGAATGTGACGGCGTGCTCTACACGCGCGCCGGCCTCGAGATTGGCGTCGCGGCGACCAAGACGTTCGTCGCGCAGCTCGCGCTCGTTTACCTGCTGGCGCTGCGGCTTGCCGCGCTGCGCGGGTCTCTGTCAGCGGCGCGGATCGGCGAGCTCGTCGCCGCGATGCGCCAGCTGCCACAGCTCATCGACGAGCTGCTCGACGGGCTCGACGCGCGTGTCGATGCGATCGCTGAGTGGTGCTGGCAGGCGGACTTCTTCCTCTACATCGGGCGTCATGCCGGCGTGCCGATCGCCCTCGAGGGAGCGCTCAAGCTCAAGGAGATCTCCTACGTCTCGACCGACGCCTATGCGGCCGGCGAGATGAAGCACGGCCCGATCGCGATGCTCGACGAGCGCACGCCGGTCGTCGCGGTGGCGACGAGCTCGCCGGTCCTCGCGAAGGTGATCAACAACATCGACGAGGTGCGGGCGCGCGGCGCGAAGGTGATCGCGATCACCACCGCGGGCGATGACACGGTCGCTCCGCACGTGGAGGACACGATCGCGGTGCCCGCCACCGAGCCGATGCTCGAGCCGCTGCTCGCGGTGATCCCGCTGCAGCTCCTCGCCTACCGGATCGCGATGCGCCGCGCCCTCAACCCGGACCAGCCGCGGAACCTGGCAAAGACCGTTACGGTCGAATAGGGGCTGCGGTGGCCCGGCCTGCGGCCGGGCCATCCTCGCTGGGCATACACGCGGCTGGTGGGTCGTAAGCCTCCGGGTGCCTGGGCGGGTAGCCTCGCTTTTGGAAGATGCGTCCCGATCAGCGTATGAAGCCCGCGGTGGGGCTCGATCTCTTGGAGATCGAGCGGCTCGAGCGTGCGCTGCAGCGGCGGCCCGGGCTGGCGCGGCGCCTGTTCACGGACGGCGAGCTCGAGTACGCGAACTCGCGCGCGCGGCCTGGGCAGCATCTCGCGGCGCGCTTCTGCGCCAAGGAGGCGGTGACGAAGGCGCTCGGTCTGAGGGCGCTGGTGCCGCGCGACATCGAGGTGCTCGGCGGTGGAGCGGCGGTCGGCTTGCGCCTCCACGGCGCTGCGCAGGCGCGGGCCGAGGAGCTCGCGGTCGAGGTCGCGATCTCCCTGACGCATTCACGCGGCCTCGCCGGCGCGGTGGCGGTGCTCGGATGAGCTCGCCCGCAACCGACAGCGGCCTGCCGGACTGGCTCGAGCCGCTGCCCGATGCCGAACGGATGCGCGCGATCGACGCCTGGGCGATCAACGACCGCGGAGTTCCCTCGCTCGAGCTGATGGAGCGCGCCGGGGCGAGTCTCGCCAGCTTCGCCGCCGAGCTCGCGCCGGCCGGTCCGATCGTCGTAGTTGCCGGTAAGGGCAACAATGGCGGCGATGGCCTGGTGGCGGCGCGGCTGCTGCGCGACGGGGGTCGCGAGGTCGATGTGCTGTTCGCCGGCAGTCCCGACGAGCTGACCGGCGACGCCCTCGCCAACCTCGAGCGGCTCCCGGGACCACCGCCGCACGCGCTGGATGGTGGCATCCGCGCCGACGCGGGGCTGATAATCGACGCGCTGCTCGGCACCGGCGCGACCGGCGAGCCGTACGGCACGATCGCCGACGCGATCGACGCGATCGACGCCTGCCCGGCGCCGGTGCTCGCCGTCGACGTGGCGAGCGGGGTTGACGCCTCGAGTGGCGTCGTCTCACGCCGGGCGGTGAATGCAGTGGCGACGGCGACATTCCACGCCGCCAAGCCCGGGCTCTGGATCGAGCCGGGCCGCAGCCGCGCCGGCGTGGTCCGCGTCGTCGACATCGGCATTCCAGCGGGCGCTCCGCTCGTGGCCGACGTTGGGCTGATTCGGGATGAGCTGCTGGGGCAGCTGCCGCGCCGCGAGGTCGGCTCGAATAAGTTCACGAGTGGCGCCGTGGTCGTCGCCGGCGGCTCACCTGGACTGACCGGCGCGCCATGCATGTCGGCGATGGCAGCGCAACGAGCGGGCGCCGGATACGTGACCGTGGCCGTTCCGCAGTCGCTCTCGCTCGTCTTCGAGACGCGTCTGCTCGAGGTGATGAGCGTTGCGCTGCCGGACAATGCGGGCGCGCTGATGCCCGAGGGGCTGCCACGCCTGCTCGAGCTGGCGAGCCGCGGCGGGGCGCTCGTACTCGGCCCCGGAATCGGCCGCAGTGATGACGCGCTCGGTTTCGTGCGCGCGGCGATCACGCAGTCAGAGCTTCCGATCGTCCTCGACGCCGACGGGCTCAGCGCCTACGCAGGGGAGCTGAGGAAGCTTTCGGACAGCCGGCGCGCGCCGCTCGTCATCACTCCGCACGAAGGGGAGCTGGCTCGGCTGTACGGCATCTCATCGAAGGAGGTTGCAGCACAGCGGCTGCACCACGTCCGCGAGGCCGCGCTGCAGGCAGACGCTGTGGTCGTGCTGAAGGGCGATGACACGCTCGTCGCGGACCCGGGCGGGCAGGTCGCGGTCAGCCCGGGGGCGACTCCTGGCCTCGCCACGGCGGGCACCGGCGACGTGCTGTCGGGTGTCCTCGGGGCGCTGCTCGCGGCGGGCCTCGAGCCGTTCAAGGCCGCGGCGGCCGCAGTCCGGCTGCACGCGCTCGCCGGACAGCGGGCAGCCGAGCGGCACGGGCGCGATGGCATGATCGCCTCCGACGTGATCGAGCAGCTCTCGGCGGTGCGCTCGCGATGACCGTGCGCGCACTGGCGCGGGTCAACCTGGCGGCACTCGAGCGCAACTGCGCGCTGCTGCTTCGCTCGAGCCCGCGGCTCTGCGCCGTCGTCAAAGCCGACGCCTACGGGCATGGCGCGGTGCAGTGTTCGCGGGCCGTAATGGCGGCGGGCGCAGCATCGCTCGCAGTCGCGACCGCCGACGAGCTGCGCGAGCTGCGGGCGGCCGGCCTGACCGAGCCGACGATTCTCGTGCTCGGCGCGTTGACACGCGCCGAGCTCGCCCAGGCGCTGGCCGACGGCGCGGAGGTGGTCGCGTGGACCGAGAGCTTCCTCGACTGGGTCGTCGGCTGCGGCGGCGGTGCCGTCCACGTGAAGCTCGATACGGGCATGGGCCGCTTCGGTACGCGCGACGGCGCCCTCGCCGACCGCCTCGTGCAACGCATCGAGGGCACGGCGGGGCTCGAGTTGGGTGGCGTGATGACGCACCTGGCCACGGCTGACGAGCCCGACCATCGCTTCCTCGAGGAGCAGCTCGAGCGCTTCGCGGCGTGGGTCGGGCCGCTGCGCGAGCGCCGTCCGGATCTGGTTGCCCACGCCGAGAACAGTGCCGCACTGCTCAACGCGGGGCGCACCCGCTTCGACATGGCTCGCTGCGGCGTCGCGCTCTACGGCCTCGACCCGTTCGGCGAGGATCCCGGTGCGCGCGGGCTGGAGCCCGTCCTCGAGCTCCATTCCTGGGTCTCCGCGCTCAAGCCGTGCGCACCGGGGGAGAGCGCCGGCTACGGTAGGCGCTTCCTTGCCAGCGTCCCGACCGAGCTCGCCGTGCTCCCGCTCGGGTATGCTGACGGCGTCCGTCGCGCGCTTTCGGGCAAGGCCGAGGCGCTGATCGAGTCCACCCGACACCCGCTCGTCGGGACGATCAGCATGGACAGCCTGACCGTCGATCTGGGGCTCGAGAGCGGCGTCGCGGTCGGCGCCGCCGCGGTCCTGATCGGCTCCGCGGGCGAGCAGCGCATAACCGCCGAGGAGCTCGCGCGCGCAGCCGACACGATCAACTACGAGATCACCTGCGCCCTGAGCCGCCGCGTTCCGCGCGAGCACCACCGCGACGGTGAGCCGATCGCGGCTTGATCGGTCCCAGCTGACGTGCCCGATCACGCCGACCAAGAACACATCCTGAAGCTGTTGCGCTCGGCGGTCGGCCCGGCTGAGTGTTGGATCGTCGGCGGCGCGGTTCGTGACCGGCTGCGCGGCGGAGTCGAGGTCACGGACTTCGACCTCGTCGTTGCCGGCGATGTGCGCGACGCGGCACGCCGTCTCGCTCGAGCCGGCCACGGCACGGCGTTTGCCCTGTCAGGCGAGTTCGGCGCCTGGCGCGTGGTGGCCCGCCCCGGTAGCTGGCGCGCCGACATCAGCCCGCTGCACGGCGAGCGTATCGAGGACGACCTCGGCCAGCGCGACTTCACCGTCAATGCGATGGCCGAGCCGCTGGCCGGCGGCGACCTGCTCGATCCGCTGGGCGGCGCGCACGACCTCGAGCTCGGCCGGCTCAGACTGGCGGCACGCGGATCGCTCGAACGCGATCCGCTGCGCGCGATGCGACTCGTCAGGCTTGCCTGCGAGCTCGACCTCCAGCCGGACGCCCCGGCGATCGAGGCGGCGCGCCACGTCGCCCCGCGCTTGGCCGACGTCGCCGCCGAGCGCGTCTACGGCGAGCTCCAGCGGATCCTCGCGAGCGAGCGCGCACCGGACGGCATCCGCCTGCTGGGTGAGGTCGGCCTCACGGCCGTCGTGCTGCCCGAGCTCGACGCGCTCGGCGGCATCGGCCAGAGCCCGTACCACCACCTCGACGTGGGCGGGCACACACTCGCGGTGCTCAGTGAGCTGCTCCAGCTCCAGAGCGACCCGGCCCGCGTGTTCGACGCCGCCACGGCCGTCGCGGTCCGCGCGCTGCTCGACGAGCCGCTCGCCGATGACATGAGCCGCGGCCTCGCGATGCGCTTCGCCGCGTTGATGCACGACATCGCAAAGCCCGCGACCCGCACCGTCGCTCCCGACGGCCGTGTCGGATTCCCGAGCCACGACGCGCTGGGAGCGCAGCTGGCACGGGCGATCCTCGCGCGGCTGAGAGCCGCCGCGACTGTGCAGTCCTATGTCGCGGAGCTCACGCGCCACCACCTGCGCCTCGGCTTTCTCGTGCACCGGCGGCCGCTCTCCCGCGCCGAGCTCTACGGCTACCTCGACGCCTGCGGCGGCGTGGCCGCGGACGTCACGCTGCTGTCCGTCGCCGACCGGCTCGCAACGCGCGGAGCGCACGCGCGCGAGTCGATCGACGCCCACCTGGAGCTGTCGCGCGAAGTCATCGGTGAGGCCCTCCGCTGGCACGCCGAAGGCCACCCGCGCCCACCTCTGCGCGGAGACGAGCTCGCGGCCGCGCTCGGGATCGAAGCGGGTCCGCTGCTCGGTGAGCTGCTCGCCGCGCTGACCGAGGCGCAATTCACCGGCGCGGTTGCAACCCACGCCGACGCGGTCGCGTTCGCCCGCAGCCGCATGGCGTAGGCTGCCCGGCGTGAACGTGGACGACTGCATCTTCTGCAAGATTCTCGCCGGCGAACTGCCGTCGCACCCGATCGGCGAGAACGCGCTCGCATACGCGTTCGCCGACATCAACCCGGCGACCCGTGGACATTCCCTCGTGATTCCGCGGAACCATGCGGCTGACATCCACGACATCTCGCCCGAGGACCTGACGGCGTGTGCGCTGCTCGCCAAGGACGTTGCCGGACGGGCCCGAGAACGCCTTGGTGCCGCCGGAGTCAACCTCCTGCACTCCGCCGGCAGTGCAGCCTGGCAGGTCGTGTTCCACTTCCACATCCACGTGATCCCGCGCTATCCCGGCGACCCGCTGCGGCTCCCGTGGACGCCGGCGGCCGGTGATCAGGAGGAGATCGCCGCGGCCGCCGCCGAGCTGCGGGCCTGAGTCCGGCGGCCGCACGACGCGTTGCGGCCCTAGCGCGAGACATTTCCCGGGCTTTAGAGTTGTATTCCTAAATGAAACGCGCGCTACTAACCATCGCCACGGTCGTTGCCATGGGCCTCGCGGTGACGGTCGTCGCGGTACTCGCACCGGGCATCGCGCTCGGCACGATGACCGAGATCGGCACCGCGCCCGGCGATGTGATCACCTACGGCACCTCGAGCGGCTCGTCCGGCGTGTCCGGCGTCTCGGGTGTCTCGGGTGTGACCGGCGTCTCGGGCGTGACCGGCGTCACCGACAGCTCCCCGCTCCCGCAATGTCCTGGCTCGCCTTGCGTGGCGGTCAGTCAGACCACGGGCTTCCAGGTGAAGGTCGGCTCGAGCCACTCGATCACCACGATCAAGCGCTCAGGCTCGATCGTCGCCTGGACGCTGACGCTCGGCTCCCCGACCACGTCGGCGCCCGCGGGACAGATCAGCCAGACCACCTACTTCGACCAGCACGAGGGCGGCGCGGCGCAGGCCGGAATCGCGGTTCTCAAACCCGGGCTGCACCTCGAGTACACGCTCGTTGCGCAGAGCCCGGTCGAGCAGCTCCTGCCGTACTTCGGCGAGACGGTCCAGTTCCCGCTCGCCGCCTCGATCCCGGTGAAGAAGGGTGACATCCTCGCCCTTACCGTTCCCACCTGGGCGCCGGTTTTAGCCCTGACCAACGCGGCCGGGCACACCTACGGCAAGTACGTGTCCTGGCGTGCGAGCCGTCCAAAGAGTGGCTGCAAGGTCACATCGAGTCAGACCGCGCAGCAGTCGCTTCGATCGAACACGCAGTACGCCTGCCTCTACCAGAGCGTGCGCCTGACCTACTCGGCGCTGCTCGTCTCGACGCCGTAGAACGCGCTCGCCGGCGCTCGATCGCGCCGTGCTGAGCTACTAGGTCGAGCCGCTCGAGGGCGCCGAGGCGCCGCCGCCGGCACCGAGTGCCGAGCCGGTGCCGGTCCCCGTGCCCGTACCGGTGCCCGTGCCAGTGGTGGTGTCGGTCGTGGTTCCGGTGCTCTGGGTCGAGACGCCGACGCCACCGCCCGCCGTGGCGGTCGTCGTTCCCCCCGTGGACGGAGTGGTCGCCAGGTCCGACGTCGAGGTCGAGCTCGTCGTCGAGGTTGTACCGGCGGAGGCCGTGGTCGACGGCGTCACGCTGTTCGCAACGACCGGCTGCGCGGCGATGTTCGGCACGTTGTTCGGCACCTGGTCCGCCTCATGGACGCCGCCGCAGGCGGCGACTGCCAGCGCAGCGACACCACTGAGCGTGAGTGCAAACGCCCTGCGCGATCGCAGCCGTCCGGCGCGGGCCCTCACTCCACCGGGCCCATGCGCCGGCCGCACGTCGGGCAGTCGTTGAGGTCCTTCTGCGCGAGTTGCTCGCACCACGGGCAGAAGCGGAGGTTCTCGACCGCCCACGCGAGCCGTGAGCTCGACGGTGCCAGCGGCAGCATCTTGCCCGCGACCTCCAGCTTCTCGCCGGTCTCTCGATCAATGTAGACGCGCTCAGCGTCTGCCTCGATGATCAGCTCGCGCCCGGTCGAAGGGGCGCGCATGCGGTACCGCTGGCCGGTGCTCATGCCCGAAATCCTAGCGGGCCACAGGGGACTTGTCAGTGATGGTGGCTCGGTGGGAGCTCGGCGATGTCGGCCAGCGTCGTGCGGATCCACAGCACGATCGCCGGGATCGTGATCGCCAGCCCGAGCACGACGAGAATGATGCTGACCGTGACGCCGACCAGCGCACACGTGATTCCGGCGGCTAGCAGCAGCGGCAGGAACGACGGGCCGGGGAGGTGAATCTCCTCGCCGACCGGCGGTAGCGACTCGGCAACCTCCGCCGTGTCCTGCTCGGTCTCCTGCGTCACGAGACCCAGATTGCGGCCACGACGAACGTCAGGCCGAACATGAACATCGAGAACGAGCCGACCATCAGGGCCACGCGAATGTTCCTGTTTGCGAGCTTGCGATCCACGCCGCGAATCCTACAGCCGCGCGTCGAGAACCATCGCACCAAACAGCAGCGCGAGGTAGGCGAGTGAGAACAGGTACAGCTGCAGCGCAGCGCGGCGCGTTGCAAGTCGGTAGAGGCGCACCGAGCAGTAGATGAATGCGCCCCCAAGGACCATCGAGCACGCGAGGTAGACGCCCCCGAGCTTGCCGGCGCAGAATGGCAGTTGCGTGACCGCGTAAAGCAGGAACGTGTAGATCAGGATCTGGCGGCGTGTCTCGCCCTCGCCGCGAACCACTGGGAGCATCGGCACGTTGACTTTCGCGTACTCGTCCTTCATCAGCAGGCTGAGCGCCCAGAAGTGCGGCGGCGTCCAGTAGAAGACGATCGCGAACAGGAACACTGCGGTCCACGCCAGGTGGCCGGTGACGGCCGCCCAGCCGACCAGCGGCGGGACCGCGCCGGCGGCGCCACCGATCACGATGTTCTGCGGCGTGCGCCGCTTCAGCCAGATCGTGTAGATCCCGACGTAGCCGACGAAGCCGCAGAACGAGAGCCCGGCGGCGAGCCAGTTGACGGCCCCGCCGAGCAGCACGACCGAGGCGGTCACCAGCAGGATGCCGAAGCGCAGCGCGGCCGCCGGCGAGACGCGTCCGCTCGGGATCGGTCGATCGGCGGTGCGCGTCATCTGCGCATCGATGTCGCGGTCCCAGTAGTGATTGACGGCGCCGGCGCCGCCGGCTGACAGGTAGCCGCCGATGCACGTCAGCACCACGAGCAGCGGCGACGGCGTACCTGCCACGTACATCGTCGTGACGGTGGTCAGCAGTAGCAGCGACTGCACTTTCGGCTTCGTCAGCGCGATGTAGTCCGCCAGCAACTGGCGCGCAGGGCTCAGCTCGCGCGCGGGCGCCGCAACGACTGCCTTGGCTTGGGAGGCGCCCATCCGATTCCTACGCGGTCACTTTAACCTCGCCGGGAACCTGGGGACGCGCTCCGGCGCCCTCCTTCGACTGCCGCTCAACCTCGCGCCGGATGTCCTTCATCGGCTCCAGCGAGCGCACGCGCGGGATCTCGTCGAAGTTGTTCACTGGCGGCGGCGAGGGGGTGAACCACTCGAGCGTGTTCGCCTTCCATGGATCGGGACCGGCGATCGTCCCGTGGCTGAGCGAGCGCCAGACGTTGATCACGGTCAGCAGCACGCCGAGCCCGAGGATCCAAGACCCCACCGTCGAGATCTGGTTGTAGAGCTGCAAATGCCCGACGTCCGGGTACTCGTAGACGCGTCGCGGCATGCCGTCGAGGCCCAGCGAGTGCTGGATCATGAACGTGATCAGCGTTCCCCAGAACATCAGCCAGAACGACCACTTCCCGAGCGTCTCGCTCATCATGCGTCCGCTGATCTTCGGATACCAGTAGTAGACGCCGGCGACGATCCCGAAGACCGAACCGCCGACCAGCACGAAGTGGATATGTGCGACGACGAAGTACGTGTCGCTGAGCTGCCAGTCGACCGGGAACATCGCAAGGAACACACCCGAGATGCCACCGATCGTGAACAGGGCGATCCCGCCGACGGCGAACATCAGCGGCGTCTTGAACTCGATCGCGCCCTCCCAGAGCGTGCCGACCCAGTTGAAGATCTTGATTCCCGTCGGCACAGAGATCAAGAACGAGCTGATCATCGCGAAGATGATCACGACGAGCGGTGTCGGCGTGGTGAACATGTGGTGGACCCAGACGAGCAGTCCGAGGAAAGCAATCATCATCGTCGAGGCCGCGATCGCCTTGTAGCCGAAGATCGGCTTTCGCGCGAACACCGGCAGGACCTCCGAGAAGATCCCGAACGACGGCAGGATCAGGATGTAGACCTCGGGGTGGCCGAAGAACCAGAACAGGTTCTGCCACAAGAGCGCCGAGCCGCCCTCGGCCGTGTCGAAGAAGTGCGTGCCGAAATGCCGGTCGAGCAGCAGCATCGTCACCGCGCCGGCGATCACTGGAATCGCGATGATCAGGAGCAGCGAGTAGGCCATGATCGACCAGATGAACAGCGGTAGGCGCGACCAGCTCATCCCGGGAGCGCGCATGTTCACGATCGTCACGTAGAAGTTGATCGCACCGAGCAGCGACGCGATACCGGTGAGGTGGACGAGGTAGATCCACGCATCGACGCCGCCCGACGGCAGGTATGTCGAAGTCGCAAGCGGGACGGTCGAGATCCAGCCGGCCTCCGGCGGGCTCCAGAAGATCGAGCCGTAGAGCACGAGTCCGCCCGCGAGGAAGAGCCAGTAGGAGAGCGCGTTCAGCCGCGGGAAGGCCATGTCGCGTGCGCCGATCATCAGCGGCACGAAGTAGTTGCCAAAGCCGGCTAGCACCGGCACGATGAACAGGAACACCATCGTCGTGCCGTGCATCGTGAAGAGCTGGTTGTAGACCTCCGGAGTCACCAGCGTGTTGTTCGCCTCGCCCAGCTGGAGGCGGATCAGCAGAGCCTCCGTGCCGCCGAGGATGAAGAAGACGAACGATGTGACGAGGTAGAGGATCCCGATCCGCTTGTGGTCCGTCGTCGTCAGCCAGCTCATCAGGCCGCGGGGTGCGGGGTCGACGCGATGGGCGACGATCTGCGGGGCGGGGCGGAGTACTGCGGTCGCCATCGTGCCTCCCTAGTCGGCCTTCTCGGAACGCTGCGCCACGAGCGCGCGAGGCGCTACGCCGGGTGGCGAAGAGGCGTTGATTGGTCCGCGCGCGCTCATCGACTCAGCAGTCCTTGGTGAACTCGACGGACTGTGGACCGTTGCCCTGCGCCAGCTCCTTGCGGCAGTTCTCGTCGTTGATGTCGGCGGCTGTCAGGTTGCTCTGCAGTTGGGCGAGCCAGCTCGTGTACTTCTGCGGCGACACGGCCGTCACCTCGGCGATCATCCGGGCATGGCCGCGGCCGCAGAGGAACGAGCATTGTCCCTTGTAGTTGCCGGGCTTGGCGATCTTGAACCAGGTCTCGCTCACGTACCCCGGGACCGCTTGAACCTTGCCGCCCAGCTGCGGCACCCACCACTCGTGGACGACGTCCTGCGAGACGACCTTGAGGACCACCGTCGTGTTGGTCGGGACGACCATCTGGTAGTAGGTGTAGGGGTCGCCGAGTCCGTCCGCGTTGCTCGAGACGCCGAGGTAGGTGTAGCGCCAGTAGAACTGGGCGCCGTTGACCTGGATCGTCAGCGCCCTGCCGTCTGGCGGCTTCAGCGCGCCAGTCGTCTCGTACTGAACCCCATTGCTGAGGTCCAGGCCACCCGGGCCCGAGTTGCTGGGGTCACGGATCGAGTGCAGGTCGAGGAAGGTGATCGTCGCGAGCGCGACGACGATCGCCGCTGCTCCCAGGGTCCAGCCGATCTCAAGGCGCGTATTGCCGTGTATCTGCTTGGCCTCGCGCCCGCGCCGCGCACGGAAGCGATACAGGCAATACACGATCGTCCCTTCGACGCCGATAAAGATCACGATCGCGATGTAAAGCGTGATCGTGTAGAGGTTCGATATGTGGTTCGCGGCCGGCGATCCGCCACTCTCGGGGATGATGCTTCCGGCGAGGGCGCTCGGTGCCAGCAGCAGGACGAGAGCGATCGACAGCCCACCGGCGAGCATTGACGTCCGGCGGCGAGAGAGCTTTGTGAGGGCCGAGCGGCGCAACGCCGCCGGATTCTATTCAGGCCGCGGCGCGCCGTGCTCACTTGTGGCGGCGGCAGCTCGATTGGCTCCAAAAGCGCTGCGGACGATACGGTTCCTTGGATGCGCACTCCGATCATCGGGATCTGTGCAGCGCTCGAGCCGGCGCGCTGGGGCGTCTGGGACCAGGCGGCGGTGCTGCTGCCGCACAGCTACGTGCGCGCCGTGCAGCGTGCCGGCGCCGCGACGCTGATGCTGCCGCCAGATCCGGCCGTCGCCGCCGATCCGGACATCGTGCTCGACCTGCTCGACGGGTTGCTGCTCGCCGGTGGCGCCGACGTCGACCCCACGCTCTACGGGGCCGACCGGGCAGCCGAGACGACTTACACGGTTCGCGAGCGCGATGAGTTCGAGATCGCCCTGACGCGTCGAGCGCTCGAGCGCGACATTCCGTTCCTTGGGATCTGCCGCGGCATGCAGCTACTGAACGTCGCTCAGGGCGGCACGCTGATCCAACACCTGCCCTCGCACGTCGGCCACGGCGAGCACCTCCGCGTTCCCGGCACCTTTGCGGGTGCCGAGCACCCCGTCCACCTCGCCGCCGGATCGACCGCCGCGACGGCCGCCGGCGAGCAGCACCACGAGACGCTCTCCCATCATCATCAGGCCGTCGACCGGCTCGGCGACGAGCTCGTCGTGAGCGGCTGGGCCGATGTCGATGAGCTGCCCGAGGCGATCGAGCTCCCGGACAAGCGCTTCGCGCTCGGCGTGCAGTGGCATCCCGAAGCCGATGAGACGAGTCCGATCATCGCGCGGCTCGTCCGGGAGGCGCGGGAGTACGCGCTCGCGCGAGCAGCCTGATCCGCTCCTGCTCCCAATCCGAGCGCGTTGCGCGGCGGCGACGCCTCGCGCTCCAGGCGCTCGGCGCGACGCTGATCGTGGGCGGCCTCGTGCTGCCGGTGGCCCGCCGACGCCTGCGCCTTTCACCGGCGTCGGTGCTCGCCGGCTCAGCGCTCGCGCCGCTCTCGGCGGCCGTGATCTGGCCGCGGTCGCGCGGTCGCGCGGTCGTCGTCTGTGCCCTGCAGATGTATGTCTACGTGGCCGCCTACAAGATGCCGCACGACGATCCCGCCGCGCTCGAGGCGCGCGTCAGGATCGACTATCCGGTCGCGCTTGACCGCGCGCTCGGCCTGGGCCAGCTACCGACGACGCGCCTCCAACGCTCGCTGCACGCTGACGGGTCCTTCTCGGGGCTCGAGAAGGTGCTTGTTTGGGCGCACTGGGTCTGGTTTGCCACGCCGCACGCGGCGCTGCTCTACGTCGGCGCACGGAACCCTTCGCGCTTTGTCCGTGCCGCGGGCCTGACCTACGCCGTGTTCGATCTGGGCGTCATCGCGTATTGGTTGGTGCCGACCGCGCCGCCCTGGTATGCCGCGCAGCGGGATCGTCTTGGTCCCGTGGAGGCCGGGGAGACAGGCCGCGTCCGGCGCCTGATGGTCGAGTACGGCGAGAGCTTCTGGGGCGATCGCTGGCCGTCGCTCTACAGCGTGTTCGGCGGCAACCCGCTCGCCGCGATGCCTTCACTGCACTTCGCCACCTCGTCGATGGCCGCCCTGTTGCTGAGCGAGACGGGATTCCTGCCCGGCGTGGTCGGAACCGGCTATGCGGCGGTGCTCGGGTTTGCGCTCGTCTACCTCGGCGAGCACTACGTCGTCGACCTCGCCGGAGGCCTCGCGCTGTGCGCGCTCGTCCGCGCCGGCGAGCCGCTTGCGCGCCGGCCGCTCAGCGGCGGCCGCGCCCTCGTGGTGGGATTGCGCCGGCTCGCGTTGGAGCCCGGCTCGGTCTGATGTCGCCGCAGCCGCCGCGCCGTCGTTTCGCCAGAGTGAATCAGACCCAGATCGCGAGTCTCGGTGGTTCCGGCGAGGAGCTGCCCGGCGTTCACTTCACGCGCCAGCGCGCGGTCGCGCTGGGCGTGTTCGTGATCTCGGCCGTCGGCTTCCTCTACTTCGTCCTGCCGAAGCTGGCCGGTCTGCGCCAGAGCTGGGACCGGATCGGACACGGCTCGCCGGGCTGGCTCGTGCTCGCCGCGATCTTCGAGGCGCTGTCCTTCGGCGGCTACATCGCGCTGTTTCGCACGGTCTTCGTCCGCGGCGGGCGCTCGCGGATCGACTGGCGCTCGAGCTATCTGGTCACGATGGCGGGCCTTGCCGCGACACGGCTCTTCGCAAGCGCGGGAGCCGGCGGCGTGGCCCTGACGGCGTGGGCGCTGCGCCGCTCCGGAATGGATCGGCGCACCGTCGTCTCGCGCATGGTCGCCTTCATGACCGTCCTCTACGCCGTCTACATGTTCGCCCTGGTCATCTTCGGGCTCGGCCTGCGGGTCGGCGTGCTGCCGGGCGGCGGGAGCTTCGCGCTGACAATCGTGCCGGCGATCTTCGGTGCGCTCGTGATCGCCCTCGCGTTGCTGCTGGCACTGCTGCCGACCCACGTCGAGCGCCAGATCGAAGCGGCTTCGCGTCGCACGGGCCTCGGCGCGAGGCTGCGCCGCTGGCTACTCTCGCTCCCGGCCCTGATTGGCAGCGGGGTGCGGGGCGCCGTCGAGATCGTCCGCTCGGGCGACCCGCTTGCGCTTGGGGCCGTGGCATGGTGGGGATTTGACATCGCAACGCTCTGGGCGTCCTTCCACGCATTCGGCCAGGCGCCACCGTTCAGCGTGCTCGTGATGGCGTACTTCATTGGGATGTTCGGCAACCTGCTGCCGCTGCCCGGCGGGATCGGCGGGGTCGACGGCGGGATGATCGGCGCGCTCATCGCGTTCGGGGTCTCCGATTCGCTCGCTGTCGTCGCGGTTCTCGTCTACCGCGCATTCGCGTTCTGGCTGCCGACGATCCCCGGCGCGATCGCTTACTTCCAGCTGCGGCGCCGTGTCCACGACTGGAGCGCTTCGACGCCGGAGCGGCCTGCGCCGGCGCAGCCGAGCGGTCGGCTGCCCCGCTCGGCCCAGGTGGATTAGTCGGTCATCTCGCGCCGGAGATACGTGCAAAGGCCCGCCATAACAGCGCTATACTAAGTGAAGTATCGAAGATCTAGGAGAGCAAATGTCAGCCCCGGAGAAGGTCATCATCATCGGCAGCGGACCAGCCGGTTACACGGCGGCGCTCTAC
Source organism: Solirubrobacterales bacterium (assembly GCA_003132505.1). Classification (GTDB taxonomy): domain Bacteria; phylum Actinomycetota; class Thermoleophilia; order Solirubrobacterales; family Solirubrobacteraceae; genus Palsa-513. Next base: position 43,885 of record PKXY01000036.1, read on the forward strand.
ACGGCTCGTGGCGAGCTCGAGCCGCTGGTGATCGAAGGCTTCGCGTGGGGTGGGCTGCTCCAGCAAACGACGGACGTTGAGAACTTCCCCGGCTATCCGCACGGGGTCACCGGGCCGGAGATGATGCGGGAGCTGCGCGATCAGGCCGAGCGGTTCGGTGCTCGGATGCTGACCGACCAGGCGACGCGGGTCGAGCTCGCGAGCGATCCGGGCGGACTTCACCACGTCTGGGTCGACGATGACGAATATGAGGCGCGCACGGTGATCCTCGCGATGGGCGCGGAGCACAAGAAGCTCGGCGTTCCGGGTGAGGATGCGCTCGCCGGCCGCGGCGTCAGCTACTGCGCGACGTGCGACGCAGCGTTTTTCAAGGATCGGGATTCGCTGATCATCGGCGGCGGCGACTCCGCGATGGAGGAGGCGATCTTCCTCGCGAAGTTCTCGACCACGGTGACGATCGTCAACCGTCGCGACGAGTTCCGAGCCTCGCGGATCATGCTCGACCGCGCGCGTGCGACGAGCAACATTGAGTTTTTGACTCCCTACGTCGTCGAGGCATTGCTGCCAGGCGAGACCAGCGCGCTCGAGCGCGCCAGGCTGCGCAACGTCGAGTCTGGCGAGGAGCGCGAGATCGCAGCGACCGGAGTGTTCGTTGCGATCGGCCACGAGCCGAAGTCCGAGCTCGTGCGGGGAATGGTCGACCTCGACGCCAACGGCTATGTGCTCGTCGACGGCCGCTCGACGCGGACCAATCGCCCCGGTGTGTTCGCCGCCGGCGATTTGGTCGACCACACCTATCGCCAGGCCGTAACCGCGGCCGGAACGGGCTGCCAGGCCGCGCTCGACGCCGAGTGGTACCTGCGCGACACGCCAGCGGTGACGGCGACGCAGCAGAAGCAAGCGGCTTAGCTGCGGCAGGCGGCGCTAACGCGCGTCCGACTCGATCGCCAGTAGCAGCCGCTTACGTTCGAGGCCGCCGGTGTAGCCGCCGAGGCCACCGCCGGCGTGGCGCACGCGGTGGCACGGGATCACGATCGGGAGCGGGTTGGCCCCGAGCGCGTTACCCGCAGCCCGCGCGGCGTCCGGGCTCCCTGCCTTCCTCGCCACCGCCTTGTAGCTCTCGAGCTCGCCGTACGGGATCGCGACCGTCGCGCGCAGCACGCGGCGACGAAAGCCGGCGATGTCCCGCCAATCGAGCGGCGCCTCGAAGCGGCGCCGGGCGCCTTCGAAGTACTCCGAGAGCTCCCGGCGCCACGGGTCGAGGCCAGCCGCAGACTCGACGATGCGCGGCGAGCGGCGCTCAGCGAGCTCGGCGAGCGTCGCCTCGACGTCGACCGGCGCGTATCGCAGGGCGATCAGCCCCCGCCGCCCGGCGACCAGCAGCAGCGCTCCCAGCGGACTGGCTTCCTCGGCATAGAACAGATCGGCCCCGCGCCGAGCGGCGCGGTCCGCGAAGCGTCGCGCCGCAGCCGTCGCCTCGCCTGCCGACGATCTGAGAGCGGTCTCGATCGGGTCTGGTGTGCTGCTCACAGTGTCTCCCTCAGTCGTTTGAGTCCCTCGTGCAGCGAGCGACGAGCAGCCTCCTCTGAACAGCCGATCGCAGCGGCGATCTCGCGGTGCGCCAGGTCGCCGCCGTAGCGCAGCAGGACCGCCGCCCGTTGGCGCGGCGGAAGCGTCGCGACAGCACTCCAGATCGCGCCGTCGCCCTGCGGCTTGGCTTCGATCTCCTCGCCGAGCGGCTCGAGTGCGTCGCGGCGCCGGCGGCGCAGGTGATCGATCGCCTTGCGATGCGCGATCGTCAGCAGCCAGGCTCGCAGGTTCGACTCACGGTGAAGGCGCGGATAGGCGCGGAGCGCCGCGAGGAACGTCTCCTGGAAGCAGTCGTCGGCTGCCCCGGCGCCGACCATCCCGCGCAGGTAGCGCCAGACGGCGTCTCCGTGCGCTTCGAGCGCCCGCTGAAACGGTGGAACGGTGGTCATCTCCTACTTAACGCTGCAGCGGCCCGGGGTGTGAGATCGCGGCGCCACGATAATCACCGCCGTGGCGCGGATTCTGTTTGTCGGCGGCGGGGCGCGTGCGCAGCGGCTCGCGAGCAGACTCCTCGGCGAGGGTCACGCGGTGCGCATGACCACGCGCGAGGAGGCCGGCCGCGTCGCGATCGAGGCCGCCGGCGCCGAGTGCTGGATCGGCACCCCGGATCGGATCGCGTCGCTGCGCTACGCGCTCGAGGGCGTCACCATCGCCTGTTGGTTGCTCGGGACCGCGCGCGGCGGCGCAGACGAGCTCGCGGCTCTGCACGGATCGCGGCTCGAGTTCTTCTGCTCGCAGGCGATCGACACGACCGTGCGCGGGTTGGTGTATGAGGCCGCCGGTTGCGTGGATCGCGCGATCCTCGCCGCCGGCGCCGAGCTCGTAACGGTCAAGGCCGCGTATAGCGAGATTCCCTTGCGCATCCTCGACGCCGAGCCTGCCGACGCCGTCTTGTGGGCGGCCGGGGCGAGGACGGCGATCGCGGAACTGCTCGACTCCGGCCACCCGCTACACTCCCAAGAGGAAATACCCTAAACCCGATAGGAATTTATGGCGATGCAGGAGGGAGCCCATCTCTGAATATGCGAAGGAGGTGCTCGTCGCGACTTCGTGGGTCGAGGAGCACCTTGACGACGACTCGATCCGGATCGTTGAGGTCGACGAGAACCCAGCTCTCTACGGCGAGGCCCACATACCGGGCGCGATCGGCTTTGACTGGAAGCTCGACCTTCAGGATCAGCTCGAGCGTGACTTTCTCGGCCCCGAGGCATTCGGTGAGCTGTTCGGCGCTCACGGCATTTCGAACGACCACACGATCGTCCTCTACGGCGACCGCAACAACTGGTTCGCCGCGTACACCTACTGGTATCTCAAGTACTACGGCCACGACAAGGTCCTGCTCGTCAACGGTCCGCGCGAGAAGTGGATCGCCGAGGATCGTCCGACGAGCACCGACGTGCCGAGCTACCCCGCGACGACGTTTACGGCCCAGCAAGGAGACACGGCGATCCGCGCCCGTCGCGAGGAGGTTCTGGCCGCGCTCGAGGCGAGCACGAAGCTGGTCGACGTCCGTTCTCCGGCCGAGTTCTCGGGCGAGCTGATTTCGCCTGCCGGTTACGAGCAGGAGGGCGCCCAGCGAGGTGGCCACATCCCCGGTGCCGCTTCGGTTCCGTGGGCCTCGGCGGTCCGCGAGGACGGCACGTTCAAGAGCAAGACCGAGCTCAAGGAGCTCTACGGCGGCAAGGGCGTCCTGAACGGCGAGCCGATCATCGCGTACTGCCGCATCGGCGAGCGCTCCGCTCACACCTGGTTCGTCCTGCACGAACTGCTCGGGCGCGACGACGTCAAGAACTACGACGGCTCGTGGACCGAGTGGGGCAACCTGGTGGGCGTGCCAATCGAGAGATAGTTGCGCGCCTCTTGACGTTCTAGAGCAGGCGCATCCGGGCCAGGAGGTCCTTCAGGATGTGCGCCGTCGCCCCCCAGATGGTGTCGGGGCCGGCGCGGAAGGTGGGCGTGTCGATTCTGCGCTCGCCGCGCACGAGCGTCTGATGCGCGTAGCTGCCGGCGAGCGCGTCGAGCGGTAGCTCGAGGATCTCCTCGACCTCGATCGGGGCGGGGATCCATGCCGCGGGCCGCACGATGTCGCCGACGAACGGGTAGAGGGCGAAGCCAGACACCACTACAGAGACCGGTTGCAGCGCGCCGAGCAGCGTGACCGCTTCGCGCGGGAGGCCGATCTCCTCGGTTGCCTCGCGCAGCGCTGCGGCGACGAGGCCTGGGTCGCCGGGATCGAGCCGGCCTCCAGGGAACGAGATCTGTCCCGCGTGCACGCGCAGGTCGTCGCGCCGGCGCGTGAAGACCGCGAGCAGCTGGCCATCGCGCTCGTGCAGCGGCACGAGGACGGCGGCCTTGGCCGTTCCCTCAACATCGATCAGCGTCGACTCAACCGGGTCGAGCAGCGCATCGCGCAGGCTTCTCGCCTGCGCCGGGTTCACGTCCCGAGTGGGTTGAAGAGCAGTCCGGTCAGCAGCTTGGGGAAGAAGTAGGTCGACTTCGGGGGCATGTTCTCGCCGCTCGCTGCGACCTCGCGGACCTGCTCCACGGGCGTCGGACGCAGCAGGAACGCCGCGTCGTACTCACCAGTGTCGACCAGCGCGAGCGCCTGCTCGGCATCGCGCGCGTAGCCGAAGTCGTTGAGGTGGGAGATGTCGTCGTCGCTGAGGCCAAGCGCACGCTTGAGCAGCAGCTCCTCGAGCACGCCCGTGTCGAGCTGGCGATAGGCCGGTGAGAACTCCTCGAGGGCCGCGTCAGCGATCCCCTGGTCACGCAGCACCAATCGCTGTGGCGCCTGCGTGCGGACGTCGATGTAGCCGAGCTCGAGCGGTCCCGGGCCAGACGCGGGCGCGATTTGTGCGCGTGACACGGGCGTCGCGATGAAGTCGCGCGCGAGCGCCGCGTCGAGTGCGCTCCAGCGCTCCTTGTCGATGCCGCGCACCAGGCGGTGCGTGGGAAACACCGTCAGGCCGGGGTCTTCGAGCGCGACGAGGCACATCAGTACGTACCGGTGCTCGCCCTCGCCACCGATCTCCTCGGCGTACACGCGGGCCGTCTCATAGCGATGGTGACCGTCGGCGATCAGCAGCTCGACACCCGACAACGTCTGCTGCGCGCGTGCGATCGCTAGCGGCTCACCGATCCGCCAGAGCCGGTGCAATGTGTTGTCGTGATCCTTCACCTCGCCCCACGGCTTGCCGCGGGTCGCGGGCGCGAGCGCGCCCCACGCCGCGCCTTGCGGATCGGAGTAGAGCGAGAAGATCGGCGAGAGGTTCGCTTTGGTCGCCCTGGTCAGCCGCAGCCGATCCTCCTTTGGTCCGGGGTGCGTCCGCTCGTGCGGGCGGATACGCCCGGCGCCATAGTCCTCGACGCGAACTCGCCCGAAAAACCCTCGGCGCGTGCGGCCGTGCCCGTCCGGCCCCGCGTAGTGCTGCTCGTAGGCCCACAGGGCCGGCTCGCCATCGCGCACGACGACGCCGTCGTCCTGCCAGTCGCTGAAGCGCGCCGCCGCCTGCGCGTAGGGGTCCTCGCCGATCGGCAGATCTACGTGCACGACGTTGTAAGGCGAGAGCGAGGCCAGCTCCGAGCGTGCCTCCGCGTCGATCACGTCATACGGCGGCGAGACGAGATCGCCGAGTCGCCCCGCTTTCGGGATGTCGTAATGCAGCGCTCGCAGCGGTTCGATGTTCGCCATGGCAGGCGCGAGGCTAGCAGCGGCACGGTTCCGAGCGCTCCGAGTCCCTACTCTTGGGGTCCGTCAGCCACGGGGCGTAGCGCAGTCTGGTAGCGCACTCGCTTTGGGAGCGAGAGGTCCCCGGTTCAAATCCGGGCGCCCCGATCGAGCGAAAACCCCCGGGAGCCGGGGGTTTTTCGTGTTAGCCCGCCTCGCGCCCGCCGTTCGCTTCGGCCGTGTCGGACGCTTCGGTGCCTTCGGGTGCCGTTTCAGCGCCCTCGACGAGCGCCCGGAGACGATCAGCTTCGCCGTCGCGGCGGCTCATCTGGCGGGCGTAGATCGCGGGTAGAACTCACAAGCACCGCACCGAACTCACGGTTTCGCGCCACACGCGCTGACGCAGGACATCAAGAGCCGGGTCTTGCTGCGAGGCTTTTCTACAGGGAGAGCACGAGCATATGCGGCCTCGTGTGGCGCCCATCAGCGCCCAGGTGTGCAACACAAACAGTCGATAGGGACCCGTTCAATGCTCACCCGACAGACGTATATCGTCGTCATCTGCGTCGGGCCGAGAGAGCATCCGGTAAAACCCTGCGAAGGCCCAGTTGCGACTCGTGATAAACGTCGAGAGCACCACGATCGGGACTGCGAGTACCTGCGCCGCAATGTGAGGAACATCGGCAAACCGTACAAAGATGAATACGAGTAGGAGATTTATGCCGAGACCCCCGAGCTGCACAACCGAGTAACGGGCGGCCGCCGCCGATACGGCGGGTACGTTGCGGGACCGGAACGTCCAGCGCCGATGAAGCAAATAGCCCTGAGACGTCCCGACGAAATACGCGACAGGCACGGCCGCGAGGTACGGAGTGCCGAGCCCGAGTGCGATCGCGTAGATCGCGACTGCCGTTAGCGTGTTGCCAGCGCCCACGATGCAGAACCGCACGAACTGAGACATCGAATCGTCGGTGCGCGCACTGTTGCGCTGCGACATGTTCTGCCAGGGCCGACTCACCGCTTCAGCTCCCGTGGTCCTATCCGTCCGAGTCGCTCTGCCTCGAGTTCGAAACGGTTAACACCTATGGCATATCCGTTCATGGCGCCCGCAATGGGTGCGGTCTCTTCGTCGGGGCGAATAAGCGCTCGACGATTCTCCACTACGCGGTGCTTACGTACGGGTTGATCGGCGTTTCGGACTGTTCGCGATCTGCTGTTACTTTGGCCTGCTTGATCGCCGTAGTCATCATCGAAGCGCGATATATGGTGTCTACAAGATAGACGGGGCGTGCGCGTACCTCTTCATAGATCCGTGCTAGGTACTCGAACGCGAGCGCTAGGCCGAGAATCAGGATGGTTGAGAAGGCCGAGACGACGATCATGAGGGACGACCAGGACGGGACTGACTGCTGAAGCAGACGAGCCACCAGCGCGAAGATGATTAGGCCGGTCGCGACCGTGAACGACATCGCCGACAGCCAGTAGAAGGTGATGGCCGGGAGCCGGCTTTGTGAGAAAAATGCCTGGGTGGCGAGTCGTATCAGGCCCCGGGTGCCGACGCGCGACTTGCCGTCGTATCTCGGGGCGCGTGGGGCTGCGAAAGGCACTTGGCGCAGTCCGATGTAGGCTCGGAGCCCGGGAAAGTAACGGAGGCGCTCGTCGAGCCTGCGGATTTCAGCCAACGCTCGGGCGCCGATCAGCCCAAAGGTTCCAGAGTCACGCGGTAACGGGAACGTGGAGGTTCGCGCAACGCTCCAATGGAACAGACGGAATAGCCCGCGAATCCAGACGGGCTCAGCACGACCCGTTCGAACGACATAGACGACATCGGCTTTCTGGCGCCGACTTTCCTCGAGGAGCTGCGGTATGAGTTCCGGCTCGTCTTGCAGATCGGCATCCATGACAACTACCGATTCGCCCGCAGCAAGATCGATCCCGGCCTTAAGGGCAGCGGCGTGCCCCCAGTTCCGGCTAAGACGAACGACGGAGATATGGTCATGCAGCTCTGCGAGACGGTGCAACTCCCCAGTTGTACCGTCGGTGCTGCCGTCATCGACGAACATGATCTCGAAGCTGAGCCCACACCCTTCGAGGGCGCAGACGAGCCGTGTGTGCAGCTCCTCGAGAACCTTGAGCTCGTTGTAAACGGGCAGCACCACGCTGAGGACTACGCTCGCGCGGCTTGTCATCGTTCCTCTACGATTAGACTCGTCGTGTGGACCGCGAGCCGATTCAGCGGATGCTGGCGATCGACGACTATCACTGGTGGTTCGCCGGACGCCGAGCAGTCCTTCAGGCGGTGCTGCCTCCCGTCCGTCAGGGTCGTGTCCTTGACGCCGGGTGTGGATCCGGACGCACCCTGGACATGCTTCGTCCTTGGGGTAGGCTTTCCGGTATAGATCTCGACCCCGACGCCGTTGCCGCGGCGCGCTCGAGAGGCCACGACGATATTCGCCACTGCCCGATTGAGAATCTCCCGTGGCCAGACGGCACGTTCGAACTCATCACGTGTTTGGACGTGATCGAGCACACGCATGACGATCTCCGGGCGCTGACGGCGCTCAAGCGGGTCCTCACGCCCGACGGGGTCATCATTGCGACCGTTCCCGCCTACGAAGCGCTGTGGTCGCACCACGACGACACCCATCAACACCGTCGGCGCTACCGACGAAGCTCGCTCTCGCGGGTCGCTCGACTCGCCGGGCTGGAGGTTGAACGGACCACATACTTCAACAGCACCCTGCTGGGGCCAATTGCGGCGGTACGGCTGCTCCAGCGCGTTTTTCACTCGAGGCCTCCCACCCACACGGACTATGACCTCACTCCGCAAATCCTGAACCGCTTTCTGGCGCAGATCATGCGCGCTGAAGCACAGGTCGTGGAGAGCGGTCACCGGTTGCCGTTCGGTGTCTCGCTGCTCGCCGTTCTCAAGCATGCCGACCAAGTAAATCCGCCGGCACACGTGCCGAGCTAAAGAAGCTCGTCGGGGCCGCCGCTTGCATTGTTCGGTCCGAGCTCACCCGGGCGACGGACGGTGGGGTGCCGGGACGGACGACCTGGAAGACACGCCATTTATCGAAGGTGTTGGGCAAATAGCGAACTTGGCGAAACCCGGGTTGCTTGTCGGCCCAGAGGCGCGGGTAGACGCGATCCACTTCGTCTGAAGGCACGAGCGCCGGGTCGGGTACTACAACGTAGGCGATGTGCTGGCCCCACATGTTGAGCACGATGCTTTTGAACCGCCGATCGGGGCTGAGAATGAGCCGGTTACGGAGCTCACTCGGGGATATCTCCGCGGCGATGGGCCATGCCGCGACCGAGTCCGCAAGTACCTTGCCTCGCTTTAGCGGCCCGGCCTCGAGATAGCGCGCCAGCGGTGCGTTGTCGGACAGGACGTTGATGAAGCCTTCCGGGTTGCCCTGAGCGCGGCGGCCCCGGGTATTTGCGATCTCATTGCCGCTGCCGCCGGTGAGTAGCCCATGTAGCGTTGCGCTCTCCAGTTCACGACCGAGGCTCGGCTGGTACATCACCCACAACGTGGCCGGGATCGCGGCCACCCACATTGCGAGCATGAGGAAAGTTGTTCGCGTTCGCCGCGAGCTCACAGCGATCTCGTATACGCCCCATCCGGGACCGACGAACAGCGGATACATGAAGTAACGGAGATATCCGATCGTCTCGCCGCGGAAGATGACATAGACCATCAGACCGAACGGCACGCAACACGCAAGCGCGGCTACCGCCAAGACCTGGAAGCGAAGTAGTCGCCGATCAAGAAGGCGCACAATCAAAATCCCTGCGATCGGGATCAGGAATGGCCAAGTGCGCTCAGCCGCAAATTGGAGGCTTGCGAGCAGCTCTCCCTTGTCTTGGTAGGCACCCGCGCTCCCCGCCGCGGCCAAGGCCTTGTTCTGCACGCCATCGGAATATTGCGCATGGGCAAAGTAGAGCGGGTCGCCGAAGATCACGGCGTTGCTGATGACCCAAGTGACACCAACGCAAAGGCTCGGGAACAGGAATACCGTGCTAAGCCCCTGTACAGCCCGCCAAGGGCCCTGAGGATTCGCGCGCGTGACCTCCCGGGACCCGAGCAATATCCCGGCGATGAGAACCACCAGCAACACGGCTCCTATGACTCCCGCCTCGTAGACGCATGCGAATGCCCACGCTAGGCCGATCCCGGCCCACATCACGTACAGCCGCTGTCCGGTACGCCAAAAGAGCAAGAGCGCACACACAGCCCCCACAAACCCAGGTGCCGCGACGCCCTCGCTTTCTCCGTTTCCGGCGAACAGAAAAAGCATCGGATTGAGCACGACCAACCCGGTATAGGCGAGGGCTATGCCTTTGGCAATGCCCATGCGACGGCCCGTGCGGTAAATGATCACGGCCGTTACTCCACCGGCTAGCGCAGTGGTCATTGACAATGCAAAGCCAGTACTGATCATGCCCTGCCATAACGGATAAAACGCCATCCACGGAAGTTGAAGAAGCGTCGGCAACGGCATCCAGATAAACCCGATCGCCGCGAGGTGCGGATCGGTGCTGTACAAAGCCAGGAGCGCGCTGACAGAACGGCTGTAGGCATCGCCCCATCGGAACCCGCGCGAGCTCATCCACATTCCAAAGGCGAAATCTGCGGCGGCCACCAACGCAAAGAGCAATCGAACCGTCCCTGCCTCGGTCCAGATACGCCGTCTGGTGCGTGGCAGGACCGGAACCGCCGGCGTAACCAGGCCGGTGGTCGTGGTCACGCGCTCGCGCGCAACCAGGCCGGTGGTCGTGGTCACGCGCTCGCCTCATCGAGATCGAGGTGGAGACCATGCTCGGTCTTGTGCCAGTGATGAGGCCGGACGATGAGTTCGACAAAAGCGCGCAGCGCAGCAACACTCATCAGGAGCCAGTAGAGCGGTATAAGCAGACTGTAGAATGAAAGATCGTCGTGACCCCTCTCCACCGCGGCGACCAGACCGAGAAGAATGATCGTCAAGTTCCCCAGCACGAAGCTGATAAGGCTGGCGTAATACACCGGGCCTGGCAGTAACTGGGCGATCCAGTGAGGCTCGAACGCGACCCAGAGCACCAGTAGCGCCCAAAAGACCAATGAGATCAGTGGGGAAACAGCCGCGGTGCCCATGACCGCAAGGAACTCGACCGTTCGTCGCACGCCCAGGTCGCGGACAAGAGTCCTCGGGTGCCGCGTGTGGACGAGCAGGGTCTGCATATACCCCTTGATCCAACGCGAACGCTGACGAAGCCAGCTACGAGTCCGAGAGTTCGCCTCCTCGTACGTCGTCGAATCCAGTATCGCGGTGCCGAATCCCCGCCTTGCGAGGCGAACACCCAGATCTGCGTCCTCGGTGACATTGAAAGGATCCCATCCCACAATCTGGTTGAGGATTGCGACGGGAAAGTGGTTGGAGGTCCCACCGAGCGGAATCGGAGCTCCCATCGCCTGAAGGCCTGGCACAAAGATGCCGAACCACGAGTCGTACTCGAGGGTGAACCACCGAGTAAGCAGATTCTGCCGCGGGTTGTAATAGCTCAAGCTGGCCTGCAGACAGCCGACCTCAGGTCCAAGATGTCTGAACCCCCACACCGCCTTCTTCAGCTGCAACGGATCTGGCTTGTCCTCGGCGTCGTACACCGTAAGGAACTCACCCCGCGCGTACCGCAGGCCGTACAGCATCGCGCGCGGCTTGGTGCGCGGTTTACCGTCGGGCACCACGAGCGTCCGTAGCCAAGGCAGCGGCCGAACCTCGGCGATCGCCTCGAGCGTCGCAACGTCATCGACCTCGACGAGCAGAATGCCGTCAAGCTTGTGCTTAGGATAGTCAAGGCTTCTCAACGCATCGAAGAGCACGCGGAGCGTCGAAACCTTCTCACGCAGGAGCGGAACGAGCACCGTGTAGGTTGGTAGTTCCCGATCGCTTAGCGCGTCGAGCTCATGATCGGTCGGCGAGACGGTCGGGCCGGCGCGCCAGCCCTTAGCTGCCACGACTATCCTGAAGGCGCCTGTGAGTACGTAGAACCCCATCGACAATCCAACAGCTACCGTCGCGGTGAACGCGGCGTCGGCGACCAGGCCCCCGATCACCAGAATGCCCAGCGTTACAAGCGTGACCAGCTGAAACATTGACAGTTGTCTGCTATAGGCCGAGAGTTCGGGTTCGGCGGACCGGAGCTCCTCGTTTATCTCTCGCGCGTCTCGCTCGGCGTAGAGTTGTCGCAGCATGTCCTCGAGCGCTAGCTCCCCGCCGAGCTTCGGGACGACGGGCTGGCCGAGCTGCTCCTCGAGTTGAGTGAGTACGTCTGGGCTAGAATCGACGACCGCAACCGAGATGGCCCCGCCGTTCTGCTCGTCCGGGTTCGTTGCAAGCGCGACGGATCGGAGCCGCCGAGCCACCGACACCGGCAACAGGTCAATCGGACGGTCGTGGGGGCCAACCTCGGCGACCCCCAGCTGCCTAGAAAGTGCGCTGGTGACCGCGCGAGGTCTGACGCTCCCCTCGGCGACGAGGATCTGACCGAGACGGCCACCGGAATGTGACTGCTCTCGTAACGCAGAGGCAAGGGACGCGGGATTGATTTCGCCGGCCTCCAGCAGCAGCGTGCCGATTCGGCGACCATCGTTAGGCAATGTCCCGTCGCCGCCGTCCGGGCGTGTTTGATCGCGCTTTCCCCCGGTCGGCCGAGTGATTCGCGTGTCGCGCCAAGTCATTGGCGCTCTAAGCAGACAGCGTTTCCACGCAGAGCTCATCCACTTTCTGCCTTGACAGGAGGCCGCTGCAACCGATAATCGGACGTGCGCTGACAGGCGCCATAACCATCCTTGATTGTCTCCATGTTCGCTGCCATCCCGCTGTTTTATTCAAGAGTGGCCTCCGCCAATGTCGCCCCGCGACAACTGTTCCGACTCTCCAGCGCAATCGGCAGCACCATCAGCAACAGCATCTCCGGCCTCACCGGTGCTCCGCGCCAGCGTAGCCGGATTTTCAGGGCTTGACAGCAAGTCGGAGAAAGTTCACCACTTGCCCGTTTACAAGCCTCTGCGCGACCGTCTATCCTCCGCCGCTCGGGAGCGTTCGTTGGTGTTTGAAGCGGGGTGGGATGGTGGGACGCAGCGTAGGCCTTCGCTTGGTCGGTAGTGTGGGCGAGCAGGCCGGCGAGGTCGGAATTGGTGTCGGTGGACTTGTCGTTGGGCGGTCTCGTGGGGACGCCGTTTTTCGACCCGCGGTGCCGAACTGTTAAAACTTCAGTTCGTCACGGGGCTGCCATAGTGAGCATCTTCTCTCGGGCGATCTATTGGAAGCGCAAGGGGAGCCGGATCTCCGTGGGTGCGCTCAAGCTGACCTTGGCTTTGGCTGTGCTGTCACCCTCGCCGGCCGCAGCAACCACTATGGGCTCCGCCCGCGTAGCCGCATCTGCGGCCAGTCGTTTACTGCAGCGCCATCGGCGCTTTCGGCATCAGGCGGGTCCGTGCGCCTCGTGGCCGTCGTCAGCGGCGCTGCCACATGCCGGGTCTCATCTCGCGCACTGTCTTTCGAAGCCGCGAAGGCGTGTACCAATGGGCGGGCGTCAGTGAGCGTGCGTGTGCCAAAGAACAAGGGTAAGACCTCAAGGGTCTTTGCCTTCCGTTTGACGGTCGCGGGTTCTGGCCGCGTGATGACGCGCGATGCCGATGTCACCGAGTTCGCCCCGGGCGCCCCGCGCGTGACAGCCCAGCCCCACAGCCACAGCGCGGCCCTGGGGGCGCCGGCGACGTTCACGGCTGCCGCCGCGGGCAAGCCCTCGCCACACGCCCAGTGGCAGGTCCTCACGGCCCCCGGCGGCGCCTGGCGTGACGTCGCTGGCGCTACCTCCTGGTCGTACTCCCTCACTGCCGAATCCACCGACAACGGCTACGAGTATCGGGCCGTCTTCAACAACGAGGGCGGGGCCGCGACGACCCGCTCGGCGCGCCTCACAGTAACCTCTGGCTTGTCCCAGATCACCCCACCCCCGGCGGAGTCCTCCCCCGTCATCACCCTCCAGCCGGCGAGCCAGAGCGTCCCTGTCGGCGGGACTGTGACCCTGACGGCGGCGGCGTCAGGGGATCCCACGCCGAGCATGCAATGGCAGATCTCCACCGACGGCGGCAGCACGTGGGGCGATGTCCCGGCGTCCCCGTCGACAACGTACTCGTTCACAGCGTCACTGGCTGAGAACGGCTACGAGTACCGTGCCGTCTTCACGAACACTGTCGGCTCGGCCACGACTGTGGCGGCTGTGCTGACCGTGGCGCCAGCCGTCTCTGCCCCAGCCATCACCGTCCAGCCCACAAGTCAGGGTGTACCTGCTGGCGAGACAGCGACCTTCTCTGCCACAGCATCGGGCTATCCCACACCCACGGTCCAGTGGCAGCTGTCCACGGACGAAGGCAGCTCCTGGGCGGTGATCGCTGGCGCGACCGCGGACAGCTACTCACTCACGACGACCGCCAGCGAGACCGGCTACGAGTACCGTGCCGTCTTCACGAACTCACAGGGCTCGGCTGACACTGCCGCCGCCGTGCTCACGGTCTCCCCGGCGCCGGTGGCGCCGTCGATCACCACGCAGCCTGTCAGCCAGAGCGTGATCGCCGGCTCCAAGGTCACGTTCGACGCGGCAGCGTCCGGGAACCCCACGCCGACCGTGCAGTGGCAGATCTCGGATGACTCCGGTGCCTCGTGGTCGGACATCTCCGGAGCGACCTCGCCTAGCTACACCATGACGGCTGGGATCGGGCAGGCAGGCGACGGCTTCCGCGCCGTCTTCACGAACATGGCGGGTACGGTCGCAACCGCCATGGCGATCCTGACCGTGGAGATAGATGAGAGCGACAATTGGTCGGGCTACTTCGCGACGGGCGACACGTTCACTGCCGTCGCCGGCAGCTGGACGGTGCCCTCCGTCGACTGCTCTAGCGGGGTTAGCGGCGATGCGTCGGAGTGGGTCGGCATCGACGGCGTGACGAGCGACACCGTCGAGCAGGATGGGACGGCGGCGAGCTGCAACGGCAACAGCCCGAGCTATGTAGCTTGGTATGAAATGTATGGCGACCCCGCCGTCGACGACGGCTACCAAGTTTCTCTGCCCTCCGCGTCGTACCCCGTTGCCCCCGGAGATGCGATGACCGCTTCAGTAGTGCTGCACGGCTCCACGTGGGATCTCTCCATCGCCAACGCCACTGCGGGCTGGACATTCGAGGAAGCCATCCCGTCGCCGACGCCAGCACCGAGCCAGAGCTCTGCCGAGTGGATCGTCGAGCGGCCGGAGGTTGACGGCGCCCTTGCGGTGCTAACCGACTTCGCGTCCGTGACATTCACCGACGCCACGGCAACCGGCGATAGCGCTGCCGGCCCGATCACGAGCTTCTCCTGGGCGCCAGTGGCGATGGAAGGCTCTACCACCTTGGCGCAGCCAGGCCCGCTGACAGCGGATGGTGAGGGCTTCACTGACACCTGGTATGCCGGCTCGTAGCTCCTCGGCGCGCGAGCTGGGCCTGCTCAGCAGCGCCCCTCGGCATTCACCGGCGGCTCTAAGTCGCCGTCTATGCACGCGACGGCACAGCGGTGATAACCCCGCGCTCGACATCGACCTGCAGGCCACGGCTGGCGCACCCATCGGCACTGCCCGGTCGCCGATTCACAGGCCACGATCTCGTTCACCAGCCGAAGCGCGTTCAACACCGGCGGGTGCTCATCAGGGCGGTAGCGACCCAGCAGACTGTGCGGCCGCCAGACGTCACGGGCCGCGGGACCGCTGCACATGGCGTAGCTAACAGAGACGAACGCCGCGCTAGAGTGCACGCCGTTCGTCCCTATGAATGGACCGAGCGACGATGCGGCCGACGAGCGAGTGACGCGCTCAAGGCTTCCCGGTGGGAGTTAGATTCTCGACTCCGCGACTTGGCGCGCGTGGTCGGAGCCACCTGCCCGATTCCCATCCCGTCGAGTTCACGCGGAGCTCACTGACGAGTCAGCCGGCATGGCCTCCAGGCGAGAACTCGAACTTCTTGCTGCCGTCCTGGCATTCGTAGTTGGGCCAAACCGACGCGCAGCTGCACCCTTCACGAGCGGTTTGAAGCGGTCTCGAGCGGCAGCTAAACCCCGGAAACACTGGAGATGGCCGCAACCATGGGGCCTGCGCTAGGGTTCGAATCCCGGTAGCGGTATGGCTGATCGACCTGCTAATCGCAGTGTTTGTGCCTGGTCCGAGTAGATGCGCGCCAGTAACGCCGCGCCGGGGCACGATCTGACGCCTGCGACGTCTCGCTCCGGGGCACCCCGGCACGCCAAGCGCCGCGTCGAAAAGGACGCGTAGCGCCGTTAGACACGGGCGTTTTCGGCCGCCCGGCCTTCGGGGGAGACGCCTGCCTGCAAACGAAGGGGACAACGCGGTGTCTCGTCGTCGAGGGGTTAGGCGCCGAGTCGCGCTGACCGGCATACTCGCGACGAGCGCGCCGGTGAATCGGCACTCGGCGCTCTCGGGTGCCGTAATCCCCGATAATCGCCCGCAATGACCGGTAATCCGGCCGATCGGTAGAGACGCGCCGAGCGCGCCAATCCCTAGTGTTTCCGGGCTAGAACGCCTCCGCCGAGGCTTTTCGCGGCGCGCTTTGGGAGCGAGAGGTCCCCGGTTCAAATCCGGGCGCCCCGATTTCGCGTAGACCCCCGCTCGGCGGCGGTTTTTCGTGTTTAGGCCGCGTGTCGCTCGGCCGCGGCCGCGGCGGCATCTGAGGCCCGAGTGCCGATTCAGTGCCCTCGACGAGCGCCCGGAGACGATCGTGGCGGTCCATCACGCGCGCATAGTGAGTCTGCACCGGCATGGCGCTGGCCTGCTGCTGTCAATCGTGTTCTCGATGCTCATCGTTTGGGGCCTCCGGCACACGAGAAGTCGCAGCTAGGCGCGGTCTG
Organism: Solirubrobacterales bacterium; assembly: GCA_003132505.1. GTDB lineage: Bacteria > Actinomycetota > Thermoleophilia > Solirubrobacterales > Solirubrobacteraceae > Palsa-513. Next base: position 60,079 of record PKXY01000036.1, read on the forward strand.
CGGCTCTCCGTATGACCGTCAAGTCGGGCCTGCGAGCACTGGGCCGACGCCTCCTTATGGCCGCTGCCTGACCCTACGACGCAGCTGGAGGACGCGGGCCGCCCCGGAGATTGCGAGTACGAGCGCGCCCGCAACGGCCGCGAGAAGAAGCGCGACGCCGAGCGGGAGATGCCCGCTCGCGCCGAAGAAGCTGACCTTCACCCGCTTCGTGTTCTCCAGGATGAACACCAGGAGCAGGACGAGAACTATGAGGGCTGCGATCAGCGCGATGAACGTCGCACTGATGCGAGTGCGCGGTACCCCCCTAGCGAGTGGTGTGGCTGCGCTGGGCGGCTGGTCTGCGGGTGGCGGGGCGTCTTCTGGAGACATCACCTGCGTCTCACAAGAAGTCGTTGCCGGTCAGGACGTACACGAACGGTACGAACGGGATGATCGAGACGATCGCCCAGGCAATCTTCTGCCCGGTACCGAGATCCTTGTTGAACGGGATCGTGACCCAGATCAAAATCACGGCGATCGGGTGCAAGATGCACAGGATCAGTTCGAGGATCTTCTTCATCGGCCGACGTTATACCCGCTCGGCCTTCTGTTCAAGCCGCATCTTGGATTCGTCGGGGCGATACGAAGGCGAGCATCATCGCCTTCCTCACCCAGCGCCAGGACAGCACCGCGGGCGATCTCGCTAAGGGCCTGAACCTCAGTCCCGGGAGTGCGGCAACTCGCCTGACCCAGCTCGCGAACGCCGGCGAGATTCAAAGTCTTCACGCGGGTACCACACGACGTAGCACCCAGACTGCGTCTGCGCTGACTTCAGCAGATCGACCGAGCCGCCCGCGTTGTTGTGACGCACGTTGTGCGCGTCGGTGCCTCGTGGGCAGGAGGTCTTGGTGCTCGGGAGCACACGCTCCACTGCGGGGCTCACGGCGGTGGGTCACGGGTGCGTGGGCTTCACCGTGCAGGCTACCTACAACCTCCCGGTGAAGCGAGCCCCCCCGGATCGACGCGAACGCTAGACGGTGGTTACGTTGACCGCCTTGGGCCCCTTGTCGCCGGCCTCTGACTCATAGCTGACCTTAGCGCCCTCGGCCAAAGAGCGGTAGCCCTCGCCGTTGATAGCGCTGTGATGGACAAACAGGTCCTTGGAGCCGTCGTCCGGCGTGATGAAACCAAAGCCCTTGTCGTCGCTGAACCACTTGACGGCACCGGTTGGCATGCGTTGTCCTCCGTGTGTATGTGCTGGTTTACGCGGAGGATGCTGTTTGGGCAGCGACCGGCGAACGCCCGCACTACTTGGCTGCACCTGGATGCAGCCCGAAGCACGAGCTTACCAAGCGCCCTCAACTGGGCTCGGTTCGACGGAGGCTAGCGTCGGTTCCGGTTGACGCGGCGGACTCGTGTTTCGCCCAACGGAGGCAGGTCGGTGCTGATGGCCCACGCGTAGGACCGCAGCTCACAGCGGCTTCCCGCGATCATCACCACTCCTCTCGTCGTAGAGCCCCGTTCGATTTTAGTGGGCCTAGGGGTGCGGCCTTGAATCGGCACTCGGCGTTTTCGGGTGCCGTAATACCCGCGAATCGAGCGCAATCGGCGGTAATCCGGTCGCTCGCGGGCTAGGTGTGCCTACTTCGCCAATCCCTAGTGTTTCCGGGCTGGAACGCCTCCGTCGGGGGTTTTCCCGGCGCGCTTTGGGAGCGAGAGGTCCCCGGTTCAAATCCGGGCGCCACGACTGCTCGAAGATCCTGCAAACTGCAGGATCTTCGCGTTTCTGCGGCACAGTGCGCTACGTCCGCCGTAGTTCGAGGCCGGCCGCGAGATGGGGAGCTGGTGACGAAGTGCCCCTCACGTCGGACGAACGTACAGGGACCATTTAGCGTGTGAAGCGCGCTCGCGATACCGGCAACCTTCGACTATGAGCGCCATCGGGCCGGCGACGTCCGTTAGCTGTGTGGCCGCGATGTCCTCGATCGACCGTTGGGCCGACCATCAGAGCGCAAAGCTCGAGACGACGGCCGACTGTCGCAAGCTCCGTCACCCTGCGCTGACCGCGTTCAAGGTGACCATCGAGAAGGACGGCGTAGAAGTCAAGGTCGAGCTAGGCGTGCAGCGGTATCACGGCCACTTAGTCGTAGTGCTTGTGTGACGGCGTCGAGGCTCGTTCTGGTCGTTGGTGGGGTAGCGATCGCGTCGGGCGTCGTTACCGGGATCGCTGCTAGTCACCGGGCGTGGAACTTGTCGCGCGCGGTGATCACTTGTGTGCCCGTGGTGCATTTGACCGCGTAGACGTTCTTGGTGCCGGTCTTTTGGTCGGTGCAGACGAAGACGGGGTTCGTGCCTCCGGAGCCAATAGTCGCCCACTTCCGGAGGACCTTGTGAGCCATCGTGCACGAGACGCCGACTAGCTTGATCTGGGTGAACTCGTTTGTCTCATGCGATGAGCTAACCCTGTAGCTCGCGCACTTTGGCTTCGTGGCGGCTGCTGGCGGGGCGAGCACACCGCTCGCTAGAAGTGCTCCCACGCACAATAGGCCGCCAGCGAAACGACGCATCGCGGTCACCTCCGTGTTGGGTTGCGGCCTTCGAGCATGTAGCTCGCTCGGCGCGCTGAAAGCCTAATAGGAACCGGCGATTCCTAGCCTAGCCGGTGCGCATAATGGCGCGCACAGTATGGGCCGCTTGCCGGGCTGCCAGCGGTCATTGCAGACGCAGCGCGTCGTCTTCCTCGATCGGGCTGTGCGTGATCGCGAGGTACGCGACGAAACCCACGATCACCAGCGCCGAGGCGACCGCCACGACCCCGTCCCCGAGCGCGAGACCGCGCAGGTAGCGCGCCTTGTCGAGCCAGTCGGCGAACGAGGCACCGAGCGGACGCGTCAGGACGTAGGCGAACCAGAAGGTGAAGATCGGATTCATTCCGAGGAACAGGTAGGCGAGCGCTGGAAGTGCGATCAGACCGGTGAACAGCAGGCCGGAGTCGAGATAGCCGAGGTGGAACGTCGAGGCGGTCATGTCGCCGACGGCGGTCCCGAGCGCGAACGTTGCGAGCACCGTCGCCCAGTAGAACAGCTCGCGACGGGGCGTGTTGATGCTGTGGATCGAGAGCGTTCGCTCGGTCCGGTACCAGGCCACGAAGATCGCTGCCAGGACGACGGCGTAGAACGCGCTCGACACGGCGTAGGGGATGCCGAGCCCGATGTGAAGCGCGTCTGCGGCCATCGTGCCGAACACTGCGACCATCGCAACCGCGAGCCAGTAGACCCAAACGACGTAACGGTGCACCCAGAACTGCCAGATCATCGCGGCGGCGAAAGCGATGAAGCCGATCGCGACGGCGACTACGCGAGGGAAGCTCTTGACCAGATAGTCCGAGGTCGCCTCGCCCATCCCTGTCGTCAGGACCTTCGTGACCCAGAACAGGACGATGATCTCCGGCACCTTGGAGAAATGAGTGCGACGCAGCGCCGCCAACACGCCTCTCACCTCCAACCCGACCGCCTGTCGGCCCGCCGGAACGCGCCTGCTAATCGGCTGATACGCCATGGCTGGCGCGGATGCTCGCGGGACTCTCTAAGCCTGAGCTAAGGCCTCCCGGGCGGTCGCCCGCGGCGTGTCACTACGGGGCGGGATGACCTGGCTTCGTCAGCCTTCGAGCACGGTCCCATCCGCGATCCTTCGCGGCTCGTCGGCGACGACATCGACCTCACCACGAACGACGACATCGCGTCCGAACGTGACGTCGCCCTGCACCCTCAGCCGCTTGGCGTCGATCAGCGACGGCGGTCCGGCGGGGAAGTGCGCCTCGAAATCGTCGAGCAGCTTGTAGTGCTTGGGGTCGAGTTCGACGAGCGGTAGGTCATTCGCGCGTGCTGCGAGCGGTTGTACGAGCAGATCGGTGGTGAGCGAGTAGACGTCCGAGCGCAGCACCAGCAGGTCATCAGTCGTCTTCACGGGGATGAAGCGGCTTCGCGGCACGCGGAGGATGCGAGCACCGGCGACGCTCGAGATTGCCGCGCCCATCGCGCTCTCGAGATGGACGACCGCCGGCGAGCTCGGGTCGCGCGGGTCGACGGTCTTGGGGTTGACGATAAGTGGCAGCCGGAGCACCCCGTGGTGGCGCGACAGCGTCTCTTCGAGCAGCTTGAGATCGACCCAGAGGTTGTTGGTGTTGTAGTAGCGCCAACGGCGGTAGTCGCGGAACGAGTCCTGATCCTCCGGCGGCGTCTGCGCCGTCTCACGCAGGACCATCGTCGCGTCCTCGATCCGCCGAGCGATGTGGCCGCCCTTGCGGTCCGCGGCCGTTCCCTCGACCACCTCCATCAGGAACGGGATCTCCTCGCGCGCCAAGTAGCCCGCGATCCGCTCGTCTGGCGTCGCACCGAGGTTGTCCGCGTTGGCGATCATCGCGTAGCGAAAGCCCTGGTCGAGCAGCGAGTGGAGGATGCCGCTGCTTGCCAGCGCGCCGTAGATATCGCCGTGCCCGGGCGGGCACCACTCGAGCGCTGGTTGCTTTGGCCAGCTGACAGGAGTCAGATCCGCGGCTTCGAGCTTCGGCACCATGCTCTGGAGGAAGTCGGCCGGCAGGTCCTGTCTCAGGTCGGGCTCGCCGGCCAGCGCGTGCAGGGTCTCGTCTCGCGTCGCGGTGCTGTCCATCAGCAGCAACGGCAGGGGGATCTCGAGACGACGCCGCAGAGCAAGCGTCTGGCCGACGATGATCTCGAGGAACGAGCGGCCGTCGCGCGCCTCCACCAGGGACTTCGGATTGCGCAGGCCCATGCTCGTCGCGAGACCTCCGTTCAACTTGATGACCGCCACCGGTGCGAGCGCTCCGGGCGCGGGCGAAAGCTCCTCGAGCGCCGCGACGTCGTCGACCGGTTCGAGGTCGGCGCTTGCGAGCATCGTCTCGGCACCGTCGACGAGCATCTCGTACGCTCGGCTGAAGCTACGGATCGCACCCTCCGGCTGACCGGCGGCGCGCATCTTCTCCTGCGCGAGTGCGAGACCGCGGAAGCTCATGCGAGCATCTTCACCGATAACGCGCTCGCAGGCTGCAAAAATGGCGTGAGTGGAACAGCGCGAGATCGGGCGCCTCGGGCGCAGCGTCAGCGTCGTGGGGCTGGGAACCTGGCAGCTCGGTGCCGATTGGGGCCATGTCGATCCGGCCCAAGCGCGCGCCGTGCTCGAGTCCGCGGTGGATCAGGACGTCACCTTTTTCGACACGGCCGACGTCTACGGCGACGGGCGCAGCGAGCAGCTCTGCGGCGAGCTGCGCGAGCGACACGCAGACGTTCTGGTTGCGACGAAGATGGGCCGTCGCGGTCCGCAGACCCTCGCCAACTACAGCGCTGCGAACTTCCTCGCCTGGAACGAGCGCTCGCGCGCAAACCTTGGCGCCGATCGCATCGACCTCGTGCAGCTTCATTGCCCACCGGACGACGTCTACGCGAGCGACGAGGTGTTTGCGGCGCTCGACGAGCTCGTACAGGCGGGGCGCATCGCGGCCTACGGTGTCTCCGTCGAGACCTGCGAGCAAGCGCTTGCGGCGATCGCCCGCGCCGGCGTCGCAACGGTCCAGATCATCCTCAACTGCTTCCGCCTGAAGCCGCTCGAGCAAGTCCTGCCGGCGGCACGCGAGGCCGGGGTCGGGATCATCGCGCGCGTGCCGCTCGCCTCGGGCCTGCTGTCGGGCCGCTTCGACGAGCGCACGACATTCGCACCCGACGACCACCGCACATACAACCGCCAGGGCGACGCCTTCGATGTCGGTGAGACGTTCTCGGGCGTCCCCTACGAAACCGGCTTGGCCGCCGTCCGCGAGCTCCGCGAGCTGCTCGATCCAGGCACCACATTGGCGCAGTTTGCGCTCCGCTGGGTGATCGAGCAGCCCGGTGTCAGCACCGTGATCCCCGGCGCGAGCAAGCCGGAGCAGGTCACGCAAAACGCATCGGTGGCGGCGCTCCCGCCTTTGCGTGAAGATCAGTTCGCTGGTGTCCGCGACGTCTACGACAGACTGCTGCGCGAGCACGTTCACAGCCGCTGGTAGACGCGATCGGCGCGTCGGCTGGGCTGCTCAGCTCTGAGCCGGGTTGTCGACCCGCGCGACGAACAGGACGTTGCCACCGCCGTCGTCGCGGAGCAGCAGCAGGAAAGGCCGGTTGAGGATCAGGCTGACCGGTTTGCGGGGCACCGGAACGGCCGCGGTCGGCGATACCACTACCGTTGCTCCGGCCGCCACCGTGCCCTGCTCATCGACTTTGAGGACCGCCGCGTGCTCGACAAGTGAGATGGAGAGCGAGCGTTGCGTGGTCACGCCGCGAAAGTCGGCGGCCGGTCCGAACGCGTCCGTCATGCCGAGGTTTTGCAGCGGCCCATTGAGATCCTCCTGGCTTGACAGGTCGAGCTTTGGCATCGATAGGTCGACGCTCTGCGCACCCAGGCGCCCGACGATGCCGGCGAGTACGCTGGCGCTCAGGCCGCGCTCGAAGTGCGCAAGCGTTGCGCGGCGCGGCAGGATCGCCAGGAGCGACAGCGAGCTCGAACTGTAAGGCAGTTCTACCGCCTGGTAGTTGGCGCCGCCGGCGTAGGCGTAGGTGACGTCGCGCTGGTTCATGAATGGCACCTGAACGACGTTGCCGGCCGGCGTCGTGAACGCCGCCGGCCGGGTCATTGATGCCACGAACGGACTCTGCCAGTGCGCCTTCAGGTAGATCGCGTTTGCGAGCACGAATGCCGTCTGCGGCGTGATCGTTCCGCGGCTCAGGATGCTCGGGATCAGCGCGTCGGTGTGCTCGGAGACCCAGGCGTTGATCGCCTGGAGCGCGGCGGCGGGGTCGCCGGCGAAGTTGGCGCTCTTGGGCGGCGCGCCGAAGTCGTCGGTCAGCGTCGAGACGAAGGGCTGCTGCAGCGCGAGTCCGCTCTGCGTCCAGAGAGCGTTGGCGACGTCGAGCGTCGGAGCGCTCGAGCCGCTGCCAACTGCCAGGGCGAGCGCACTGCGCAGTGCCTCTACGTCGGCGACGGCGTCATCGGCGGACCGCGCGCCGAGCACGTGCGCGACCTGCGACGCCGTCTGGCCGATCGCCCCGGCGTCGGCCATCGTCAGCGCCACGTCGATGCTGTAGGGCGAGTAGACGACGTTGTCCGTCCCGCCGAGCTGCTTCAGCAGCGCCAGCGCGAACGTGGTTTCGGCGCGGCCGGCGGCGGCGGGCTGTGCAGCGGCGGCGTGCGCGCGCCAGTGGCCGTGCTGGCCAGCGCGCCGCACAGTACGGCGGCGGTAAACGCCCTTCTCACTCTCTCACCCGAAGGATCGTCTCACCCGGCGCGGCGCTCGCGCGTCACGCCGGTAGCGCAGCGCGTGGACTGCGACAACGATCGAAACGACCATCACCGCTTGTGCTGCCAGCGTGAGCAGGACCGGCGTGTCGAGCAGCAGTATGTGCGGCGCGCTCTGCGCGCTCGCGGGCGAGAGGTCCGAGCCGATCCAGTATGCGGTCACATAGCCCGGCAGCGTCGCGGCAGCGACGCCGAAGACGACAATCTGTAGCCACATCGTGCTCCAGGGAAAGCGCGACACGCTCGACCACGGACGCGCCTCGACGAGCTCGCTCGGCGAGGCGCGTACTCGCTCCGCCCTGAGCCACGCGTCGTAATCCCGCCGGCGAGCTGGATCGCCGAGCACGTCGCACGCTTCGAGGATCTGAGTGAGCCGTCGCGCGTCGGGGTTCGGGGCTACGTCGGGGTGATAGCGGCGGGCCAGCCGCCGACGCAATCGCCGTATCTCCTCGACGGTTGCGGTCTCGCTCACGCCGAGCAGTTCGTAGTGAGTCGGGGACAGAGCGTGCGGGCCCATCGCCAGTAGCTAAGTTAGCGCGCGGTGGAAGGCTGACCGACCGACCGACCTCCCAGCCGCGCGCCTCGTCAGCTGGTGCCGCCGAAGGTGAGCAGGCTCATGCAGGCAGCGCTCGCGGCGGTGAACTTCGCGCTGTGGGTATCGACTTGTGAGGTGTTGAAGACCGGGCCCTTGCCGCTGAAGTTCGGCGCCGGCAGGTCAAACCCGTGCTGGCGCACGCAGGCGACGTACTTCGTCACCGCTGCGCGGTCAGCCGGGCTACTCGCGTTGAAGACCCCCGCGCCGGATCCAGGCCGCGCGAACCCACCGCCTCCGGCGAACCCACCGCCGCCGAACTGGCCTCCGCAGGCACGGAATGCTGCCGCGTCCTTCGAGTTGCCGGCGAAGACGCCCCGCGGACCGCTGGCCCCGCTCACGCCGAAACGACCGCTCGCGCCGAAACGGCGGAAGCGTCCAGACGCCCCGGTAGCCCCGAAACGTCCACTTGCTCCGAAGCCGGGCCTGCCGCCAAATCCGCCACCGCCGGCGAAGCTCGGCAGCGTGACGCCGTGTGCCTTGAGGCACTTCTCCAGCTTGGAGCGGTTTGCGGCGCCGGCAGAGCTGCTGGCGCCAGTAGAGGGCGCCGAGGCGGTTTTTGATTTGGATGGGCTCGAGCTGCCGCCGCACGCGGCCAGGGCGATCGCGGCGATCAGCGCGATGCCGCCCGCGGCTGCGTTCCTGCCGGTGAATCGTGGTCGGTCAGCTCTCATGCGTGCTCCTTTTCGATTTCAAGTCGCGTGTTGTGTTCAGCTTTTCGGTCTCACGGGCCGAACAGTCCGCTGGAGCCGGTAGACGCCGAGGACGAGCTCGAGCTGCGAGGCGACGAGCCGCCGCCGAACAGCGACGCAATGCCGCCGGTGCCGCTGCTCGAGCTGCCCGAGTCGCTGACCGAGCTCGCCGTGACGGTTCCCTTGCTCCCTATTCCTTCAACCACCACAGAGTCCCCGGGGTGGATCGCGTTGGAGCCGACGCTTTCGTCCTTTGTGATCTTCGACTCGGCTGTCGTCACAACTGCGACCGTGTTGCCACTCGTCTCGGTCACATAGAGCGTCTTGCCGTCAATGCTCGACACCGTTCCGATGGTCGCTCCACCGCCGGCAGCCCCGCCGCCAAAGAGGCCGCGGAAGCCCGTCGCGGCACCGCTCGCGCCGCTCGCTCCGGTCGCGCCTGCGGCTCCGAAGCGCGACGCGAAACCGCCGCCGGCGGGCGAGGACGTGCCCGACCCCTGGCCCTTCTGCACGAGCACGCCGCCGACGAAGCCCCCGGCCGCGAACAAGGCGAGCAGCAACAGGACTGTCACCGGCGTTACCAGCTTGCGCCGCGGGCGTGGTGGCAGCTCGTCGAGTTCGGGGTAGTAGGCCTCGTCGACCTCGCCGCCGGGGGGGACGCTTATTTCGGACATGGGTGGCTCCTGGCCGGGGTCTGGGGAAGCGGGGTGTGGGGTGGGTGTGTCACTCAAAGCGCAGCGCCTCGATCGGGCGCATCGCAGCGGCGCGACTCGCCGGGTAGGTGCCGAACACCAAGCCCGTGAGTAGTGCCGCACCGAACGCGAGGAAGACGGAGTAGAGCTCGATCGCCGGGTGAACCCCCGCGATCGTGAACCGACTGCCGACTACGCCGAGCAGCACGCCAGCGAGGCCGCCGAAGATTGAGACGAGCACCGCTTCGGTCAGGAACTGCGTCAGGATGTCGGCGCGCCGTGCGCCGATCGCTTTGCGAATGCCGATCTCTCGCGTCCGTTCGGTGACCGATACGAGCATGATGTTCATCACGCCGATTCCGCCGACGAGCAGTGAGATAGCGGCGACCTCGCCGAGCAGGGTCGTGAAGACGCTGCTGGTCGAGCTCGACGCAGTCAGCAGCGAGCCCTGGTTGATCACGCGGAAGCCTGGGTTCGCGGTGTCGGTGATGTCGTCGCGCTGCTCGAGGATCGACGTCACCTCGGCGTCGGCCGCATTGAGGTCAGCGCTCGATTTCGACCGTACCGTGATCGAGTCGACCGAGCCGTAGCCCGTCAGCTCGTCCTGCACCGTCGTGATCGGCGCGAAACCGATGTCATCCTCGTCGACAAGGCCGTTTGTGCCCTTCGGCACCGTGACGCCGATGACCTCGAAGTTGACTCCGTTGATCTGGATCGTGTCACCGACCGGGTCGGCACCATCGAAGAGGTTCGACACGACCGTCGGCCCTAGCACCACGACGCGCGCGTGGTCCTTGACCTGTGCGCTCGTAAAGAACGTCCCCGTCTGAATGCTGTAGTCGTGGGCGCCGGCGTAAGCGGGCGTCGTGCCGACGAACTGCGACGGTGAGTAGCTCGTGCCGTTGTACACAACGGTCGGACTCGCGCTGACCGAGGGTGCGGCGCTCTGGACGTCGGGCGCCAGGGTCTTATTGGCGAAGGCGTCGGCATCGGCAGTCGTCAGCGAGACGGGCGGCGAGATGCTGGTGACCGAGGAGCCACCGAAGCTGAAGCCCGGCTCGACGAGCAGGACATTGGTCCCGAGTGCCTCGATGCTGGCCTGCACGGCCTTCTGCGAGCCGTTGCCGACGGCTATCAGCACAATCACCGACGCGACGCCGATGGTCAACCCGAGGATCGTCAGTCCCGAACGTAGCTTGTTCGCAAAGATCCCCGTCAACGCTATTCGTACAGTCTCAACTCCCATCAGGCGGTCCCCGCTTGTGCTGGAACCGCACTAGGAGCGGCGAGCGGCGAGCGCTCCACGTCGCTGACCACGCTCCCGTCGGCAAGCCTGACGACGCGCCGCGCCTGCGCGGCGACGTAGTCCTCGTGCGTGATGATCACGACTGTGCGGCCCTGCTCGTGCAGCCGCGAGAAGATGGCGAGCACGTCAGCGCTGGCCTGCGAGTCGAGGTTGCCGGTCGGCTCGTCGGCGAGGATCAATGTCGGGTTCGTGACGATCGCGCGGGCGACCGCTACGCGCTGCTGCTGCCCACCGGACAGCTCAGCAGGCGTGTGGTGCATGCGGTCGCGCATGCCGACCTGCGTGAGCGCCCAAGCGGCGCGCTGGCGGCGATCGACGCGCGGCAGACGCGCGTAGGCGAGCGGCAGTTCGACGTTTGCGAGCGCGGTCGTGCGCGGTACGAGGTTGAAGCTCTGGAAGACGAAGCCGATCTTGCGGTTGCGCAGGTCAGCCAGATCGTCGTCGTCCATGCTTCGCACGTCCACGCCATCGATCCGGTATTCGCCGGCCGTTGGCACGTCGAGGCAACCGAGGATGTTCATCAGCGTGCTCTTGCCGCTGCCCGAGCTGCCCATGATCGCGACGAAGTCGCCGCGATCGATTGCCAGCGTGATTCCACGGAGCGCCGCGACCTGGATCGTGCCGGTGTCGTAGATCTTCGTCGCGCTGCGAAGGTCGATCACGCGCCGTGCGCGCTTCTCCATCCGTGGTCGAGACGGTGGCGTGGGCTGGCCTGGCGCGCCAGGCGTGCTGCGCCGCGGGCGGCGCAGCACTCGTCCTGATCGCTGCGGTCGCGGCGTTGCCATCATCCGCCGCGCGAGAACCGCGCGAAGCCGCCACCGCCGCCACCGCCGAGGCCGCTCAAAGCTGCACCGCCGAAGCCCCCGCCGCTACCGCTGCCGAGGGTGCCGCTTCCGGTCGTCGTCGTCGACGTCGCGATGCTCGTGCTGATCGGAATCGCAAGCTCCTCGCCGGTGGCGACGCCCGCGACGATCTGGGTGCTCGACGCGCCGACCAGGCCGGTGATCACCGGCGTCACGGTCATCTTGCCGTTCTTGTCGACCGTCACCGTTGAGCCTGTGCCGCGCGAGCTGATCGCCGCGCTCTCGACGTTGATGGCGTTGTTGACCTGGCCCGTGATGACCGTTGCGGTCGCCGTCATTCCCGGTTTCAGCTGACTCGAGTTCTGGGTCAGCTTGATCGTGACGCTGTAGCTCACGACGCCGCTGGTGTCGCTCGAGAGCAGCGAGATCGCCGTCACCTTGGCCGCGAACTCCTCGTCGGGCAGTGCGTCGACGCTGATCGTCGCCGGCTGGCCGACCTTGATCGATCCGATGTCCGACTCACTCACCGAGACGACGAGCTCCATCGAGCTGAGGTTGGCGAGCACGATGAAGCCTGAGCCGCTCGAGGATGAAGAGGCGCTCGACGCGGCGCTCGACGCACCCGACGCGCTAGCCGCGCCCGAACCTGACGATCCAGCGTTGGCTGCTGACGAGCCGCTGCCCGTACCGGCGGTGACCTCGTCGCCAACCGCCCCGGAGACCGACGCGATCGTTCCTGCGCTCGGTGCGTAGAGCTTCGTGCCGGCGAGCGCAGACTTGTCGCTCTTAACCGTAAGCTCGGCACTCGAGACTCCAGCCTGTGCCGAGGCGATGTTCGCGGCGTCCGTAGCCTGCGTCACCGCCGAGTCGGTCGATGTCGACGTGCTCTTCGACTTCGCGGCCGCCGGCTTCTTCGTCGACGACGGGGTCGTGGAGCCGTTAGTGCCGCTCGCTCCGCTGGTCCCGCTGGAACCGCTCACCCCGCTTGCTCCGGTTGGGCCAACGTAGGCAGCCGCCGATGCTTGCGCTCCTGTCGAGGACCCACCGACCGACGACGAACCAGAGGGGTTCGCTTCGGTTGCCGCCAGCTTCGCCTGTGCGGCCTGGAGGCTCGCCTCAGCCTCCTGCAGCGCGACCGAGGCTGAGCTCGAGTCGATCTCGGCGAGCAGCTGACCGTCATGCACATGCTGACCGGCCTGCACGTAGAGCCCGGTGAGGATCCCGCTCGACTTGAAGTTCAGGTCCGTCTCGCTGACTGGCGCGAGGTTGCCGCTGGCCGACTCGCTCGCCTGGACCACACCCCGCGCGACCGCCACGAGCCGGATCTCCGTTGTGGACGACGAGGTCGACGGTCCGACCAGCTCATAGGCCGCGACGATCGCGCCGATACAGCCAAGCGCCAGAAGGTAGTTATGCCAGGGCCTCGGCTTGGGCACAGGCGAACCAGTCAGCGACGGCGGCTGCTGGGGGCGCCGGATCAGTTGTCGTTCGTTGGCAGGCACGGGGACCGCGGGTTGCCCCGCGACAGCAAGCCTGGCGGCGGCGAGCTAAGAGAACGTAAGAAAGGCTTAGGCCAGGCCTAAAGATCGCCCCCGATCCCGAGCGTCGTCCCCCAACCCGCCCACGCTCACGTCAGTCAAGATGTGGCAGCGACGCGCCGCCGCATGCGTCGCCCGCGCCCCCGTAGCTCAGCTGGATAGAGCATCGGACTTCTAATCCGAGGGTCGCAGGTTCAAATCCTGCCGGGGGCACTGGGAAGGTTCAGCAGATAAGGACTTTTTGCGTTTGCGTGACCGCCTGATCTCGCTCGATAGCCATGCGGTCGGATCGTCGCGAACAGCGTGTCGTGGGACGCGCCGCGTGCTCACGATGGGCGTCGTGGAGGCCGATAGGGAGGGTGTGGGTCTGTTGGCTTCCTCGAGGCGGACGAAATTGCGACGTGATCCTGGTCTGAGCGTTTTCTCGCAGGACGAGATCGAGTTGCTGTGCATGCACAGCCTGCTCGCGGATACTGACGAGCGGATCTTCTTCAAGGATCGTGAGGGCCGGTTCCTGCTTGTCAGCGCCGGCGTTCTTGCAACATACGGGCAGCAGTGCAAGCTCGAGGATTTGATCGGGACGAAGGATTCCGACTTCTTCACTGGGCCCCATGCGGAGGCGGCGCTTGCTGACGAGCAGCGCGTGATGGAAACCGGCGAGCCGATGCTCGCAAAAGTCGAGCGGGAAACGTTTCATGATCGCCCCGATGCGTGGGCGCACACCACAAAACGGCCGTTACGCGACGATGACGGCAACGTTATCGGCACGTGGGGCATCGCGCGTGACATCACCGCCCAAATAGAAGCTGAGCGTGCGCTCAGCAAAAGCCGTGATCACCTGCAGGCAAGCGAGCGGATGGATCGCGTGCTATTCGAGCAAAACCCGCAGCCGACGTTCATCTATGACCGCAGCACTTTGCGTTTCGTTGCCGTCAACGACGCCGCCCGGGAGATCTACGGCTACACGCGCGAGGAGCTGCTGACGCTGGCGATCACCGACCTGATGCCAGCAGAAGACGTCACGGAATATCTCACCTCGCTTCAGCCTGCAAGCGGCAATACAGGTCTTGGCTTCCGCTCTGCTCAGGCCCGCCGGCACCGCAAAAAGGATGGCACGATCGTCGATGTCGAAGTGACCAGCAACGATGTGAGTATCGACGGTCGCGCTTGTCGTATCGCCTCTACCCAGGACGTGACTGAACGCAACCGCGCAGCCGCCGAGCTTGTCGTGGCGCGCGATGAAGCGGTCGAGGCTTCAAACACGAAGTCGGCGTTCCTGGCCAACATCAGTCATGAGATCCGTACGCCGATGAATGGTGTGCTCGGGATGGCTGAGCTACTACTCGACAGTGACCTCGACGAAGACCAGCGCGCACTGGCCGGACAAATAACCAGCTCCGGCGAGCTGATGGTTGCACTCATCAATGACATCCTCGACATCTCAAAGATCGAAGCCGGTCAAGTGGAGATGGAGGTGGCCGACTTCCCCTTGCGGGAGATGATCGAGCGCCTGTGTGCCGTCTCCCGGCTGCAGGCTGAGGCAAAAGGTCTCAAGTTCGATTTGGAGATCGACGATGAGGTGCCCCAAGAGGCTCGCGGAGACGGCCGGCGCCTGCGGCAGGTTCTCCTCAATCTCGTCGCAAACGCCGTCAAGTTCACGAGCACCGGCACGGTCGCGGTCGTGGTCCATGCGAGCACCCCGCCACGGAGTACCGCTGACGTCGTGGTCCGCGTCGAGGTGACCGATACCGGCATCGGCATTGACCCCACGGCGCTCGACCGCATGTTCGAGCCGTTTACGCAGGCCGATGCCTCAACCACACGCAACTACGGTGGCACCGGCCTTGGGCTCGCGATCGCACGCGAGCTGATCGAGCTGATGGGCGGAACGGTCGGCGCCAACAGCAACCCAGGCACCGGCAGCACCTTCTGGATCGAGCTGCCGCTTGCGGCCACCGGCCAACCATCCGATCCGGCTACGACACCCCTCGCCACGGCCCACCTGTGGTCGACGAGCGCACCGTTGGTGCTGGTCGCCGAGGACAACCCGGTCAATCAGATCGTTGCCGTTCGCACGCTGGAACGCTGTGGCTGTCGCGTCGATGTGGTCAGCGACGGACGCCAAGCGTTAGAAGTGCTCGCCACACGCCACTACGACGCCGTCCTGATGGACTGCCAAATGCCCGAATTGGACGGCTACGAGGCGACCGCCGAGCTGCGTCGCCGCGAGAGCGCCAACGAGCACACCCCTGTTATTGCGATGACCGCCCACGCGCTCGATGGCGCACGCGAGCATTGCCTCGAAGCTGGCATGGATGACTACATCAGCAAACCGATTCGGCGCCAGCAGTTGATCGAGGCGCTACAGCGGTGGCTGCCGCAGCCGACTGACACCACTCCCTCCCAGCGCCCCTAACCCAAGCCGAGGGCTGTGGATGCTGGTCTTCTCGTAGGGGGCAGTCGAACTTGAAGCACGCGCTACCTGGCCTCCACGACTCTGCGCGACTATGTGGACACCTCACTCTCACTGGCGGGCCACTGATCAGGGCCGGCCAGCCGGGTTCGCCGGCGTGCGAAAGTTGTGCTGGCTGCGGGCTGACTCGCGAGGAGCGGCGACACCGCCGCTCCTCGCGAAGACAGCATCCGGTTACCGATCCGCGCCTCGTGAGCCGAGGCTCGACTACTTACCAGCGTCGTAGGCCGCCGCGCTCGGCTTAGGCGGCGCTGGCGCGCGCGTGTTGGTCGAGGTACGGCGCGAGGTACTGGGCTGTGATCTTGGTCGCTGGCATCCAGGTCGCCGTCTCGGTGATTTGCGAGCGGAACCCACGGTTCCTGCTGATGTGGGCTGTGAGATAGCGAGGCTTACGCCCGGTTAGAAGCACCCCGTGGATCTCGCCACGGAACGGCTGCGGTGTAATCGGGGCGCCTGCAAGCGCGGCGATCGATTCAGCGGCTGCGTCCGCCTGCTGGGCGGCTAGGCCGCCGTGTTTCACTGGGAAGTCGGCGGCGTCACCGGCGGCGTAGACGCGGTCCACGCCTCGCACTTTGGCGTGGCGGTCGACTGCGATAAACCCGTGCTCGCCTGCCGGAAGGCCGCGTACGGACGGTCCGAACAGCTCCGGTAGGACTATCACGCGATCAACGGTGAGTGTGGTCTTGCCTTGCTGCATGACGACTTGACCGTTTACGGGAACTCGGGCGCGGGCCGAGGCGATGACGGTGATCCCGGCGTCGCTCAGCAGCCCGCCGACCGCCTCGCTGGCTTCTTTGCCGAAGATTGCTAGTGGCGCCGGTTCGGGTGTGATGACGGTGAGATCGACCTGCAAGTCCATGTCGTACGCGCGGGCAGCTGTCATCAGTGCGAGCTCATAGAGCGGCAGCGGCCATCCCATGCGCACCGGGGACACGAAAGCGATGCTGCGGACGTAGCCGTTCTCGACGTCTTGAATTACGCCGCGCAGCAACTCATCCATCCGGCGATCGTCGATCGTCAAGCCGTGCCCGAAAGGGGCCCTCATGCGTGCACCGAGCGCGAGCAGGAGAGCGTCATAGGCCAGCTCCGCACCCTTGTCGGTATGCGCTGTTTGCCGCTCGGTGTCGACCCAGGCGAACTCGTCGACGATCAGCTCGGCGCCAACGTCCGCCGCGATGTCGGCCAGCGGATATTGCTCGGCAGTGGCGTACCCGAACGGCTCGCGTACGCTCATCGGCCGATAGCTGAACGCGGTTTTGGGCGCGACCAGCTGCATGCTGACGCGTGGCCCGGCGAACTCGTGCAGCGCCATTGCCGCCTCGAGAGCGGCTACGCCGCCGCCTGCGATCACGACCTTGAACGTAGTCTCATGCCTCATGGCGTTCAGCGTAGTCCAGCTGGCGCGTACGGCATACGGGACAACGCCGCCACGCCATTGCGGCAAACTACCGGGGGCTGAACGTGACGCGGGTCTGCGCGATCCACGGGCGAACAAGCGAGCGCGTTCGTCTCAGTAGTTGCTGCGGATGCGCACCGGGGTCTGCCCCGATGAAGCGCGACCGCGTAGAACTGATCATCCGCCTGTGAGCAAAGCGCGTGACGGCGACCCCCCAAGCGGCGCTGACTCGATGCTCTATGACCACGCGGGACAACTAACGCGCAACGATCTGTGGGCTTGGGGGGAGGCAACGCGACGCCTCCAGGCACCAGCAACCCACAAGCCAATCGAGCCTGCCGACCCGACCGGCGTACAAGGTCCTCGGACGGCAGTCGGGGATCCTCACCTGGCGGTCGGCCTTGAGCAGCCCGCCAGCCACATCGACGTGGTTTTGCGAGATGGGTCGACCGTCCGGGTACGACCCGTGCGCCGCGAGGACGAACCGGCGATGCTCGCGTTTCTGCGTGGTCTGTCTGAAGAGTCGCGCTTGCTGCGCTTCTTTTCGGCCGGTGCCGACCTCGTCGGACAGGCCCGCCGCTTCACGCAGGCCGACGGATCAGAGGCCTATGGTGTGATCGCCACGGCGGGCGGTGGCGGCGAGATCGTGGGTCACGCGGGGTATGTGCGAGTAACGGCGGACACAGCCGAGGTGGCATTTGCGATCGCCGACCCGCGCCAGGGCCGCGGCCTCGCGACCGTGCTGCTCGCCCACCTCGCCGCGCACGCCCACGACCAGGGAATCTTGACCTTCACCGCGGTAGTGCGACCTGACAACCACCGGATGATCGAAGTGTTCCGCGAGAGCGGGTTCCCCGTCGAGGTGCAGGCCGGCGTCGATATCGTGTGCGTTGCCCTCCCGACTGAGCTCACGGCCGCGGGCTGGGAGCGTTTCGAACAGCGCGAGCAGACCGCGAGCGTCGCTGCAGTCGACCTCGTACTCGCACCTCGCGCCGTCGCCGTTGTCGGCGCGTCGCGCCGCCGTGGGACGGTCGGCGGCGAGATCCTCCACAACATCCTCGCCGGCGACTTCCAGGGTGTTATCTACCCCGTGAACCCATCGGCAATATCGGTGCAGTCGATGCGCGCCTACGCGTCAGTCCTCGATCTCCCCGAGGTCCCGGACCTCGCGGTGATCGCGGTCCCCGCACCCGCAGTGGTCGATGTCGCGCGGCAGTGCGGCGAGGCCGGTGTGCGAGGCCTGGTGGTCATCTCCGCAGGTTTCGCTGAGATAGGCAAGGGCGGTACCCGTCGCCAGAGCGAGCTTCTGGAGGTATGCCGCAGCTTTGGTATGCGACTCGTCGGCCCCAACTGCCTGGGGGTGCTCAACACTGCTGCAAGCGTGCAGCTCAACGCGACCTTCATGCCCCGCACGCCGCAGAGCGGCAGCGTCGGGTTTCTCTCACAGAGCGGCGGCCTCGGGATCGCGATCGTCGATGCCGCCAACCAGCTGCGACTCGGGCTCTCGGCGTTCGTTTCGATCGGCAACAAGGCGGATCTGTCAGGGAACGACTTCATCCAATACTGGGAACAAGACGATGACACCAACGTGATCCTGCTCTACCTCGAGTCATTCGGGAATGCGCGCAAGTTCTCCCGCATTGCCCGGCGCGTCGCGCACACCAAGCCGATCGTCGCGGTCAAGAGCGGGCGTTCGGCGGCCGGCGCCCGCGCGACCTCATCGCACACCGGTGCGCTGCTGGCGGCATCGGACGTGACGGTGGACGCGTTGTTTCGCCAAGCCGGCGTGGTACGCACCGACACATTGGGCGAACTCTTCGACGTTGCGGCGCTGCTCTCGTCCCAGCCGGCGCCGCGTGGAAACCGCGTCGCAATCCTGTCTAACGCTGGCGGGCCCGGAATTCTTTGTGCCGACGCCTGCGCAACGAGCGGCCTCGAGGTCGTCGAGCTCCCGTCGCGGCTGCGCGCCCGACTGCGGCGCTTCCTCCCTGCGGAGGCCGGCCTTGGCGATCCCGTCGACCTCGTTGCCACTGCGAGCGCCACCGATTACCGTCGGGCGATCGAGGCCGTCGGGCGTGCCGGTGTTGCTGACGCGATCATCGCGATCTTCGTGCCGCCGCTCGTCACCGAGGCGGCCGATGTGGCTGACGCGATATCGGCGGCTGCGGACAGGCTGCCCGACGGCGTCGCGCTCACAGCTGTGTTCATGACCGATATCGCCACGCCGGTATCGCTGCACCGGTCGGGGAACCCGATCCCCGTGTACGCGTTTCCCGAGGACGCTGCGCGTGCCGTCGGCCATGCCGCGCGCTACGGCGCCTGGCGTGATGCACCGGCGGGTCGCGTCCCAGTGTTCGAAGATTGCCGACCCGACGAGGCCGCCGCCGTGATCGCGCACGCACTCGGTGGCGGAGTCGACTGGCTCTCTCCGCCCGACGTCGCGAGTCTGCTCGACTGCTACGGGCTGCCCACACCCGCCGCTCGCCAGGTGGCCAGCGCCGCAGCAGCGGGCCGTGCGGCGTCCGAGATCGGCGGTCAGGTCGCGTTGAAGGCAATCGCCCCGGGACTGCTCCACAAGAGCGACGCCGGCGGCGTGCGGGTCGGGCTGAGCCCGACGCAGGTGCAGCGCGCCGCGCGCCAGATGGCTGGCACGGTTGCGAAGGCGGGTTTTGCAGTTGAAGGCTTCCTCGTCCAGGAAATGGCTCCCGCAGGCGTCGAGCTGATCGTCGGCGTCGTCCAGGATCGGGCGTTCGGACCGCTCGTTGCGTGCGGAGCCGGCGGCACAAGCACAGAGCTGCTCGGAGATGTGGCCGTAAGGCTGACACCGCTCAGCGATCTCGACGCGCACGAGATGCTTCGCTCACTGAAGGTGTTCCCGCTGCTCGACGGATACCGCGGCACGCAGCCCAGCGACATTCCGGCGCTCGAACAGCTATTGCTGCGTGTCGGCGCGCTCGTCGAGGCCCATCCGGAAATCGCCGAGCTCGACCTCAACCCGGTCGTGGCACTTGCTTCTGGGCCGCTCATCCTGGACGCCCGGATACGGGTCGAACCCCACGATGCCGACCGCGCGCTCCCTCTGCTCGCACGCTGAGGTGACGATGCGTGCATCGGCATCCTCCGCGTGAGTGCGCCGGCGTTGTGGCAATGATTCCCTGAGCCCTGGGCCGGCCCAGGTGATTCCGGCCAGGCCCGGGCCTGGAGCGCTATCAGTAGAACGCCCGGATCACACTGGGGCACCGACCACCGATGGCGCTGCACCAACCGCGACGTAGGTTTGATTGAGACTTCTACAGCGAACTGGGAGAAACGTCATGACGACGCGGGTTGCCATCAACGGGTTTGGGCGGGTCGGCCGGAGCGTGCTCCGCGCGGCCTATGAGCAAGGCGCCGACGTCGACATCGTGGCGATCAACGACCTGATGGATGAGCCGACGATGGCTCACCTGCTCCGCTACGACTCGGTCTACGGGCGCTTCAACGGCTCCGTCGAGGCGGCAAACGGCGAGCTGATCATCGACGGCCGAGCGGTTCGCGTGTTCGCCGAATCCGAGCCGTCGGCGCTGCCGTGGGCGCAGCTCGAGATCGATGTCGTGATCGAGTCCACAGGGCGCTTTCGTACGCGCGCCGGCGCCGCAAAGCATCTCGACGCGGGTGCACGCAAGGTGATCATCTCGGCGCCGGCGAAGGGTGCGGAGCCCGTTGACGCCACGGTAGTGCTCGGTGTCAACTTCGATGAGGTCTACGACCCGGAGCGCCACCACATCATCAGCAACGCGTCCTGCACGACCAACTGCCTAGCGCCGGTCGCCAAGGTTCTGCACGAGGCGGTCGGCATCCGCCACGGCCTGATGACGACGATCCATGCCTATACCGCCGACCAGAACCTGCTCGACGGGCCGCACGGCGACCTTCGCCGGGCGCGGTCGGCAGGGCTCAACCTGGTGCCCACCTCCACCGGTGCGGCGAAGGCCCTTGGCTTGGTCGTTCCGGAGCTCGAGGGACGGCTGAACGGCTTTGCCGTGCGCGTGCCTGTCCCGACCGGTTCGCTCGTCGATCTAACCGTCGAAGCTGAGCGGGCGACGAGCATCGAGGAGGTCAACGATGCGTTTCGCGGCGCAGCCGACCGCGGCCCGCTCGAGGGGATCCTTTTCTACAACGAGGATCCGATTGTTTCGAGCGACGTCGTCGGGTCGTCGTACTCCTCACTGTTCGACGCGGCGCTGACCGCCGTCAACGACGGTACCCAGGTCAAGGTCGTCGCGTGGTACGACAACGAGTGGGGCTATTCGAGCCGGCTCGTGGATCTCGCCGCCCGAGCGCTGGTGCGCCCCGGGGCCCGCGTGCCCGCCGGCTTCACCGGGTTCTAGCCATTAGTGCGTACGGATGATCACCGTCGCTCGCACGTAGCCGGCGCGGCTGTGGAAAACAGCGGTGTGGCAATCGGCGGCCCTCAACACTGGGGATGCACGAGAGCTTGCTGGGCCGGCTGGGCCGGGTTCCTGGGCTTGGGCCAGGTACTAGTGATGCTCCCCGTCGGGCGCGGGACACCCCGAACCGGCGCGCTTGCGCTCGACGGCGAATAGCGTGAGAATCGACGCCGGGATGGCACCGCTTGGTGGCTACACGATGGAGCGCGATGCATTCGACGTGCTCCTGGCGGTGCTCGTTGGCGACGGTTACAAGATGGTCGGCCCGACCGTGCGCGACCAAGCGATCGTCTACGACGAACTGACGAGCAGCACGGATCTACCGGTCGGCTGGACTGACGAGCAGGATGGCGGCCATTACCGGCTTCGCCAGCGCGACGATGAGCTGCTGTTCGGCTACAACGTCGGGCCGCACTCGTGGAAGCGCTACCAGCTCCCGGCGGAGGTGCGGCTGTGGCGCGCGCGCAAGGACGAGCACGGTGGCCTCAGCGAGCTCCACGAGACGCCACCCGATGAGGTCCGCTACGCGTTTATCGGTGTTCGCGCGTGCGAGCTGCACGCGATGGGGATTCTCGATCGCGTGCTGATCGGCGGTGCCCATCCGGACCCGGCCGACCAGGCCAGACGCGAAGGCCACTTCGTTCTCGCCGTCAATTGTGGCCAAGCCGGTGGGACTTGCTTTTGTACGTCGATGGGGACCGGACCGCGGGCGCAGGACGGTTTCGACCTGGCACTGACCGAAGTGTCCGAGGGCGCTCGCCACTACTTCGTCGTCGAGGTTGGCAGCGATCTCGGGGCGGGGGTGCTCGACCGAGTGCCACACAGCCACGCCGGCGATGACGAGCTGGGCGCCGCGACTGCTGCCACCGAGCGCGCCGTCGCGCAGATGGGGCGCGAACTCGACGTGACCGATATTCGAGACCTCCTCTACCGCAACCTCGAGAATCCGCGCTGGGACGAGGTTGCCGAGCGGTGCCTGTCGTGCGGGAACTGCACGATGGTCTGCCCGACCTGTTTTTGCACGAGCGTCGAGGACGTAACGGACCTTGCCGGCGAGCATGTCGAGCGTACGCAGCGTTGGGACTCATGCTTCACCGTCGACTACTCGCACATCCACGGTGGTGCAGTGCGCGGCACCGTGCGCTCGCGCTACCGGCAGTGGATGACGCACAAGCTCGCTACATGGATCGACCAGTTCGGCAGTTCAGGGTGCGTCGGCTGTGGACGCTGCATAACTTGGTGTCCGGTCGGGATCGACATCACCGAAGAGGCACGCGCGATCCGCGACAGCGACCGGGGGGCCGATGCGTCAGCTTGAGGAGCTCGTCGCCGAGTCGCCGACGTTTGCCGCCCTCGCGCCGGCGCACCTCACGACGATCGTTGGCTGCGCCGTCAACCAGCACGCCGCGGCGGGCGAGATGCTGTTCCGCGAGGGCACGCCCGCCGACCGCTTCTTCCTGATTCGCGAAGGCCGGATCGCACTCGAGATCGACGCTCCCGGTCGCGGCCCATTGACAATCGAGACCCTCCAGGCCGGCGACGTCGTTGGCTGGTCGTGGCTGTTCGAGCCATATCGCTGGCACCTCGACGGTCGTGCGGTCAGCTCAACGGGGCTCGTGGCGTTCGACGGCGCCTGCCTGCGCGCCAAGTGCGAGGCCGATCACGAGCTCGGCTACGCGCTGATGCAGCGGTTCGCTGAGTGCCTGATCGAGCGTCTGGAGGCAACGCAACTCCAGTTGACCGACGTCTACGGCCATCCGCGCGTCGCCTGAAGCCCTGAGTCCGGCAAGCGGGCCGATGGTGCCGGCGCTGTTCACGCTCGTCGCTAAGCGTCAGGACACGCTCGACACCTGGACGCTCGAGCTGGAGCCGCGATCGGGCGCGCGGCTCGCGTTCGCTCCTGGCCAGTTCACGATGCTCTCGGCGTTCGGCACGGGGGAGGTGCCGATCTCGATCAGCGGCGGCGCCGACGGTCCGCTGACGCACACGGTGCGCGCCGTGGGACTCGCAACACAAGCGATCTGCGACGCCCAGGAAGGCGACGTGCTAACCGTGCGCGGTCCGTTCGGCAGGCCGTGGCCGGTTGAAGAGCTCGCCGGCGCGGACGTGGTGATCGTCGCAGGCGGGATTGGGCTCGCGCCGCTGCGCCCAGCGATCCTTGCCGTCCTCGCAGACCGCGAGCGATACGGCCGCGTAGCACTGCTCTACGGTGGCCGCTCGCCCGATCAGCTGCTCTTCGGTGACGATCTGCGCAGCTGGGCGGATCTCGGGATCGACGTGTCGGTGACCGTCGACAGTGCCGGACCTGAGTGGCTCGGGCACGTCGGTGTCGTGCCGCGGCTCGTGCACCGTGCCGCCATCGCCGGCGCGCGCGCCGGCGCGCTGCTCTGCGGCCCAGAGATCATGATGCGCTTCACCGTCGCTGCGCTCGCCGAGCGCGACATCCTCGCGGAGCGGGTGTACGCGTCGATGGAGCGCAACATGCAGTGCGGGATCGGGCATTGCGGACACTGCCAGCTCGGCCCGACGCTCGTCTGCCGTGACGGGCCGGTGTATCGCTGGAGCGAGCTTGAGCCGTGGCTTCAGATTCGGGAGCTGTGATGGCGGCGCCACGAAAGCAGACGCTCGCGGTGTGGAAGTTCTCCTCGTGTGATGGCTGCCAGCTCAGCCTGCTCGACTGTGAGGACGAGCTGCTGACGCTCGCCGAGCAGCTCGACATCGCCTACTTCCTCGAGGCCGGTAGCGCGGTTGTCGACGGGCCCTATGACGTCTCTATCGTCGAAGGGTCGATCACGACGGCTCACGACGCTGAGCGGATCCGGGAGGTCCGCCGTCAGTCGCGCGCGCTGATCACGATCGGCGCCTGTGCGACTGCCGGCGGGATCCAGGCCCTGCGCAACTTCGCCGACGTCGATGCCTTCACACGGATTGTCTACGCAACGCCCGACTTCATCAGCACGCTGCGCACCTCAACGCCGATCAGCGCGCACGTGACGGTCGACTACGAGCTGAACGGATGCCCGATCAACAAACGGCAGCTGCTCGAGGTGATCGGCGCGCACCTCGCACGACGCCGGCCGCGCGTTCGCGCGCACAGCGTCTGCGTCGAGTGCAAGCGCCGCGGGACGGTGTGCGTGATGGTGGCCCACGGAACCCCGTGCCTTGGACCAGTGACCCACGCCGGCTGCGGAGCGCTCTGCCCGGCCTACGACCGCGGCTGCTACGGCTGCTACGGACCAATGGAGAGCCCGAACGCCGCGTCGCTCAGCGCCCAGATGCGTGAGCTCGGCAGCGAGCAGCTCGACATCGTGCGCGTCTACCGCACGTTCAACGCGGCAAGTGAGCCTTTCCGCAAGGAGAGCGAGGCGCATGAGCGAGACTAGGCGGACGCGAACGATCCGCACCGACTACCTCGCGCGTGTCGAGGGCGAGGGAGCGATGTACGTCAAGCTCGAAGGCGACGAGGTGCTCGACGTCAAGCTGAGGATCTACGAGCCGCCGCGCTTCTTCGAGGCGATGCTGCGTGGCCGCGCCTTCACCGAAGCGCCCGACATCACCGCGCGGATCTGCGGGATCTGTCCGATCGCCTACCAGATGAGCTCGGTGCGGGCGATGGAGGACGCCTGCGGCGTCGTGATCGATGAAGGGCCGCTACGCGATCTGCGCCGGCTGATCTACTGCGGCGAGTGGATCGAGAGCCACAGCCTGCACGTGTACATGCTCCACGCGCCCGATTTCCTCGGTTATCCGGGCGCTGTCGAGATGGCGCGCGACCACCGCGAGATCGTCGAGCAGGGCCTGCAGATGAAAAAGGCCGGCAACGCCGTGATGAGCGTTGTCGGCGGGCGTGAGGTCCACCCGATCAACATCCGCGTCGGCGGCTTTTACCGTGCGCCCACGCGCGCTGAGCTCGGAGCGCTCACCGAACCGCTGGAGCGCGCGAGAGAGACGGCGCTCGCCACCGTTCGCTGGGCTTCGACACTGTCATTTCCCGACGTCGAACGCTCGCCCGAGCTGCTCGCGCTGCACGATCCCGACGGCTACCCGATCGACCGCGGCCGGATCGTCTCGGACGGCGGCCTCGATATCGCGCCGGCCGAGTTCTCCGCGCACGTCGTCGAGGAGCACGTGGAGCACTCGAACGCGCTGCACGCGCATCTGCGTGATCGCGGCACCTATCTCACTGGTCCGCTCGCGCGCTACGCACTCGCAGCCGATCGGCTCTGGCCGCTCGCGCGCGAGGCCGCCAGCGATGCTGGCCTCGGTCCAGTCTGTCGTAACCCGTTCCAGAGCATCGTCGTGCGAGCAGTCGAGCTCGTGCAGGCCTGCGACGAGGCGCTTGCGATCATCGAGCACTACGAACAGCCCGACGCCCCTGCCGTGGCGCTCGAGCCCCGCCGGGGCGTCGGGCATGGCGCCACGGAGGCGCCGCGCGGGCTGCTTTACCACCGCTACGAGATCGACGAGCGCGGCACGATCCTCGATGCGGTGATCGTGCCGCCGACGTCGCAGAACCAGCTGGCGATCGAAGAGGATCTGCGCGATGTCGTGCAGCGCCACCTCGATCTCGGCGACGAGCAGCTCACGCTGCGCTGCGAGCAGGCGATCCGAAACCACGACCCGTGCATCTCATGCGCGACGCACTTCCTTACGCTGACGATCGACCGTGGCTGAGGCCGCAACACAGCCGGCGGTGCTCGTGATCGGCATCGGCAACGCGCTGCGCCACGACGACTGCGTCGGTCTCGAGGTCGCGCGGCGCGTGCGCGAGCGAGCCGCGACGAGCGGCATCGTCGTGCGCGAGCACGAGGGAGAAGCGATCGGACTGCTCGAGATTTGGGATGGTGCGGACGCTGTCGTACTCGTCGATGCCGTTCACTCTGGTGCCGCGCCTGGAACGATCCATCGCATCGACGCAAGCTCGGCTCCGGTCCCAGCGCAGCTTGCCGGCGCACACTCGACGCACGCGATCGGGATCGGTGAGGCGATCGAGCTTGCACGCGTGCTCGAACGGCTGCCGCGTCAGGTCATCGTCTACGGCATCGAGGGCCAGCGCTTCGAGGCCGGTAGCGGGCTCTCAGAAGCAGTCGCAGCGGCCGTGGCTCAGCTCGCCGACAGCACCCTCGGCGAGGCGCGCGCGCTCGCCGAACAGGGGATCTCGTGACGCACGAGCTGACACTGCTCGCGGATATCATGCGCAAGGTCGAACAGGTCGCGAGCGAGGAGCACGCGAGCGCCGTGAGCGCTGTGAGCGTCGAGCTCGGCGCCCTCGCCCACATCTCGCCGGAGCACCTGCGCGAGCACTTCGCGATCGCCGCACGCGGCACGGTGGCCGAGTGCGCGCGTCTGGACATCGACGCGCGCGAGGACATCACCGATCCAAATGCCCAGGAGATCATCCTGCGCTCGGTCGAGGTTGAAGGATGACTCCCGTCGAGCTCGAGCGACGCCGCGTCCAGGTCAGCGGTGTCGTCCAGGGCGTCGGGTTTCGGCCCTTCGTGTACACGCTGGCGACGCGCAATCGACTCGTCGGCTTCGTCCGCAACGATGGTGCGACGGTGGTCGCCGAGGTCGAGGGGCATCGCGAGGCGCTCGAGCGCTTCGCGACCGCGCTCGTCCGCGATGCCCCGCCCACCGCGCGCGTCGCTGATGTGAGCATTACGGCCCTCGCCGCGAGCGGCGGTCACGGCTTCGCGATCCTGCCCAGCACCGCGGCCGGCGCCGACACGGCGGTGCTGATCGGGGCGGACGTCGCGATCTGCCAGGACTGTCTGCGCGAGCTGCGTGACCCCCGTAATCGCCGCTACCGCCATCCGTTCATAACCTGCGCGCAGTGCGGGCCGCGCTTCACGATCGCCCGCGCAGCGCCCTACGACCGCGCAACAACGACGATGGCTGGCTTCGCGATGTGCGAACAATGCCGCCGCGAGTACGACGATCCCAGCGATCGGCGATTCCACGCGGAGACGATCTCCTGCAGCGCGTGCGGTCCCCGGCTGTCGATGCCACTGGACGACGCGATCGCCGTGCTTCAAGGCGGTGGAATCCTCGCCGTCAAAGGGATCGGCGGTTATCACCTCGCCTGCGACGCGACGAGTGAGGCGGCCGTCGAGCGGCTGCGCGCACGCAAGGAGCGCGAGCGAAAGCCGCTTGCCGTAATGACGCTCGATCCCGACTCTGTCGCGATCTGCACGCCGGCCGAGCAGGAGCTGCTCGCGTCGGCCGCCGCGCCGATCGTCCTGCTCGACGCTCGTCCTGGCGCGCCGATCGCGCGATCGGTCACGTCCGCCGGCCCCAGCCTCGGGTTGATGACGCCGTACACGCCGCTGCACCACCTGCTGCTCGACGGCGCCGAGCGGCCACTCGTGATGACCAGCGGCAACCGTCGCGAGGAGCCGATCGCGATAGACGATGACGATGCCCGCCGGCGACTCGGATCGATCGCTGACGCGTTCCTCGGCCACGACCGCCCGATCCACCGCCGCTGTGAGGACTCGGTCGTGCGCGCTGGATTCCCGATCCGCCGCTCGCGCGGCTACGCCCCGAGCTGGCTCACACTCCCTCACCCGGCCCGCCGTCCGCTGGTTGCGGTGGGGGCCTCGATGAAGGCGACTTTCTGTGTCGCCCACGACGAGCGCGCCTGGCTTTCGCCGCACCTCGGCGACCTCGACACGGAGCCAGCCGCGCGAGCGTTTGCGGCTGACCTCGCGCTGCACCTCGCGATGCTCGCCGTCGAGCCCGAGCTGATCGCCTGCGACCTGCACCCCGACTACGCCTCGACGCGCTGGGCGCACGAGCAGGACGCCGAGATCGTCACCGTCCAGCACCACCACGCGCACGCGGCCGCCTGCCTCGCCGAGCACGGCCTCGGCGGACCGGCGCTCGCGCTCGTCTTCGACGGCACCGGCTACGGGCCCGACGGAACCCTCTGGGGCGGCGAGCTGCTGCGCTGCGACCTCACCGGCTTCGAGCGCCTCGCGCACCTCGAGCCGGTGCAGCTGCCAGGAGGCGAGTCAGCGATACGCGAGCCATGGCGAGTCGCAGCGAGCTACCTCGAGCGCGCCGGACGACCAGTGCCGTTCGAGCGCTGGGGCGAGGTGCGGCAGAGCTTGCGCGTGAACGCGCCGCGCTCCTCCGGGATGGGGCGACTGTTCGACGCGGTGGCGGCCTTGCTCGGCGTGTGCGAACGCGTCAGCTATGAGGGACAGGCGGCGGTCGAGCTCGACTGGCTCGCCGGTACGACCCACGCGGAGCCGTATGCCTGCTCGGTCGAGGACGGCGTGATCGCCGGCGCGGATCTCGTGCGCGCCGCATTCGACGACCTCGACGCAGGACGGCCCCGTGCCGAGATCGCTGCCGCCTTCCATGAAGGCGTCGCCGCGGTCGCGGTGCGCGTCTGCGAGCTGGCAGAGCAGCCGCGGCTCGTCGTGCTGTCTGGCGGCAGCTTCCAAAACCTGAGACTGCTCGCATCGGTCGCCTCGCAACTGCGCGACCGTGGCTTTCGCGTCCTCACGCACTGCAAAGTGCCGGCAAACGACGGCGCGATCAGCTTCGGCCAGGCCGCTGTGGCCGCCGCGCGGGACGCCGCCTAGATGTGCCTCGGGATCCCCGCGCAGGTCGTCGCAGTCGTCGATCCCGAGCTCGGCCTCGTCAAGGTCGACGTCTCCGGCGTGCGACGCACCGTCAACACGCTGCTCTTGGAGGCGCAGCCGCCGCTCGGCGCGTGGGTTTTGATCCACGTCGGCTTTGCGATGTCGATGATCGATGAGGACGAGGCGCTGCGCACGCGGACCTTCCTCGAAAGTCTCGGGGAGCCCTACGACACCGAGCTCGACGAGCTGCGCAGCAGCCGGGTCCAGTGAGCAGCGACTGGGCAGCCGCGATCGCCCAGCGCGAACGCGTCCTGACGGCGTTCCTGGATGCCGAGCAGGAGCAGATCGCGCTGGCTTGCCACGCTCTCGCGCGCGCTTTTGCTCGCGGCGGCACGCTGCTGGTGGTGGGCCGCGGCGCTGCAGCGACCGACGCCGCCCACGTCGCCGTGGAGTTCATGCATCCGGTGATCGTCGGGAACCGCGCGTTGCCCGCGCTCGCCCTACCGAACGACCCAACGGGCGTAGCGACGCTTGCGCAGCTCGCCCGGCCGGGCGACGTGGTCCTCGCGATCGCGCACAGAAAAGCCGACAGCGAGCTCGACGGCCTGCTTGCCGAGGCTCGCGGGCGCGGGCTGTTGGCGATCGCGCTGCTCGGTGACGGCGGCGACGCAGACGCCGACTACGTCTTCTCCGTTCCCAGCGACGATACCGCGATCGTCCAGGAGGTTCAGGAGACCACCTATCACGTCCTCTGGGAGCTCGTGCACGTCTTCTTCGGCCATCCGGGGCTGCTCGAAGAGGCATGCGTCACCTGCTCCGACAGCGCGGTGTCTGCACAAATCGTCGAGCTTGCGGGCGCAACGGCCGTGGTCGAACGCGCCGGGCTCCGCGACGAGGTGGCGATCGACCTCGTGCCCGACGCCGCCGTCGGCGACCGTGTGCTCTGCCACGCCGGCGTCGCGCTCGAACGCACCGCCGCCGATCAGGAGGACCCGAGCGGGTTTCTCTATCCGTTCCTTGATGAGCAAGAACACGACCTCGGCGCGGTCCTCGCCGACGTGCAGGCTTCGACGCTGCGGAAGGGGGTCGAGGTCAGTGCGCTGCGCCGGACGCTCGACATCGCCGCGCTCGACGCCGCCGCTGTCGAGCTCGCCGAGCGCCTCGTGGCCGGTGGGCGCCTGATCACCTTCGGTGACGGCGGATCGTCGACCGACGCCCAGGACCTCGCCGCCGACTGTCTGACACGCGGCTGGCCGGCGCTGGCGCTGACCAACGACGTCGCAACTCTCACAGCAATCGCCAACGACGTCGGCTTCGAGCTCAGCTTCGCACGCCAGTTAATCGCGCTCGGCCGCGCCGGAGACGTCGCGTTCGCGATCACCACGAGCGGCTCCTCTGCGAACGTCTTGCGCGGTCTCGAGGAGGCCCATCGCCGCGGCCTCGTGACGATCGCGATCAGCGGTTCCGGCGGCGGACGGCTCGCCGAACTGGACTGGCTCAACCATTTGCTTGTCGTGGCGAGCGACGACATCCCGCGCCTGCAAGAGGCACACGCGACCATCTACCACGGGCTGCTGGCGACGATCGGAGAGGCCGCGTGAGACACGTCTCCGAGTACCGCACCGACGATGTCGCTGCGCGCCTCGCTGAGCGGATCGCGGCGCTCGTCGAGCCCGGCCGCCGCTACCAGCTGATGGAGGTCTGCGGCGGCCACACGCACACGATCTACCGCCACGGCATCGAGGACCTGCTGCCTGCCGAGGTTGAGCTGGTCCACGGCCCAGGCTGCCCGGTATGCGTGATCCCGATGGGTCGCCAAGACGACGCGATCGCGATCGCCGAGCGAAACGAGGTGATCTTCACCACGTTCGGGGACATGCTGCGCGTGCCGGCAAGCCACGGTTCGCTCCTTGACGCGAAAGCCCGCGGGGCCGACGTTCGCATCGTCTATTCGCCGCTCGACGCCCTGCGCATCGCGCGCGAGAACCCGGACCGCGAGGTCGTCTTTTTCGCGATTGGCTTCGAGACGACGGCGCCGTCCACGGCGGTCACGCTGCTACGCGCGCGGGCTGAGCGCGTCGCCAACTTCGCTGTCTTCTGCAATCACGTGACGATCATCCCGGCGCTGCGGGCGATCCTCGACTCGCCTGACCTACGAATCGACGGCTTCATCGGCCCAGGCCACGTCTCGACGGTGATCGGGCTCCGCCCATACCGCTTCATCGCCCGCGACCATCGCAAGCCCGTGGTCGTCTCCGGGTTCGAGCCGCTCGACGTGCTCCAGAGCGTCTACATGCTTCTACGCCAGATCAACGACGGCCGCTGCGAAGTCGAGAACCAGTACGCGCGCGTCGTGCGCGAGGAGGGCAATCCGCAGGCGCTGCGCGCGATCGCCGAGACGATGCGGCTGCGCACCACCTTCGAGTGGCGCGGCCTCGGTTTCATCGCCCAGAGCGCGCTCGGCCTGCGACCCGAGCTTGCGAGCTGGGATGCCGAGGAGCGCTTCGCGCTGGCGGCCTTGCGTGTCGCCGACCCCAAGGCCTGTCAGTGCGGCGAAGTGCTCAAGGGTGTCATTCGGCCGTGGGAGTGCAAGGTCTTTGGCACGGCGTGCACGCCGGAGCGACCGATCGGCACTTGCATGGTGTCCAGCGAGGGCGCGTGCGCCGCCTACTACAACTACGGGCGCCTCGGGCGGCGTCGCGGACGAGTCGCTGCGGCAGCTCGGGCCGTGCCGTGACGGACGAAGCCGAGCGCCAGACGCTGGCGCGAATCGAGGCGCGGCGACGGCGGCCTCGTCGGCGACTCACCGAGGAGCACGTAACGCTCGCCCACGGCGCCGGCGGCAGCTCGACGCACGCCCTCGTGGAGACGATCTTCCTACCCGCGATCGGCAACGAGCTGCTTGCGCCGCTCGCCGACAGCGCAGTGGTTGCTTGCGGGAGCGACAGTCGGCTCGCGTTCACGACTGACAGCTATGTCGTTCGACCGCTCCGCTTCCCCGGCGGGGACATCGCAACGCTTGCGGTCAACGGGACGATCAACGACCTTGCCGCGGTCGGCGCAACACCGTTGTGCCTGTCGGCTGCATTGATCATCGAGGAGGGCTTTCCGATCGCCACTCTGGAGCAGCTCGCCGGATCGCTCGGCGCGGCCGCCCGGGAGGCGGGCGTGCCAATCGCAACTGCCGACACGAAGGTCGTCGAGCGCACGAAAGCCGACGGCCTCTACATCTGCATGGCTGGCGTCGGGGTCGTCCCAGCCGGACTCACGCTCGATCCGGCGGCGATGCACCCCGGTGATCGGGTGTTGCTGTCGGGCACGATCGCCGAACACGGAATGGCGGTGCTGGTCGCCCGGGGCGAGCTCGAGCTCGAGGCCGAGATCGCCAGCGACACCGCGGCGTTGCACGGCCTCGCGGCCGAACTGCTGGCCGCAACCGGCGGCGTGCGTTGCATGCGCGACCCGACACGCGGCGGCCTCGCCACGACCCTCAACGAGCTCGCTCGTGCTGCCGAGCTGTCGGTCGTCATCGACGAGGCAGCACTGCCAATCCGCCCCGTGGTGACCGGGGCCTGCGAGCTGCTCGGGATCGATCCGCTCTACGTCGCAAACGAGGGCAAGCTCGTCGCAGTTGTCGCTGCGACAGACAGCGCGGCGGCGCTTGCCGCGCTACGCAGCCACCCGCTCGGACGCCATGCGGCGATCGTCGGTGAGGTGCGCGCCGAGCCACCAGGGATGGTCGTGCTCGAAACCGCATTCGGCGGTACCCGCGTCGTCGACATGCTCGCGGGCGATCCATTGCCCCGGATTTGCTGACTCCGATCTCGGCTTAGGACCACTGTTCGCCGCAGAGGCCTCTCGTCGCCGTGACCCCGCGCACGGTGCCCAGTAAACGCGATCTCGCGGCCGGCTAGCGACCCGAGCTCGCGTCGCGTCTGGCGTCGCGGAGAACTACGTAGGGCGCCCGCGGGCGGCGGCCGATGCGCAGTGATCCAGACGCGTCTTAGCCTACGTGCATGTTCTCGGTGCGGATCCATGGGCGCGGCGGGCAGGGTGTCGTCACTGCCGCCGAACTGCTCGCGCACGCTGCGTTTGCCGTGGGCTTGGAGGCGCAAGCCTTCCCGAGCTTCGGCTCCGAGCGCATGGGCGCGCCGGTGACAGCCTTCTGCCGCACCGACGACCGGCCGATCCGCCTGCGCGAGCCGATCGCCGAGCCCGACGCGGTGATCGTTCAGGACGCCACGTTGCTGCACCACGTCGACGTCTTCGGCGGCCTGGTCGCGGACGGCTACGTGCTGATCAACTCGGCCCGCGACATCGGCCAGCTCGGACTGGAAGAACTGCTCGAGCGCCACCAGCCGAGCCGGATCGTCACCGTGCCCGCGAGCGAGATCGCACGCAGCCACACGGGCCGCCCGATCCCGAATGCTGCGCTGCTGGGCGCGCTCGCCGCGCTGTGCGGGCTCGTCTCGCTCGACGGGCTTGGGGAGGCGATCGAACAGCGATTTGGAGCCACCGCAGCAGCCGGCAATTCAGCGGCCGCCCGCGAGTGCTTCGAGCTCGTGCGCAGCGGCAGGCCCTTGAGCGAGACCGCCCATGCGTAAGCAGCTCGAGGGCTCCCAAGCCGTGGCGCAGGCCGTCGCACGCTGTCGCCCCGAGGTCGTCTGCGCCTACCCGATCACGCCGCAGACGCACATCGTCGAAGCGCTCTCGCGGCTCGCACTCAGCGGCGAGCTGGAGCGCTGCGAGGTCGTCAACGTCGAATCCGAGTTCGCCGCGATGTCCGTCGCGATCGGGGCTTCCGCCACCGGTGCCCGGGCCTACACCGCGACCGCCAGCCAGGGGTTGCTCTTCATGGCCGAGGTGCTCTTCAACGCATCCGGCCTAGGTCTGCCGATCGTGATGACCTGCGCCAACCGCGCCGTCGGCTCGCCGATCAACATCTGGAACGACCACTCCGACTCGATGGCGATGCGCGACTGCGGCTGGATCCAGCTGTACGCGTCCGACAACCAGGAGGCGGTCGACCTGCACATACAGGCGTTCCGGATTGCCGAGGCGCTTTCAACGCCGGTGATGGTGTGCATGGACGGGTTCGTGCTGACCCATGCGTTCGAGCCGCTCGACGTTCCGAGCCAGGAGCAGGTCGACGGGTTCCTGCCCGGATACGAGCCGCGCCAGGTGCTGGATCCTGACGACCCGATGACGATCGGGGCGATGGTCGGGCCGGAGGCCTTCACCGAGGTCCGCTACCTCGCTCACGCCAAGCAGATCGAAGCGCTGGATTTCATCCCCCAGGTGGCCGAGGAGTTCCGCGAGCGCTTCGGGCGCGCCTCGGGCGGGCTGCTCGACAGCTACCGCAGCGAAGGCGCGGAGACCGTTGTTGTGGCGCTCGGTTCGGTCCTCGGGACACTCGCCGAAGTCGTCGACGAGCTGCGCGATCAAGGCGTCGCCGTCGGCGCCGTCGCGCTGAAGGCGTTCCGACCGTTCCCGCTTGAAGAGCTGCGCGGCGTGCTCGGTGGCGCTCAACGGGTGATCGTGCTCGAGCGTGCGCTCGCAGTCGGCATCGGCGGCATCGTCTCGTCCGACGTCCGCACCGCGCTCGCCGGGTTGAGCGTTGAAGCGCACACGGTGATCGCCGGACTCGGCGGGCGGGCGATCACGCGCCGCTCGCTGCACGCGCTGCTCGCACAGGCCCTCGCCGGCCAACTCCCCGAGCTCCACTTCCTCGACCTGCGCACGGACGTCATCGAGCGCGAACTGGAGCGAACCCGCGATGGCGGCCGCCCCGGACCGCACGCCGAGAGCATCCTGCGCGACCTGCGGATCGTCGCATCGGGGCCGGTATGAGCACCCCGCTGCCGTTCTACCAGACCGGCACGTTCGCCGTTGGTGGCCGCCTGCTCGACGAGGACGACCGCGCCGTGCAGTCCGATCCGGAGCGCTCCAACGCGATCACGAAGGGCCACCGCGCCTGCCAGGGCTGTGGCGAGGCGCTCGGTGCGCGCGTCGTGCTCGACGCGGCGCTGCGCGCGGCCGACGGCCGTCTCGTCGCCGCCAACGCCACGGGGTGCCTCGAGGTGTTCTCAACCCCCTATCCGGAGTCTTCGTGGCGGCTGCCATGGATCCATTCGCTGTTTGCCAACGCGCCGGCGGTCGCGACCGGTGTCGCCGCGGCACTGCGCGCCAAGGGACGGACCGACATCCGCGTCGTCGGCCAGGGCGGCGACGGCGGGACGGTCGACATCGGCTTCGCCTGCCTGTCAGGAATGTTCGAGCGCGGCGACGACGTGCTCTACGTCTGCTACGACAATCAGGGCTACATGAACACTGGTGTGCAGCGCTCGGGCGCGACGCCGCCTGCCGCGCGGACCGCTACCACCGAGCCGCTCGGCGGCCATTCCGGAAACTCCTTCGGCCAGGGCAAGAGCGCGCCGCTGATCGCGATGGCCCACGAGATCCCCTACGTCGCGACCGCGACGGTTGCCGACCTGCGCGACCTCGAGCAGAAGGTCACCCGCGCGATGAGCTTCCACGGCCCGCGCTACATCCACGTGCTCGTCCCGTGCCCGCTGGGCTGGGGCTCGGCGACCGGCGAGACGATCCTGATCGCGCGACTGGCCAAGGAAAGCGGGCTGTTCCCCGTGTTCGAGGCTGTCGAAGGGCGGATCACGTCTGTCGCGCGGATCCGCCACAAGGTCGCCGTCGAGGAGTACCTGCGCAGGCAGAAGCGCTTCGCGCACCTGTTTGCTGGGGACGGGCGCCCCGACGTGCTCGCGCGCTTGCAGACCCTGGCGAATCGCAACATCGAGCGCTATGGCCTGCTCGACGACGCCGACGAGCCGACTGACATCGGGCTGCTGGACGCTCTCGCGACCTCCGAGCGAGGCCCCGTATGAGCGACACGCGCCCGTTCGCGATCACGCTCGACGTCGGGTCGAGCCTCGCCAACCGCACCGGCGACTGGCGCACCGAGCGGCCACAGTACGTGCGCCGCCTGCCGCCCTGCAACCACGGCTGTCCGGCCGGTGAGGACATCCAGGCCTGGCTCTACGAAGCCGAGTCCGGGGGCGGCGGCTACGAGCGCGCTTGGCGCAAACTCGTCGCCGACAACCCACTGCCGGCCGTGATGGGGCGCGTCTGCTTTCACCCCTGCGAGACGGCCTGCAACCGCGCGCAACTGGACGAGGCGGTCGGTATCAACTCGGTCGAGCGCTTTCTTGGCGACGAGGCGATCAGCGCCGGATGGGAGCTGCCTGAGCCGCACGCCGTCACCGGTAAGCGGGTGCTCGTCGTCGGCTCGGGTCCGTCTGGGCTCTCCGTCGCCTACCAGCTAGCGCTGCGCGGCCATCACGTGACGATCCGCGAGCAGGCACCCAAGCCGGGCGGAATGATGCGCTACGGCATTCCCGCCTATCGCCTGCCGCGGGACGTGCTCGACGCCGAGATCGAGCGGATCCTCGCGCTGGGCGTGCAGCTCGAATGCGGTGAGCGGGTCGGCGACCTGCGGGCAGCGATGCGCGAGGGAGCCTACGACGCCACGTTCCTGGCGGTCGGTGCCCACGTCGCAAAGCACACCGAGATTCCAGGCGGTACCGCCTCGCATGTGCTCGACGCGATCGCCATGCTGCACGGCCTCGAGGAGGGCGAGCCACCGCAGATCGGTCGAACTGTGGTCGTCTACGGCGGCGGCGACACCGCCCTCGATGCCGCCCGCAGCGCGAAGCGTCTCGGCGCCAGCGCCCCGCTGATCATCTACCGGCGCACGCGCGAGCAGATGCCCGCTCACGCCACCGAGCTTGCCGAAGCCGAGCAGGAGGGCATCACGTTCCGCTGGCTGTCGACGATCGCCGGCGTCGATGGCGGCGAGCTGAAGATCGAGCGGATGGAGCTCGACGAGAACGGGTTCCCCCAACCGACCGGCGAGTATGAGCGGCTGAGCGCCGACACCGTCGTGCTCGCACTCGGCCAGGACGCCGACCTCGAGCTGCTGGGCGGGCTCGACGGCATCGAGATCGTCGACCACACGGTGGCGGTCGACGAACAGATGATGACCGGGTATCCCGGTGTCTTTGCCGGCGGCGACATGGTGCCGGCCGAGCGGATGGTCGCCGTCGCGATCGGCCACGGCAGGCGTGCGGCCCGCTGCATCGACGGCTGGCTTCGCGACGTGCCGGCGAGACCCGAGCCGCAGGCCGAGCTCGCTGCCTTCGAGGAGATAAACCCCTGGTATTACTCCGACGCACCGCGCACGGTGCGTCCGCTGCTCGAGGAGATCCGCCGGCAGAGCACCTTCGAGGAAGTCGTCAAGGGCCTTGACGAGGCATCGGCCCTGTACGAGGCGCGCCGCTGCCTGTCATGCGGCAACTGCTTCTCGTGCGACAACTGCTTCGGCGTGTGCCCCGACAACGCCGTGCTCAAGCCGGGCGGCGCCGGCGCCCCCTACGCATTCGACCTCGATTACTGCAAGGGCTGCGGCATCTGCGTCACCGAGTGCCCGTGCGGCGCAATCGAAATGATCCCGGAGGAGACATGAGCGTGACACGCCAGACGCCAACGGTCGCTGAGCCACCAGGCCGAGTGCCGCTTACCGAAGGATCGAGCGACGGGCCGGCGTCCTGCGCCTGCCTGATCATCATGGACGGCTGGGGCATCGCGCCGGCGGGGCCGGGGAACGCGATCGCACTCGCGGCCACGCCCGTGTTCGACGAGCTATGGAGCTCCTACCCGCACGCCGAGCTCGCGGCGAGCGGCGCTGCCGTCGGCCTGCCGGAAGGCCAGATGGGCAACTCCGAGGTCGGGCATCTGACCATCGGTGCCGGCGCGACGGTGCCGCAGGAGCTGACGCGGATCGACGCCGCGGCGGCCGCCGGCCTGTTCGCAACCAACGAGGTCCTGCGCACCGCGCTGCAATCCGCTGACCGCGTCCACCTGCTCGGTCTCACCTCCGACGGCGGCGTTCACTCGAGCCTCGAGCACCTTCACGCTTTGATCGACCTTGCGCGCGAGCTGCGCGTACCCGACCTCGTGGTCCATTGCTTCACCGATGGGCGCGACACCTCGCCGACGTCCGGTGTCAGCCATCTCGAACATGTGGCGCGCTGGTGCCAGGTGAGCGGCGTCGCGCGCGTCGCCAGCGTCGCCGGGCGCTGGTGGGCGATGGATCGCGACAGCCGCTGGGATCGCGTCCAGGCGACCTATGACCTGCTCGTCCACGGACGCGCCGGACACCACGTGCAGTCGGCGCAAGACGCCGCCCGCGAGGCGTACGCACGGGGTGAGACCGACGAGTTCATCGCGCCGACGCTGGTCGGCGAGGAGGGCCGGATTCGGCCCGGGGACTCCGTCCTGTGCTTCAACTTCCGCCCTGACCGCATGCGCGAACTCGTTTGCGCCCTTGCGGAGCCCGGATTCGAGCTGATCGATCGCGGCGGCTGTGATCCCGTCCGGGCGCTCGCGACGATGACCCGCTACCAGGAGGGCTGGCCCTACCCGGCCGCGTTCGCACCGGTACGGCCAAGCGACACGCTGACCGAGGCTGTATCGCGCGCGGGCGCGAGCCAGCTGCACGTCGCCGAGACCGAGAAGTACGCCCATGTCACATATTTCCTCGGCGGCGGAAGCGAGCAGCCGGTCGCCGGCGAGCGCCGCGAGATGGTGGCCTCGGCGCGCGATGTCCCGACCTATGACCTCAAACCGCAGATGAGCGCGCAGGCGATCGTCGATGCCTTTCGGGCAGCGTTTACCGAGCAGCAGCCGCGACTGACGGTGATCAACTTCGCCAACGCCGACATGGTCGGCCACACGGGCGTGCTGCCCGCTGTCGTCAGTGCCGTGGAAACCGTTGATGAATGCCTGGGAGAGGTGGTAAGGGAGGTGCACGCGGCAGGTGGCGTGTGTGTCATCACCGCCGACCACGGTAACGCCGAGGAGATGCTGGACGAGGGCGCTCCCGACACCGCCCATAGCTGCAACCCGGTTCCGCTGATTGTCACCTCGCACCGAACCGCGCTCGCGCCGAGCGGCACGCTCGCCGATGTCGCACCAACGGTGCTCACGCTGCTCGGACTACCCGTGCCAAGCGCAATGACCGGACGCTCGCTGCTCGGAGCGCGCCAGCCAGCGAAGGAGATTGCATGATGGCTGCCATCGACACAAAGAATGCAGTGAATTACGTCTACGATTTTGCCGACGGCTCGCGCGAGATGCGCGACCTCCTCGGTGGCAAGGGCGCCAACCTGTGCGAGATGACGCGGCGCCTGGAGCCCGGCGTCGTCCCGGCCGGCTTCGTCATCACCACCGCAGCGTGCGTTGAGCACATGAGCACCGGCGGCGAACCGGAAGCGCTCGCGGCGCAACTCGCCGACGCCGTGGCGCGGCTCGAGGCCCGTGTCGGCCGGCGCTTCGGCGACAGCGACGACCCGCTGCTGCTGTCTGTGCGCTCGGGCTCGCGCGAGTCGATGCCCGGGATGATGGACACGGTCTTGAATCTCGGGCTCAGCGACAGCTCGGTTGACGGGCTGGCCCGCGCGACCGCAAACGAGCGTTTCGCATGGGATTCATACCGGCGCTTCGTGCAGATGTTCGCCAACGTCGTGCGCGGCGTGCCCGTCGAGCAGATCGAAGCGGAGATCGCGCAGCTCAAGACCCGCCGCGGCGTGCACCTCGATACCGAGCTCGACGTCGAGGCGCTGCGTGAGCTGACAGCGACCTTCAAGCGGGTCTTCCACGCGCAGACTGGTGACGTGTTCCCCGAGGACCCAGCCGACCAGATGCACCAGGCGACGCTTGCGGTGTTCGACTCGTGGAGCGGAGACCGCGCTGTGTCCTACCGTCGCATCAACCACATCCCCGACGATTGGGGAACGGCGGTCACGGTGCAGCAGATGGTCTTTGGCAACAAAGGCGACGACTCGTGCTCGGGCGTGGCGTTCAGCCGCGACGAGCTGACCGGAGCCCCCGAGCCGTCAGGCGACTTCCTGGTCGACGCGCAGGGCGAAGACGTGGTTTCGGGAGTGCGCAACACACAGGAGCTCGCGCAGCTCCGCGAAGTCATGCCGGAGGCCTACGCGCAACTGGCCGGCATCCTGCGCCAGCTGGAAGGCGTTTATGGCGACATGCAGGACACGGAGTTCACGATCGAGGAGGGGCGTCTGTACATGCTGCAGACGCGCAACGCGAAGCGTCCCGCGCAGGCGGCTGTTCGTTTCGCGGTCGACGCAGTGAACGAGGGACTGCTGACCAAGGCGCAGGCGATTGCCACAATCGACGCGGCGGCGCTCGATGCGCTACTGCACCCGACGTTCGATCCGGCGGCCAAGTTCGCGGTCTTGGCACACGGTGTGCCAGCGTCGCCCGGCGCCGCCAAGGGCGCGATCGCCTTCACTGCCAAGGCGGCCGTAGCGGCCGCGGAGCATCACGTCGATGTCGTCATAGTTCGCCCGTTCACCGAGGCGGAAGACGTCGCCGGATTCTTCGCCGCGAAAGGCATCCTCACGAGCGAGGGCGGCAAGGCGTCGCATGCGGCGCTGGTCGCGCGCGGCATGGGCCGCCCGTGTGTCTGCGGAGCGAGCGAGCTGCACATCGATCTCGACGCAGGCACGGTGCGGGTCGGCGACACAATCCTGCACGAGGGCGATCTGATCGCGATCAACGGCTCGACGGGGGAGATCACGATCGACGATGTGGCGCTGGTCCACGCCGAGATCGATCCTCATTTCGAGACGGTGTTGAGCTGGGCCGATGAGCTGCGGACGCTCGGAGTGCGGGCCAACGCCGATGTCCCCGAGGACGCGCGTCGGGCCCGCGGGTTCGGCGCCGAGGGGATCGGTCTGTGCCGCACCGAGCACATGTTCATGGCGGCGGATCGCCAGCCGAAGATGCGCGCGATGATCATGGCCGACGACGTGGCCGAGCGGCGAGTCGCGCTCGAGCGGCTGCTGCCGCTGCAACAGGCTGACTTCGAGGGCCTGTTCGAGGCGATGGAGGGGCTGCCGGTCACGATTCGGCTGCTGGATCCGCCGCTCCACGAGTTCCTGCCGAGCGAGATCGAGCTGCTGGACGACCTGCGTGAAGCGCGCCAGCATCGCCCCGGCGACGTTGCCGACCTCGAGCGTACGCTCGAGCGCGTAAAGGAGCTGGCCGAGACCAATCCGATGCTTGGAACTCGCGGCTGCAGACTCGGGATCCTCCACCCGGAGATCTACGAGATGCAAGTGACCGCCATCATGCGCGCGACGCGGGCGGTACGGGAGCGCAGCGGCCACGCGCCACACACCGAGGTGATGATTCCGCTAGTCAACTACGAACGCGAGTTGACGATGATGCGCGAGCTGGTCGTCAGGGTCGCGGAGCATGAAGGGATGCGCCAGGGCGTTGACTACACAGTCGGCACGATGATCGAACTGCCGCGCGCGTGCGCAGTCGCGCAGCATCTCGCGGCGCACGTCGAGTTCTTCTCCTTTGGCACCAACGATCTCACACAGACCGCCCTCGGCTTCTCCCGTGATGACATCGAAAGCACGATTCTGGCGCGCTACATCAGTGAGAAAATCGTCAGTCGCTCACCATTCGAAACGATCGATCGCGACGGAGTAGGCACGCTCGTCCGAACCGCCGTCGCAGGCGGTCGCGCAGGCAATCCCCGGATCGAGCTAGGCGTATGCGGCGAGCATGGCGGCGACCCCGACTCGATCCGGTTCTTCGCTGAGGCGGGCCTCGACTACGTGTCGTGCTCGCCTTTCCGCGTGCCGATCGCGCGTGTCGCAGCTGCCCAAGCCGCCGGCTAGGCCTCCAGACCGCAGGTCGGACGCCCACTAGCCAGGCGTTTCCGTAATCCGTACGGACCCTGTTCACGCTCGTCTACCGATGGCGTCCGTCGGTGGCGCTGCGAGTCTGCTGTCAACGTCCGGAAAAGGAGGATTCGATGTTCAGCCAAGTCATCGCCGGCGTGGACGGAACGGCAGGCGGCCACGATGCTGCCCTCCTGGCGAGCAAGCTCGTCGCGCCCGCGGGGGAGCTGACGCTCGTACACGTCTACCCCGCCGACGAGAGCGGCTACCACGGCAGCGGTGTCAATTTCACTGCGATCGCGCGTCAGGACTCGCTCGAGCTGCTGGCCACGGAGCGAGACGCAATCGGCGTTGACGCCGAGATTGAGGCGGTCGGCGCCAGCTCCGTCGGCGCTGGCCTTCACCGAATTGCCGGCGAGCACGACAGCGATCTGCTCGTCGTAGGCTCGTGTGCACGTGGCGCGGTTGGTCGCCTCCTGCTCGGCGACGACATGCGGGCGTCGCTCGATGGTGCGCCGTGCGCGGTTGCGGTCGCTCCGCTCGGCTACGCCGAGCACCCCGGTCCGCTCGCCACGATCGGTGTCGCCTACGACGGCACGGACGAAAGTGAAGCTGCGCTCGCCCTTGCCCGGATGGTGGCGGGAGAGCACGACGCGAGGATCGAGGCACTTACAGTCGTCGGCACCCCCACCTACGCCTATGGCGTGATGGTGGCCATCGACTGGAGCGAAGTCCTGAGCGACCTGGAGCGCGAGGCACAGGCGCGCCTCGACGCCTTCGACGACGTTGAAGGGAGCGTCGTGGGCGGAATCCCGACACAGGCGCTTGCTCGGTTCGGCGAAGAGGTTGATCTGCTCGTCGTCGGCTCGCGCGGGTTCGGTCCGGCGCGGCGGATGCTGTTCGGCAGCACCTCCGAGTATCTCGTGCGCCACATACGATGCCCGCTGCTCATCGTGAGACGCGGCGTCGAAGCTCGCGGAGAGCCGACGCATGCGACCACTGGTGCTTCGGGCGCAGGCGCTTGAGGCGGCGAGGGAGCGGGAGTGCCCATAGCCGAGAAGCGTTGCGGCGGCTCATCAGGGACGTTCTCGCGGCGGTGGCTCGTTGCGAGACGCCGAGCCACCGCGGCGACCTGCCCGTCATGCTGGGGTGTGTTCGTTGCGGCGACGTGATCGGCGTCCTACGAGCCCTTGACCATCGTCACGGATGGGGTGCCAAGCACGACCTCGTTGGCATCTGATCCGTCGGTGGCGCTCGCAGTTGGCGAGCACTACCACCGTCGATGCTACGACGCGGTCCGAGCCCTGCCGCTGGAGCGGCCCGCCTCTGCGCGCTCGAGGTAGGCCCGCAGGCCGGGCCAGGCGGTCAATAGTCCGCGTGAGTGGGCGCCACCGAGCACGCTGGCGCACATCGACGCCTGCATCGGCATCCTCCCGTGAGCGCGGAGCGTTGTGGGATTGATTCCCCGCGGGCGACAGCTATTTCACGGTGTGCCCGTTGGCCCTCAGCTCGACGTCGATGTTGCCGCGAATCGCGTTGGAGTAGGGGCAGATTTGGTGGGCTGCGCCAACGATCCGGCCGGCCAGCTCGCTGTTCTCGACCTGGGGCAGGCTGACGTCGAGTACTACGGCGAGCGTGAAGGCACCACCCGCCGTCGGTAGAAGACTGACGTGACTGTCGATCGACACATCACCGACCTCCGCGTGCTCGCGACGGCCGGCGGCGCCGATAGCGCTCTCGAAGCACGCTGCATAGCCGATCGCAAACAGCTGCTCCGGGTTGGTGCCACCACCGTCGCCGCCCATCTCGACCGGACTACGAAGCTGCACATCGAGGGCCCCGTCGCTGGAGCGACCGTGACCTTCGGCGCGCCCGCCGGTAACAGTGGCTTTCGCGGTGTAGAGCACCTTCGCCATCTCGCCTCCGATCGTCGTGACGTGCGCTGCCTACGTGCCGAGCGCAGCGCGCGCAGCACCGCTGCCCCTCTTCATGTGTAGCACAGCAAACATCGTTGACCTCGAGGAGCCGCGGGCATCAGCCAGACGGAGCTCGGCGCTTCGAACCAGTGCTCGCGCTGAGCAGAAGCGGCCAGTTCCGCTGGCGCGCGTAGGGCTGTCAG
This sequence comes from Solirubrobacterales bacterium, assembly GCA_003132505.1. GTDB lineage: Bacteria > Actinomycetota > Thermoleophilia > Solirubrobacterales > Solirubrobacteraceae > Palsa-513. Next base: position 103,826 of record PKXY01000036.1, read on the forward strand.
GCGGTCGGCGTGGGCGTGATGACGACGCCTCGATCGCCGTACGGGATGCGCTTGCCGCGCAGCACGCCGGCGATGGTCCCGAGCAGCTTTGTGAACTTCGTCATCACTCCGTACTTTGAGACGATCCGCTGGCGGATGTCCTCAAACTCGCTTCCGGTGACCAGACGAGCGGTCGCATCGACCACGGCGTCCGGCTTCACACGACCGCGCGCGTCGCACGGCGTCACGGTCACGCGCTCGGTGTGCGCCAGACGCTTTGCCTTGCCCGATCCCGAGCTGGTCCAGAGGCCGAATCGTCCGCCGTCGAGCTTGACCACCCACACAGGAGTCGCCACTGGCGTGCCATCACGGCGAAACGTCGTCAGCAGGATGTACTTCTCCTCGCCCAAGGCCATGCCGACAGCCTACCGCCGAACACGCGGGCGGCGTGGCCTCATTCCGCCGACGAACGCGCGCGCTACGGTGCCGGGCTCTTATCTACGCGGTTGGTTCGAGAACGCTGCCGCGGCTACGAACGCGGGCCGGGCCTCTGCGCGCTCGAGGTAGGCCCGCAGGCCGGGCCAGCCGGTCAATAGTCCGCGTGAGTGGGCGCCACCGAGCACGCTGGCGCACATCACGTCGGCGACCGTGAAGCGATCGCCGAGTAGCCAGTCGCGATCGTCGAGTGCCGTCTGGAGCGCAGTGGCGGCCTGGGCGAAACGCTCGCGCGACGGGGTATCGCCCGAGTTTTCGGCGGCCTCGCGGACCCAGCGAAACAGCGGCGCCTCGAGCTCGGTCACTGCGAACAGGACCCATTGGTAGACGAGCGCCCGCTCGGCTGATCCGAGCGGGGGGATCAAACCGGCATCGGGATGGAGGTCGGCGAGCTGGAGGCAGATCGCGGCGGACTCGAACATGACCGTGCCGTCGTCGAGCTCGAGTGCCGGTACGCGTCCCAGTGGATGGCGCGCGAGATGGTCGACGGACGAGCGTTCCTCGGGCGCGAGCTTCGTCAGCTCGTACGGCGCGCCGATCTCCGCGAGCAGCCACAGGACACGGCTCGAGCGCGTGCGGGGCATGTAGTAGAGGCGTGGCATGGCCGGCCCAGTATCGCAGCGCGCTGCCACACGCCCGCGGCCCTCGGCCACCACGACAAGACGCCTGCCGAACGGGGCCAAGGCCGGCACACCAAGTCCGTGGTGCTGCGCAGGTCTCAGTGCCGCGACAGATCCGACGCACGCGAGCTGGCGCTAGCTACCCGCAAGGTCGCCATCACCACTTCGGCATCATCGCTTCCGGGTAGCGGCCGCCGAACGAGCCCTCGGGCAGGATCTCGTTCACCCGTGCGAGGTCCTCCTCGGTCAGCACCACGTCGGCGGCTGCCACATTCTCGGCCAACCGCTCGGGGCTGCGCGTACCCGGGATCGGAACGATGTCGTCGCCTTGCGCCAGCAGCCAGGCGAGCGCGAGCTGAGTCAGTCCGATGCCCTTCTCGCTGGCCAGCTCGCCGAGCTTTTCGATCGCCTCGACGTTCCGCTCGTAGTTGCCCGGCTGCCAGCGCTCGTCCCACGAGCGCATGTCGTCGGCCGGGTACTCAGCCGCCGGTTTGACGGCCGAGGTCAGGAAGCCGCGACCCAGCGGCGAGTAGGCCACGAAGCCGATCCCGAGCTCGCGGATGGTCGGCAGGATCTCGTCCTCGACTGCGCGCTCGAAGATCGAGTACTCGGTCTGCAGCACCGACACGGGCTGCACCGCGTGCGCGCGACGGATCACGTCTCCGCCGGCCTCGCTTAGTCCGAGGAAGCGCACCTTGCCCTCGCCGATCAGCTCTCCGACCGCGCCGGCCACCTCCTCGATCGGCACATCGGGGTCGACGCGGTGCTGGTAGAGCACGTCGATGTGGTCGGTGCCCAGGTAGCGCAGGCTGTTCTCTGTGACCTCTCGGATGTGCTCGGGACGACTGTCCAACCGCCTCGCCATGTTCTCTTCACGCGGCAGGACAAATCCGAACTTGGTGGCCAGCACCATCTCCTCACGAAACCCCTCGATCGCGCGACCGACCAGCTTCTCGTTCGACCCGGTGCCTCCGCCGTAGAGCTCGGCCGTATCGAGGAACGTCACACCAAGCGCGTGCGCACGCCGAATCGTCTCGATGCCGCCGGCCTCGTCGCTCGCTCCGTAGGCCATCGTCATGCCCATCGTGCCGAGACCGATCGCACTGACCTCGAGGCCCTGGCCTCCGAGTACACGGTGCTCCATGCCATCACGATACCGTCCGCCCTCGCCCGGCTTGTGATGCAGCCGATCGGGGCGAGCTGGGCCAACATCGTCGGGCTGCCGTCAGCTCATCCTTATGCTCCGCCCCGTGCGGGTTGCCTTCGCCACGTGCTCGGCTTTACCTGACGGGTGGCACGACGACCATCTCGCGGCGAGCCTGCTGGGCGCCGAGTACCGCTCATGGGATGACGCAAGTGTCGACTGGGAGGCCTTCGACAGGGTGGTGATCCGCTCGACCTGGGACTACACCTCGCGGGTCGCCGACTTCGTCTCCTGGTGTCACAGCGTCGGCTCGGAGCGGCTTCGCAACAGGCCGGACCTCGTGGCGTTCAACGCGGATAAGCGCTACCTCGGCCGGCTGGCGGCGCCAACGGTCCCGACGGTGTACGTGGCTCCGGGGGATGCCCTCCCGCGCCTGGACGGGGAGGTGGTCGTGAAGCCGGGCATCTCCGCCGGTGCGCGCGACACGGGCCGGTTTGGGCCGGCCGCTCATGGTGAGGCCCGCTCGCTGATCGAGCAGATCCAGGTCAGCGGGCGAGTCGCGCTGGTTCAGCCCTACATCGCCTCGGTGGATCACCGCGGAGAGACCGCGCTCGTTTTCCTCGGCGGTGAGCTCTCGCACGTCCTGCGCAAGCGGCCGATCCTCGAACGCGACGAGGTGGCGCCCCTGGCCGAGGGTGAGCTGGCACCGGCCAGGGCGATGCTGCGGGAGGATCTCGTCGCGCTCGACACCGCCGAGGCGGCAGAGCATCGCCTCGCGCGCCAGGTCGTCCGCCAGGTGTCAGAAGCGTTTGGGACCCCGGTTTACATGCGCGTCGACGTCGTGATCGGGCCAGGCGCCGGGCCGCTGCTGCTCGAGTTCGAAGCGATCGAGCCACACCTGTACCTGACGGCGTCGGCCGGCGCGGCGCAGCGCCTGGCCGACGCAGTGAGAGCCAGCTAGAGCTTCGTCTCAGCTGCGCTCGAGGTGCGGCGCGGCGACCTGCTGCACGAGCAGCTTGATCGCGGCCGCGATCGGGATCGCGACGAGGGCGCCGATGATCCCCAGCAGAGCGGCGCCGATGATCGTTGCCACCACCGTGACGAGGCCGGGGACGTCCACCGTGCGTGCCATGACCCTGGGCGTGAGCAGGTAATCCTCGAGAAAGCGGTAGACGAGGTAGAAAACGCCCGTCGCGATGGCAGCGGGAAGCGAGACGGTGAGGGCCACGAGCGCCACGATGATCCCGCCGATCGTCGAGCCCACGACGGGGATCAGATCGAACAGGGCGACCAGCAGCCCGAGGAGCAGGGCATACGGAATTCCGAGTGCAAGCGCCCAGAGCCAGGTCCCGAAACCGGCGATGAACGATGTCAGCAGGTTTCCCAGAACATACCCGCCGACGCGGTCGAGGATCTCATCAGTGAGCAGCACCATGCGTGCACGACGGCTCCTCGGCGCGAGCAAATAGAGACCGCGCCGCACGCGTGGAAGATCTGCCAGTAAATAGACCGTGACGATCACGACGACGACCACCGATGCGAGTAGGTCCAATACGACTTTACCGACACCGACCACGGCGCCGAATGATGTACTGTCCCCGCGCAAGAGATTTTGGAGGGCCCCAGTGATGTGCTATTTCCTGTTGAGCCTCCCGAGCTCAGTGTTGTGTCGGTTCAGCTCACGGTAATAGTGCGGAAGCTCGGAGGCGAGATGGCTCGCCTGAGTCGCGACCACCGGCGCGGCGGTTGCGATGAACCCGCCGAGCATCGCGAGCACGCCAGCAAGGACAATGACGACCGCCGTCCAACGTGGCAGCCCTCGTCGGTGGATCCACCTGACGGCCGGGTCGAGCCCGACGGCGAGGAAGAAAGCCAGCCCGAGCAGGATGAGCACCTCGCTCGCCGCCACGACAACGTAGGCCAGCGCGAAAGCGCAGGCCACGCCGAGCGCGCCGATAAAGCCGACAAAGAAGGGCGAGCGCATGTTGAACGGCTGGCCGGCCAGCCCAAACGCGTTCTCTGGCGACGCTTCGGCCTCGAGTTCGGCGCGCGCACGGATCTCGTCGAGCGCCTCCTGGCTCGCGCCGTCGAGACCGTCTGTGACCCCTTCGTGGTCCTCAGGATTGCTCATCAACCAGCCCCTGAACAGCTCTCTCGAGCGACCGTCGCCGCTCTCTCCACAGGCTCACCTGTGCGTACAATACAGAGCGCCACAGCGGATGCGTAGCCGAATCCGTACACCGGTACAAGCGATCCGGGCGAAGGTGTATTGTGAATGGGTATGCTTGGTACCAATCGGCTGACGCGGTCGTGTCACCTCATAGCCCACTGACGCGCCGACCTCAGCAATATGCTCCGGCGTTAACTGTAAAAGCGATGGCCTGGGTGCGTGACGTTAATAGGCCTCGGGCTGCGACGCCGCCGCACTCCCACGTCACGCGGTATGAATAGACTGGACACTGACATGACACAGGCTGCGCGAGAGCGGAGGATTATCTGATGGCGAGCGACATGGCGGCCTTCAATGCCCAGATCGTCGAGGAGTTTCGCGCGCACGAGGGTCGTGTCGGCGGCATGTTCGAAGGGGCGTCATTGCTGCTTCTGCATCACACGGGCGCGAAATCGGGCACGCATCGCGTCAACCCGCTGGCCTACGTGCCGGACGACGGTCGCTACGTGATCGTCGCCTCGGCCGGCGGCGCGCCCGAGCATCCGGGCTGGTATCGCAATCTGAAGGCGCACCCGGACACCCACGTCGAGGTCGGCAGGGGCATGGTCGACGTCGTGGCGAGCGAGGCGGAAGGGGAGGAGCGCGATCGCCTCTTTGCAACGATCGTTGCAGGGAGCCCGCAGTTCGCCGAATACGCACGAACAGCGGGTCGCGCGATCCCGGTGATGATCCTGACGCCGGCCTGAGTGACGTGCCAGAGCGAACATTGACATAACGCTGCTGAGCCGGTTATGTCAAATGCAGCGCACGAGTTCGCGGGCTATCTGCGCGCTCTAACGCTCAAGTCGAGGGTTAGAGCGGCAGGAAGCCGGCTTGTTCTCTAGGCTTCGCCGGTGGCCCTGCTCAAACTCAGCGCACCGCTCCGTCGGGAGCTCGCTCGCGTGCTCCCCTCTCGCCCCTTCTCGCTCGAGTTCTGGGACGGGGGGCGACTTCCTGCCACAGAGACGGGCGCGCCGACGTTCTACATCCGCCGCGCCTCCGCGATCGCACACGCGCTGCGCGCTCCGGGACCGCTAGGTCTCGGTCGAGCCTACGTCGAGGGATCGCTCGACTGCGACGACCTCGACTCCGCGTTCATCGTCGTCGACGACTGGGTGCCACCCCAGATCGCGAACAAGGACAAGGCGCGCCTACTCGCGGCGCTCGCTCTGGCCGCCGCTCCAGCCGGCATCCCGCGCCGGCCCCGCAGCGAGCTGATCCTCAAGGGCGAGCGCCACAGCCGTGAGCGCGACGCTGCGGCGGTTCGCTACCACTACGACGTCGGCAACGAGTTCTTTGCGCTCTTCCTCGACGAGTCGATGACCTACAGCTGCGCCGTCTTCTCACGCGGCGCGCTGACGCTCGAGGAGGCACAGCTGGCAAAGCTCGACCTCGTCGCGACGAAGCTCGAGCTCCAGCCGGGTCAGCGTTTGCTCGACGTCGGCTGTGGCTGGGGCAGCTTTGCGATTCACGCTGCGCGCGAGTACGGCGTGCACGCGACGGGGATCACGCTGTCGCCGTCACAGGCCCAGCTGGCGCGCCAGCGCGTCGCCGACGCGGGCCTGTCCGATCGCGTCGAGATCCGGATCGCCGACTACCGCGAGCTCGCCGACGAGCCGTTCGACGCGATCGCGAGCATCGGCATGGCCGAGCACGTCGGCGTCGAGCAGATCGACACCTACGCCGCCGCGCTCAACCGCGTCCTGCGCCCCGGCGGCCTGCTGCTTAACCACGCGATCAGCCTGATGCGCCCCGAGGAGGACCCGAGCGCCGACAAGTTCACAATGCGCTACGTCTTCCCCGACGGACACCCGCTGCTGCTCTCGCGCACCCAGCTCGCGTTCGAGCGCGCCCGCTTCTACACCGAGCATGTCGAGGGCTTCATGAAGGACTACGCCGACACGCTGCGCCACTGGCACGACCGCCTCGACCAGCATCTCGAGGAAGCCGAGCGGCTCGCCGGGATCGAGCGCCTGCGGATCTGGCGTCTCTACCTGCGCGCCGCGCGCCACGGCTTCGACGTCGGCTACACCGCCGTCTATCAGATCAAGGCGCGCAAGCCGCTTTAGTGTGACCGGGGCGCGCATGCGCGCCCCGGCGGATCGGTGCATGCACCGATCCGAGCCTCGGCGCACGCGCCGAGGCCTGACCCTACGTCGGTCGCACCCTCGGTAGCGAAGGGCGGGCAGGCGAGTAGACGGCGCGCCACCAGAGCTCGGCCATCACTCGCACCGACTCGTTGGCGTCGCCACCGCCGATCACGACCTCGCGCACGATCTGGCCTTCGACCATCGCGAGCAACGCCCTCGAGGAGGTGCCGGCGGGAATGTCGTCGGGAGCGAGACCGCGCTGCTGGTCGCGGCGGATTCGCCTTGCCGCGGCGTTGCGCAACCGCATGATGTAGGGCTCCCACTCCGCCGGCAGGCGGTCCATCTGGCCGCTCAGGCGGGCGGCCAGCAGCAGCACCGACGCGTGCTCGTGAACGGCCGCGAGGGTCCGCGCGAGCGCACGGTGGATGTCGCGCCGCGGGTCGCCGTCGCCCTCGAGGTATGGCTCCGCAGCGGCGTACATATCGCTGAAGGCGAGCTGGATCAGGCGGTCGATCACCGCCCGCTTGTTCGGGAAGTAGAAGTAGACGGCCGTCCGGCTCACGAACGCACGTCGCGCGATGCCGTCGATCGTGATCCGCTCGTATGGCTCCTCAAGCAATGCCGCCCGGGTTGCCTCGAGGATCGACTCCTCGGTCGCATTGCGCGAATGCTGATCGCGCGCCGCGCCGCCGTCGACTACGTAGAGCGCGCGCGTCACCAAGCGAGAAGACCCCGGGGGCGATGAGCGAGCATGCTGGCGAGAAGCGTAGCCGCCTGTGACGCGGTCTGAATGCCGCGATCAGGCGGCCGCCAGCGCGAGGCAGGCGTTCTGGCCGCCGAAGCCGAACGAGTTCGAGAGCGCCAGCTTGATCCCGGGCGCTTCGCGCGCACCCTCCGTCACGTAGTCGAGGTCGCAGTCGGGATCGGGCTCCTCGTAGTTGATCGTCGGCGGCAGCATTCCACGGCGCAGCGTCTCGACGCAGACCAGCGCCTCGGCCGCGCCGGCCGCGCCGAGCAGGTGCCCGATCGCCGACTTCGTCGAGGAGACCGGCGGCGCGTCCTCGCCGAACAGCCGGTGGATCGCGAGCGTCTCAATGCGATCGTTGATCGGAGTCCCCGTGCCGTGCGCCGAGATGAAGTCGACGTCGCCCGGCGCCGCGCCGGCATCGACCAGGGCCGCACGCATCGCGATCTGCGCCCCGAGTCCCTCTTCGTCGGGCTGGACCATGTCGAACGCATCGTTCGACGCGCCATAGCCGATGACCCGACCGTAGACCTTGGCTCCGCGCGCGGCGGCGTGCTCTTCGCGCTCCAGCACGAGCACGCCGGCGCCTTCGCCCATCACGAAGCCGTCACGGCGCGCGTCGAAAGGACGCGACACGCCCCCCGCGGAGAGTGCTCCCATCCGCCGGAACGCGGCGATGCAAAGGCTCGTCAGCGCCGCTTCGCTGCCGCCGGCAAGCACGACGTCGGCGGCACCGCGCTCGATCATCCGCATCCCCTCGCCGATCGCGTGCGACCCGGTCGCGCAGGCGGAGGCGATCGAGAAGCCCGGCCCGTGCAGGCCGAGGTGGATCGCGACCTGGCCGGCGGCGGCGTTGGGCATCATCATCGGCACGAAGTTGGGGGAGACGCCGCGCTCGCCACGCTCGATGAACGATGTGCACTGCTCCTGCAGGGTCGTAAGCCCGCCGACCCCCGTTCCGAGCAGCACCGCGACGCGATCCGGATCGCACTCGGACACCCCCGCTTCGCCGGCGGCCTCCAGTGCCGCGACGAGGCCGAGCTGCGTGAAGCGGTCCATGCGCCGTGCGGCGCGCGGATCGAGGTGCCGGTCGGGGTCGAAGTCGGTGCAAGCCGACAAGCCGTCGACGATCCCCGAGCGGCCGGCGAGGAGCGCGTCGAAGAACTCGTCGGCCCCCTCTCCGAGCGAGGTGACGACACCGCGACCGGTTACCGCGACGCCTGTGCCGCGCGTGGCGACACCGCCCGAGCCCGCCCCGCGTGTGGTGCCTGTGCCGCGCTGAGCGACACCGCCCGAGCTCGCCCCGCGTGTGGTGCTCACGCGCTTGCCGGCTCGTTCGCGAGTGACATCGTCAGGCGGACCGCGTCGCCGACGCCCGCGATCGAGCGCAGCTCGCCGTCGGCGATCTTGACGCCGAAGCGGTCCTCGAGCGCGGTCACAAGCTCGACCAGCTCGAGCGAGTCGATGTCGAGATCGCGCCACTCAGTGTCCATCGTCGCCTCGTCGGCGCCGGGGACCTTGAGCTGAGCGAGCTCTGCGCGCACGCCCTCGAGGACCTGCTCTTCAGTCAACTGTGCCATCACGTGCTCCTTGTCTTGACTTTTTGGGCTTTGCCGCGCTTGTCGATCGCAGCGCCGTCCTTCCACGAGCTCACCCCGGCGCCCCAGACAAACCCGGCCCCGAACGCGACCATCGCGACCAGCGCACCCGCAGGCAGTCGGCCGTCACGCTGGGCTGCGGCGAGCCCGAGCGGGATCGACGCCGCCGAGGTGTTTGCTGTCAGCTCGACGTTGAACGAGACGCGCTCATGCGGCACATCGAGCGCATCCGCGACCGCAATGACGATCCGCGCATTTGCCTGGTGGGGCACGAAGTAGTCGATGCTCGTTGCGTCGAGCCCGAGTCGCTCGAGCAGTCGCTCGCTCGCCTCGGTCATCCGCGCGACCGCGTGCCTGTAGACCTCTTGGCCGGCCATCCGCAGCAGCGGCCGTTCGCGTTCGGCGTAGAGCAGCGGCGCCAGCTCCGCGTCGTAGCCGAACTCGAAGCCGGCGATGCCGACGCCCTCGCTGATCGGTCCGACCAGCGCCGCTCCGGCGCCGTCGCCGAACAGCACGGCCGTCGAGCGGTCTTCGTGGTCGGTGATGCGCGATAGCGCCTCCGCGCCAACGACGAGCACGTGGCGCGCGCGCCCGCTCTCGACAAGTGCGGCGGCGTGATCGAGTCCGTAGAGGAATCCCGCGCATGCGGCGTTGAGGTCGACGACGCCCGCGTGCTCGGCGCCCAGCTTTGCCGCAACGGCGGGTGCCAGGCCGGGCGTGAGCTGGTCCGGCGTGATCGTCGCGATGATCACATGATCGACGTCGCCCGGTTCCTTGCCCGCGTCGCGCAGCGCCGCCGCGCAGGCGCTGGTCGCGAGGTCGGCGAGCGTCTCGTCGCCTTGCAGCCAGTGCCGCTCGCGGATGCCGGTGCGCCTGACGATCCACTCATCGCTCGTGTCGAGTTCGCCGACGAGGTCGGCGTTGGTGACCACGCGTGGCGGCAGCGCGTCGCCGATGCCGAGGATCCCGGGTTTCACTGGACGGGAACCGTCCGCTTCACGAGGCCGGTCAGGATCCGGCCAGGTCCGAGTTCGATGTACTCCTCGACTCCGAGCTCGTGGAAGGCGAGCAGCGTCTCACGCCAGCGCACCGGCAGCAGCAGGTTCTCGGCGAGCTGTCGCTGCGGGTCCGTGAATGGGGTGACGGTGCTGTTCGAGTACACCGGGATCCGCGGCTCGCGGAATGCGGTGCGCTCGAGCGCGACGCGCAGGCGCTCGGCCGCCGGCGCCATCAGCGGCGAATGGAAGGCGCCGCTCACGTCGAGTCGTTGCGCCCGCGCCCCGGTTTCCTCCTTGGCACGCTCCTCCGCCTGCGCGAGCGCCGCGATCGGACCCGCCAGCACGAGCTGGCCCGGGGAGTTGTCGTTCGCCACGATCAGCTCGAGGCTGGCGGCGAGTTGGGCGATCGCCTGCGGGTCACCCTTCAGCATCACGGTCATGCCGCTCGGCGTCAGCGCTGCGGCCTCCGCCATCGCGCTCGCCCGCTCGTCCACGAGCTCGAGCGCCGGCTCGAAATCAACCGCGCCCGCCGCGACGAGGGCCGCGTACTCGCCGAGCGAATGACCCGCGGCGACGAGACCCTCGGGCTGTTCGAGCTGCCAGCGAGCGACCGAGCAAAGGAACACCGCGGGCTGCTGGTAGCGCGTTCCCTCAGCCAGCCGCTGGAAGGGGTCGTAGTCGAGCAACTCGAGGCCAAGGCGAATCGCCGGTGCATCACGCAGGCCGTCCGCCATGTCTTCGCTGTGGCTTCCCTGACCGGGGAAGATGAGTGCCGCCCGTGCCATCCCACCTCAGCAGACCCGATTTCCCGGCGCCGGTTGCAGAGGTTTGACGCGCTGGGCGGATCTGTCAACTGTCGTGCCGGTGGTGGCGGAGTGGAAGATCACCGCGAGCTCGCTCCTTTCGCGTGCTCGACTCTGCCTGCCTCTAGTCGAGCACCTTCCCCGGGAAGGTGTAGTAGACGGCTGTTAGCCCGCACAGGGCCAGGCTGGCCGTCGCGTTGACGAACGCCATCGCTATCGCGACGACGTACACGAGCAGTCCCACGGCGTTGCGTCGGATCAGGTAGCTGACGTGGCGCTCCTTTATCTGCTCGCTGAAGAGACCGGCGTGCGTGGTCCACAGATATGTGGCGAAGAACGTGACCGACATCGCGAGCAGCGTTCCGGCATAGACAGCAGCAGCGACATGCTGGTCAGACGGCGCGCTCAGGTGTCCAGCGAGCAGACCCGTCGGGAAGGGGATCAGCGTCACGAACATCAGCAGCACGAGGTTCAGCAGCATCAGCGTGCGATCGGCTCGCACGATTCGGTCGAACTGGGCGTGGTGGTTCATCCAGATGATGCCGATCGTCAGGAAGCTCACGACGTAGGTTGCGTAGTGCGGCCATTCGCTGCCGAGTGCGTGCGCAAGCTGGCCCTGCTTCGCCTCGACGTGCAGACCAAGAACGAGCAGTGTGATGGCGACCGCGAAGACGCCGTCGCTGAACGCCTCGAGGCGAGCCGTGGCATTTTCCGCGATGGGCATCGCGCGCCGGACGCTAGCGGACCAACCGGCATAATCGAACGGGATGAGCGGACCGAGCGCCGAAGCCACACTGGGGGCCTTCGAGCGTGCCCCGTCCGTCTTTCGCGAGCGGGTCGAGATCACCGAGCCGGGCCGCTACCACCTTTACGTGGCATCGGCCTGTCCGTGGTGTCATCGCACGATGATCGTGCGCAAGCTCGAGCGGCTCGAGTCGGCGGTTGGGATATCGCACCTCGACCCGATCCGCGACGAGCGGGGCTGGGCGTTCACCGGCGGCATCTACGAGGACCCGGTCGAGGGGATGCGGTTCCTCTCGGAGGCCTACGAGCGAACGGCGCCCGGCTACAGCGGGCACGTCAGCGCACCGGTGCTGTGGGACCGCGAGGAGCGCAGGATCGTCAACAACGAGTCGAGCGAGATCATCCGCATGTTCAACGCGAGTCCCCTCGCGAGCGGACCGGACCTCTACCCCGAGAGCCTTCGCGAGGGGATCGACACGATCAATCACCGCGTCTATGAGACCGTCAACAACGGCGTGTACGCCAGCGGCTTCGCGCGCAGGCAGGCGGCCTACGAGCGCGCGGTGACCGCGCTGTTCGAGTCGCTCGACTGGCTCGATCAGCTGCTCGGCGAGCGACGCTACCTGCTCGGCGAAGTGCTCACGGAAGCAGACTGGCGGCTCTTCCCGACGCTCGTGCGCTTTGACCCGGTCTATGTCGCTCACTTCAAGTGCAACCTGCGCCGCCTGGTCGACTACGCGAACCTGTGGCCCTACGCGCGGGAGCTCTACCAGCAGCCCGGCATCGCCGAAACCGTTGCGCTCGATGAGATCAAACGCCACTACTACATGACGCACACCTCGATCAATCCGACCGGGATCGTGCCGCTCGGGCCGCTGATCGACTTCGAGGAGCCGCACGGCCGTGATCGCCGCCGCGCCTGACCGCCCGCCGCTCGCGTAGGGTCTCGGGACATGTACCACGTCGAGCTTCGCGAGTCTCCGCAGAGAGCGAATGGCTTCAACCTGGACGCGGCGCGCCTACATGCTGAAGTCGTCAATCCCTGGTTGGCGGGTCAGATCTTCGAGTTCGGCGGCAGCGAATGGGTGCCGCAGCGAATGGGGATCGTGATTCTCGAAGGACCCGAACTGCCGCTGCACCGCCTCGGGATGGGCCGCGGCTGGATCAACGCGCTTCGCGACAGCAAGGACGTCACAAAGCAAGTGCTCGAGGCGGCGCAGGCAGCGATCGCGGGCCGTGCGAACGCGACCGCCCGCGCCGGCGCAAGCCGATCACCTGACATCGAACGCGATATCCTCGCGCGCTGCGCGGCCGGCCCGCTCAGCCTTCCTGCCGTCTGGGATCGCGCCGAGATCGTTGCACCAGACGCCTCAGCCGGCGAGCGCCTCGTGCTCGCCGAGGCGGCCCTCAATCACCTGCTCGCCGAGCGTCGCGTCGAGCTCTGTCGCGGCGAGGATCCAAGCGCCGCCTCGCTGCCGCCGAGCGAAGCAGACGCGGTCCTTCGCGCCAGAGAAGCCTGGAGCACCGAGCGCTCCAACGGCCTCTTCGTGCGGTCGGCAACCTGATCCGAGCCGCGCCGGCGCTGGCCCGAGCCCGCACCGACCATCTACACTGGCTACCCGGCTTGGTGGGCGTAGCTCAGCTGGTAGAGCTCCGGGTTGTGGTCCCGGCGGTCGCGGGTTCGAATCCCGTCGCTCACCCTCATAAAACTCCTGCAAAGAAGCTCTTTTTCGCGCAGAGTTCGCACGGCCTTTGGCCGATCCATGGACCAATCATGGACCAATATGTTTTGCGAACGCGACAGGCAGAGGGTGCTGTACACGCGGCGACGCGCACGAGACATAGGGCCAAGGCAGCGGGACGTAGCTGTTCGCCCAGCGGGTTTCACGGTTATCGTGTGCCACGACCGCGATTGGAGGCCGAATGCCTGATGATGTGTTGAGCGAGCTGCGCGGTAGCCTGGAGAAGAGGTTGCGTGAGCTCGAGCCGTTGATCACCGAGCACGCGCAGCTCCGTAAGGCGCTAGATGCGCTTGAGGGTGTCGGCAAGCGAGCGGAGGCGACGGTCGCAGGCGCGGCGAAGCGTGCGCGAGCCGCCAAGGCCACGATTCCGCGAAGGGGTCGCGGGCGTCCTCGCGGAACCGGGGGTCGGGCCGAGGAGGTGCTGGCGCACGTGCACAAGCAGCCCGGAATCACGATCGCCGAGCTCGCCAAGCGGATGAAGATCAAGCCGAATTACCTCTACCGCGTCCTCCCCCAGCTCGAGAAGGACGGGAAGCTCCACAAGCGCGACAAGGGCTACCACCCGCCAGAAGGCTGAACCCGCCAAGATCACGCGACAGTGACGGTCGCCCCGACGTTGCGGTCTCAAAAACCGCAGCGTCAGGTTCGACTCCTGGGTCCCCCGTCCGCAGAACAGCCCGCAAAACAGCGACTTTCCCCGCTCAGGCCAGTGTTTCCGGACCGCAGCGCCTCCTCGTTAGGATCCGCATCGATCCGCATGAATCCGCTCTCTTTGGTGGCGGCCGGTCACTAGCCGGTCACTTGGAGGGGCCTACGGCGGGGCCAGGTGAGCGAGCACTTTGGTAAGGGGCGGCCTACGTAGAAGCGTGCGTTGTGTTGCGGAGCCGTGGGTCATGCATCGTATGACGCTGCGCCCACGAATCAGCCCACGAACTCGCGAATTGCAGGCATCACGGCGTGTCGCCCCGACAGCAGGGGCATACGCGACAGGGCTGCACCAACAGCAATCGGAGCGCCATACGTGAGCAGGAGCGTAATCGCTTGTCGGCCTGGCAACGCTGGCGCGGGGCCGGCAAGTCCTCGATAATCCGCCTATGCCGTCGCGCGATTCGCTCCTTCGACCATCTCGGGCCTCGCGGCCCGGCCGCTCCCAGCCGTCGTTGCCCCGAATTTGGCCCTCGATCAGTCGGGGCCGCTCGTGAGTTTTGACCCCGGCCGGCTAACCCCGGACACGACAATTCGGCTCCCGGGTGGTGCCGACGTCGTAACCCTGATCGCCGTCAAGCCAGGCCCCTTCTGGACTCTCACGTACGACGGAGCCGCGGGCCTTGGCAAAGTCACGCTGTCCGAAGAAGAGCTCGCCAAAGTCGAGGTGATCGAGCGCTCGAGCCCGCTTCGCTTCGATGCTGACCCGCATCGGTTCCGGCTGGGGGTCGAAGCGCACCGGATCGGAGTGGCATTTGAGCACGACATGGCGGCTTTGGCGGTTTCGAACATCCAGCCGTTGCCGCACCAGCTTGAGGCCGTCTACGACTGTTTCCTGCGGGAGCCCCGTACGCGTTTTCTTCTCGCTGATGACCCGGGCGCCGGCAAGACGATCATGGCTGGCCTCTACATGAAGGAGTTGATCCTTAGGCGGGCCGGCGACCGGATCCTCGTCGTGACGCCCGCGAACCTTCGCCCGCAGTGGGCGCGGGAGCTCTTGGAGCGCTTCGATCTGCCGTTCACTCAGCTGGAGGCAGGCAACTTCGACGCACACCCCGGCGAGAACCCGTGGGATGTGTACGACCACGTGATTGTCAGCCGCGACTTCCTCAAGACCGAGCGCGTGCGTGAGGCGTTTGATAACGCCGAACGGGGCTGGGATCTCGCGGTGATTGACGAGGCGCACGGGTACACCCTCGCAGTCGACGGCAAAGGGTTCATCAGCAACAAGAGCGAGCGATACAAGGCCGCCGAAATCGTCAGCAGAACCGCAGATCGACTGGTCCTGTTGACGGCCACGCCGCATTCAGGTCGCGACGCAAGCCTGTGGGCTCTGCTGCGACTCCTTGATCTGGAAGCGATCGGCGACCGGATGCCGAAGACAGTCGATGTTCTCCCGGAGCGGTACCGCAAGGTTTCCAAGGAGAAGATGACGGACATGGCGGGGAACAAGCTCTTCAAGCCCCGCCATCCGCAAACCGTTGACTACGAGCTTGAGGGCGCTGAGTGGGAGCTCTACGAAGCCGTTACGGATTTCGTATCGCGCCAGCTACGCGAGATCCGCGGGGAGAACTCCAAGTCCGCCGCTGGCTTTGCCCTTACGACGATGCAGCGCCGACTCGCCTCGAGCGTCCGTGCGATCCGCCGCACGCTCGAACGTCGTCTCGCGCGCGTCGAAGATGCGCTCAACGACCCCGAGGCATATCTCCGCAAACGCAGGGCGTTCAAGGACGCAGTCATCCCGGACTTCGACAGCCTCGAAGACCTCGATGAGTCGGAAGTGTGGCGCCTGGAAGAGCAAGTCCTCGAAGAGTGGCTTCCCGACACCGTCGCCGAGCTGCAACTGGAACGCGAAGCGCTCGGGCCGCTCCTAACCCAGGCGCAAGATGTCGAAGCAGGCAAGACGGAACGGAAGCTCAACGAGCTCCTCGACGTCGTCCGCCGTCAGGGCCTCGCCGAGGACCAGCGTAAGAAGCTGCTGATCTTTACTGAGCACAGGGACACGCTCGAATATCTCATTGAACATCTCGAAGGCGATTTCGAGGTGGCCCGCATTCATGGTGGGCTCAAGCTTGCCGAGCGGATCGCCGAAGAGCGGCACTTCCGCGAGCGGGCCCAGATCATGGTGGCGACCGAGGCGGCAGGAGAGGGCATCAACCTCCAGTTCTGCCACCTGATGGTGAACTACGACATCCCTTGGAACCCAAACCGCCTTGAGCAGCGCATGGGTCGGATCCACCGGATTGGCCAAACAGAAGATGTCTACGTCTTCAATCTCGTTGCATCGAATACTCGCGAGGGCTACGTGTTAGCGACGGTGCTTCGCAAGATGGAGAACATGGGCAAGGCCCTCGGCGATCCCGTGTTCGACGTCATCGGAAAGACGTTCGCCGGATACCGGCTACGCGAACTGATCGAGGCGGTCTTGGTCGGCGACAAGACGGGGGAACAAGCTGTGGCCGAGTTCGGGGGCGACTCCGTCGACCCAGAGATTCGGACCCGAGTGGAAGAACTACTCGAACGGGCACTGGCGACGACAGTCATCGACTGGCAGGCGCTACGCCACCAGGCCGAGCGTGCCGAGGAACGCCGCCTTCCACCCGCGTACTTCGAACGGTTCTTCCTCGACGCCCTCGCGTTTGCCGGGGGCAAGGGCGAAAAGCGTCTCGACCCCGGCACCCTCCGAGTGACCCGCTCTCCAGACGCACTGGTCGCGGCCAGCAGAGCCTCTGGCGCGTTCCGGCGCATCCCTACCGAATACGCTCGAGTCACGTTCGACAAGAGCGTTGTTACCCGTCCGCGCATGGCGGACGAAGCCGACCTTCCGGCCGCTGAACTTTGCGGACCTGGTCACCCCCTGTTCGATGCTCTCGTGGACTTCGTCCTCGACCGCACCGTCGATGACCTAGGGCACGGGGCCGTACTCATCGACCCCGATGCCACCGAGACCGCGACCCTCGCATTTACCACGGGCGACGTGATCGACGGCAACGGCGAGCTCGTCCACAGGGCTCTCTCGACCATCCGCGTCCATCCGGATGGTCGCCTCGAAAGGCCCGGGTTCGCCACGCTATACGACCTCGTATCGCCCGACGGCGGAAACGCGCCGGATGCTGAGAGACCAGCAATCAGTGTCGAAGACCTCGAAATGTGGGCTCGTCAGCACATCTTCGAAGAGACATTTCAGACCGTGAAGGCCAACCGCGAACACGTGGCAGATGTCCAGCTTGAGTTCCTATCTCGGTCATTCAACGCGCTCCTTGCCCAGGCTGACGCATCGATCATGGCCAGCGAGGAAGAAGTCGCGTCTGGCGCGCAAGGGGCCGAGGGTCGGCTGCGAAAGGCGGAACTTGCAAAGACGACCCAGGTGCTGACCCGAGATAGGCGCATCGCTCAAGCTCGCCAAGGCCGCGTAGTGCATCGCGGACCGGTCCGGCTACTCGGACTTGCCCGACTGGCACCGACTGCGGTCGTCGGGTCTGCTGCACCCCGTGATCTTGCGCCATCGGCCAACAACAGCGAAATCGAGACGATCGCTGTGCAAGTTGCTGAGCGGTACGAGCGGGACGAGCGCCAGGTCGACTACCTACGTAGCGTCGAGTCGGACAACGTCGGCTTCGACCTGCTCTCCCTAAAAGACCTCGAACGTCGCTGTATCGAGGTCAAGGGGCGCTCCGGGGTCGCGAGTGTTTGGCTGTCGTGGAGTGAGTACGCGAAGGCAGTAGAGCTTGGCGACGACTACTGGTTGTACACCGTGCTCGACTGCGCGAGCGCAACTCCCCGCCTGTACAGGATCCAAAACCCGGTCAAAGCCCTAGCGGGGCTTTGGAAGCCCAACCTCGACGTCCGCTTTGGAGCGGAGTCGGCAGCCGTGATCAACGCCGCGCAGCGGGCCAACTCATGACCACCCGTCGATTGATCGAAGAAGAGCTCCCTCTGAAAGCCGTTAACGAGGCATCTGCTCGCGAAAAGAGCCTGCGTCGCGGGCACATTTCGACCATGCACCTCTGGTGGGCCCGGCGACCACTCGCCATGAGCCGTGCGATCGTATTTGGCACCCTCCTGCCGGACCCCGGAGATCAGCGCCGCCCGTCTACGCTCGCGCTTATCGCTGAGGCCTCCGAATTCGAGGCGAGCAACCACGCGAGCCGTATCAACCCGCTTCGCGAGCTCCTCGCGCAGTCGTATCCGGAAGGCCCACCGAGGGTGCTCGACTGCTTCGCTGGAGGCGGTGCTATTCCACTCGAGGCGCTGCGGCTTGGCTGTGACACTACCGCTCTTGAGCTGAATCCGGTTGCGTACCTCATCGACAAGGCGTGTCTTGAGTATCCGCAGCTTTACGGCCAGCCAGACGAGCTCGGACGGAACAAGCTCGCCGACGACTTTGTCGACTGGGCGGGCTGGATCCGCAAGCATGTGGCAAAGGATCTCGCCGCAGTCTTCCCCGGCCACGAAAACGGACGCCGGCCCGCCGTGTACTTCTGGTGCCGGACCATGCGATGCCCAGATCCGGGTTGTGGTCGTGAGATTCCGCTCGTGAAGGACTGGTGGCTAGACAACAACCCTCGGCGTTTGGCCTGGGTCGACCTGCAGCTGACGGACGCCGGTTCTGTTGAGCTCGCCGTTCGGACCGGCGAGCCAGACGCGGGGAAAGATCCGTCGCGCGGCACGGTCAAGGCAAGCTCGGCAACCTGTCCGAGCTGCGGCACCACGACGCCGGCGAGCGACGTCCGCGAGTGGGGAAAGCGAAGCGGCTTTGGCCGGCGCCTATATGCGGTGCTTGTAGTAGACGGGGACAAGCGCTACCGAGCGCCCACCATCGAAGAGCTCACCGCAGCCGAAGACGTGGCGGTACAGCTCATAGCGGATCTCCACGAAACAGCGGATGGCTCTACAGGCGTGCCGGATGAGCGCTGTGATCCAAATGGCTTCCGACGCGTCCAGAATCTCGTATTTGGCATCGATACGTTCGCGTCAATGTTCAACCCACGCCAGTTGTACGTGCTGGGTCGTCTCGCCCAAGGGGTTCGCGAGGCCCACGCACACATGATGCAGTCTGGTGTGGATGAGTCTCGCGCTCGTGCTATCGCGACATACCTCGCCTTCTGTGTGGACCGAATAGCAGACCGAAACTCGAGCTTCTGCACTTGGGGTCTCAACCCGAGGGGTTTCGCAGCAAGCGTCCGGAATACCTTTCCACAGCAAGCCATCCGCATGACGTGGAACTTCGTCGAGATCGATCCGTTCCAAAAGGGCTCTGGAAATTGGGATGGTGCCGTTAGATGGATCGAGGCGGCTATTCGCCACTGCTCGACAACTACTGCGACGCCGGCCACCGTTCTCCGCGGGAATGCCCAATCGTTACCGTTCGACGACGAGTCGTTCGACGCGGTCGTAGTCGACCCGCCCTACTACGATGCAATTCAGTACTCCTACTTGAGCGACTTCTTTTACGTATGGCTGAAACGCTCAGCGGGCAGCCTGTATCCCGGGGTGTTTGCGACGGACGCCACGCCAAAGACGCAAGAGGTCATCCAGAATCAGGCCAAAAGGAGTTCGCCAGACTTCGTGTCGTCAGAGGAGTTCGATCGACGCCTGAGTTCCGCGCTACGAGAGATGGCGCGGGTGTTGAAATCGGACGGCGTTATGTCGTTGGTTTTCGCCCACACGGACGTAATGGCATGGGAGAAGCTGCTCAAGGCTCTGCGATCAGTCGGCCTGATTGTGAGCACGTCGTGGCCGATGCGCTCCGAGATGGCCAACCGCAGTACGGCGTCGATCCAGCACGCCGTTCTCGGCTCTTCCGTTGTACTTGTCTGTCGCAAACATGACACCCAGGACGAGGGCTTTTACGATGATGTCGTACGCGAGCTGGAGGCCCGAATTGCCGAGCGACTCGACCGCTTCGAAGACATGGGCCTAGTGGGTGCGGATTACTTTGTATCCGCCGTTGGTCCGGCGTTTGAGGTCTTTGCGAAATACGCCAAGGTTATCCGCCTGTCGGGCGACGAAGTCACCATCTCGGACCTTATGATTCTTGCTCGCCAAGTCGTCGCCCGCCACGCAATGGGTAAGCTCCTAGGCGACGAGTCGGTTAGCGCCCTTGATCCGGTGTCATTGATGTATCTCACTTGGCGGTGGGCATACAACGGCGAGTCGATTCCCGCGGATGAGGCTTACAAGCTTGAACGGGCTCTCGATGTCGACCTCTCAGCACTCGTTGGACATGACGGTGTCGCCGAGAAGAGTGGCTCAAGCTTTGCGCTGAAAGGGCCGGAAGACCGGAAGGGTCTCAAGCTTGGAACGAGCCCTCTGATGATCGACGTACTGCATCACGCCTGCAACCTGTGGGACTCTGGGCGACGCAAGGAGCTTGAGCAGGCGCTCGCCGACACCGGCATGGGGGCCTCGACCGCGTTCTGGTCGCTCGCCCGGGCCCTCGCTGAGGTGCTGCCTGAGGGAAACCGGGAGCGTACGATGCTCCTCGGCCTCACGGGGAACATGGACGCGCTGTCTGAGGCCGCGGCGAAGGCTGCTACGCCGCGGTTCGAACAGCAGGCACTCAACTGGGACGGTTCTGCGCAGCCCAAGATGTTCACGGACGGTACCGAGCAGCCCCGCCTTGGTCAGGAGCAGTCATGACGTTACGGCCCTGGCTCGAGGTCGCCCGGCCTCGGCCCGACATCGCGGATGGGTCTTTTGACGAGTCACTTTTCGCGGCGGACTTGGGTATGGTGGCCGAGGGGCACGGACCGGCCGACTACGTGGACCCAACGTCTTTTGCAGAGAAGACCTATCTCACCGTGAACCTGCGCTCGGCTCTCGACGAGCTGGGCCGCCGCCTCAATGGCGACACGGCCGCCGCCGGCGTCTACCGACTCCAGACCGAATTCGGCGGCGGCAAAACCCACACCCTGCTTGCCGCGTATCACCTTTTCGGCTCGCCCGACGCGGTGACCAATACCGACCTTGGCCGCGAAGTGGCGGCCATGATGCCGAGCGGGACGATTCCCCAGGCTCGGGTCGTTGTGCTTGACGGCTCCGCACTCTCGGTTTCGCCGCAGAAGATCGACGACGGCGTTGTGCTTACGACCTTGCTTGGGCACCTCGCGTATCGGTTGGGCGGAAAGGTGGCGTGGGAGCAGGTTGCGGATGCCGACGCTGCCTACGAAGGCTCGTCCACCCTCCAGTTGGCGCAATTGCTCGCCGCGCACAGTCCGTGCCTGGTTTTGCTCGACGAGACGTTGGAGTATCTGAACAAGGCGCTCGCCGTAAAGGTGCATGATGGCAACCTAGCGGCGCTCACGCTGACGCTCATCAAGGAACTCACCACCGCGGTGGCGAACACGCCGAAGGTTGCGATGCTCGCGACTCTGACGAGTTCTCGCATGGAGGACTACGCCACTCTCGCTGGCGAGGAGATGCAGGAACGGCTCTCCCAAGTCGTCGGCAGGTCTGAAAACATCGTTACGCCGGTCGAGGGCGACGACATCTTCCCGATTCTGCACCGACGCCTTTTCACGAGCATCGGCGCGCATGACGAACACCGCGGTGTCGCGGACGCGTACGGCGAGTACTACGTAGAGATGGGGGATGCACTCCCTGGGTCTTATGGTGGTCAGGGTTTCCGGGACCGGATCGCGACGGCATACCCGTTCCATCCGGAGCTCGTCGACATCCTGACCAACCGGTGGGGTTCGTTGTCTGGCTTTCAGCGCACACGCGGTGCATTGCGCACCCTCGCCCACACGGTAAAGGCGCTCTCGCAGGCACAGTCGAAGGCCGCCTTGATCCATCCGGGCGAGGTCCCACTCGCTGACGCCGGTGTGCGCGCGGAAGTCCTGAAGTTCGCGGGCGACTCCTACAAGGCGGCCCTGAACGCCGACATCATCCGGCCGGATTCCAAGGCCGTCGAAGAAGACAATCGCCGCGGCGGCCAGGTCAAGGAAGTCCATCTTGCTCAGGGGCTTGCGACCACCGCGTTCCTGGACTCGTTCGGGCCGGACAAGGTCTACGGAGCGTCGGCCGCACAGCTTCTTCTCGGGGTCGGCCGTCCCGGGCTCTCCCGGGGCCAAATCGAAGACGTCCGAGACGCGCTCGAGAGCACGCTCTGGTACATGCGCCTCGAGGGGGGCCGCTATCGGTTCACTACCGAGCCCAATCTCAACAAGGTCGTGCTCGAACGTGAGGCCGCGATCCCCGACTCCCGCGTCTCCCAGCTCGTGCGCGAGGCGATCGCGGCTGCTACCCCAGAGATGCGCGACGGCAAAGCGATCGTGCTGCGCACACAACCCTGGGTGCACGACGCATCAGACCTCGGCGACGGGGTACCGCTGACTCTTGGCGCACTCGACTTCGAGAATCGGATCGACAGTGCGCGCGAAACGGACTCCGCAATGGAGGTCGCGCAGCGCGTTCTCGAGTACAGCGGATCAACGTTCCGGACGAACAAGAACGCGGCGATGCTTGTAGTCGCCGACGGCAGGGCGCTTACGCAGGCGCGTGCCACCGCACGCACATTTGCGGCGCTGACGGAAGTCGGCGCCGACAATCAGCGGCTGAAGCGCTTCAATGTGGAGCAGAAGGAGATCCTCGCCAAGCGGCTCGAGACGTGTCGCGATCGTCTCCCGCAACTCGTCGTGATGGCATACCGACACCTCGTCCTACTCGGAGAGTCCGACGGGAAGGTCAAGCTCGATCGGATCGACCTTGGCCCTGCGCGTGCCGGCGCAAATGTCTCCGGTCGGGTGCTCGAGTACCTCCGCGGTGCGGACCGGCTTGTCGACAAGCTCGCTCCCGCAGCGTTGCTATCGGGCCGGTTCAATCTCGTACCAGAGGACATCGAAGCCGTCGAGGTCGACAAGCTCGCCGGGCAGTTCGCCAGGCTCACGCGCCTCCCAAAGCTCGCACAGCTTGACGTGTTGCGGACGTGCCTAGCCGACGGCGTGAAGCAGAAGATGTTTGGCCTGGCATCCGGTAGCGACTGGCGCGCCGAGGACGCAGTGCTGCGCTACGGCACGGACATGTCCCGCGACGAGATTGAATTCCAGCCTGGCACCTGGCTCGTGCGCGCAAAGATCATGGAGGCGCTCGTTCGCGGTCGACCCGACGCCGAGCCTGTGATGTCACCGCAGCCCTCGACCGGCTCTGAGGCAGGGACTACTGAGGGTGCTGTCGCTGGCTCGGAGGGCGGAACGACATTGGCCGTCGGTCCAACGGACGCATCTCGGGCCGGTGCAAAACCAACCAAGGTGCGCGTCACGGTGCGCGCCGTGCCCGCTGATAAGGCGCGCGACGTCATCAAGGTGGCGGTCTTACCCTTGAGCGCAAACAGTGTAACCACCTCATTTGACATCGTGATCGAGGCGGACGGCGGGGCCACTGGCATTTCGCGTGACATGCTCGACCTCGTCGTCGCCGAAGGTCTACGCCAGCTCGGGCTCGACGCAGACATCGAAGACATCGCGTAGGAGGGAGTGGTGGTTCCGAGCGTACCTGAGAGCGACCGCGCGACAAGCGTCCACGGGCCCAACGCGGCGGGCCGCCCGACCGTGAATGACTTCAAACGGCTGTAAACGGGGGACCCGGCCTTTACGGACGCCGGATCGGCGGGCCGCCCGAGCTGATCCGCATGTAACGGACGACCTCAGTAGCCCTCCATGAGGTGGGCCGTGCCCGTGCTCCACCCGATGGATGCGCTCGCACCGCTTGGCCAGTTCTTATAGAGCCAGCGACGATCCTGCCCAAGCGCGCCAATCCATTTGAGGTCGGGACGCTGGCCCATAGCAACGATCGTCTCTACCTCCGCACCATCGATGGGGATGAGCGTCGAGTATTGCGGCTCTCCATCCTCGCCCCAGACGGTGATCTCCGTAAAGACGAAGACGAATTGTTGTTGGCACGCCTGGCAGCGGCGGATGGACACGTCAAAGTGCGACTTGTCCACCAGGGTGGTGACGACGTCCAAGACGACGCTCAAGTTCGCCCAAAGGGTCGCCACGTCCTCGCCGTAGCAGCAGTGGCACCCGAACCCGTCCATGCGGCGAGTATCCGAGACCCTCACTTCCACAGCCGTCGCCAGATGCCAGCGCGGCCGAACGCACGCCCAACCACGATGTTCTTTGCCCTGCGGCCCGCGTGGCCTGTGCGGACCGCGCGCCCGGATGCCGAAAGCCGGGCTGCCCGGTAGAGCTGGCTTGTGAAACTGCGTTTGCGTGCCATGTCTATCCTCTCTCTTGCGGTGAGTCGCGCTATGGAGCGCGGCACGCGACGCACGCCGGCTCGGCCGATCTGCAGCGACTAGCCTACGCGCGTCGAAATTGTTGCGCCCTCTTGGTGCTTGCCTGCGAACACCCGGAGGAGTACCAGGCGAGGCCGCGTTGTGCGGAGGCGCAAGTGTTCGTGCGCGATGATTAGCCGGAGCAGCGGGTGGCGTGCGTATTTCAGGTCGACGTGGAGCTTCGTGCCTTCCGGCAGCCCGGTCACGGCGAGCTTGAGGATGCCGTCGTGCCAGGTCAACGATGCGACCGTCAGCGTCGGCTTCTTCTTTGGTGCGGATGTGCCGGTGGGGGTTGTGGGCGGCGCGGGAATGGTGACTGCGGTGGTAGCGGCGTTGGCGGCGCTGCCGCGGCCGGCTTGGTCGACGAGCCAGAGGCGGATCGTGTAGGTGCCCGTTCCCGGTGTGGTGAGCTGGGCGCCGCCTGAGCCGTTGACGGGGATCGCGGCGCCGCACGCTGTCTGGCAGAGCTGGACGAATGCGCCGCTGACCGGTTGCGGCGGGTTTGGCGGGTCGCTCCAGGAGAGCTCGATCGCGTTCGAGTCGTCGCCGACTGGTGTGGCGGTCAGACTTGATGGCGTCGGCGGGCCGTTGTTGTCGACGACGACGGTCGGGCTCTGGACGATCGTCGTGTTGCCGGCCGCGTTCGTTACAAGCAGCGTCAGGGTTTGCGCGCCGTCATGCAACTGGGTCGTGTTCAGCTCAAGCGATGCGTTGGACAGCTCCGGGCATGGTTGCGTTAGCGAGTAGTCGCACGACTGCGGCTGTAGCGCGAGTTGCCCGTCCGGGCCGTCGAGTGCGACTTGGGAGATGCCGCTCAGGTCCGCGGCGTTGAAGGTCAACGGTTCCGAGCCCCATACGACACCGCCTCCCCACAAAGCGCCGCCCAGATTTGACACGGATGGTGTCCCGGTCTCTGCGAGCGTGACCTTTGCGGAGTACATGTCGGCCTGCGCGAAGTGTTGGGTCGCGCCGGCCAGGCAGTAAGTGTCAGGCGATACGGGGGCACATTCGATCCCAAAGAAAAGACCCGAAGTGCTGAACCCACCCAGCGTGACGGCGACTTGGTTGTTTGGCTTCGAACAAGGGGCAGGGTCCGTCTGGCAGGTGTCAAGTCCGGTGCCGTTGGCGGAGAACAGGCCCGCGACCCAGTCCAGGTTGTTTCCTGTGTCGACGCTGCCGTAGTAACTAACCGCCGTGATCGTCGTTCCGGCGGGTGCAGTGAAGGACCAGCCCGCTTGGGCTCCGCTTGGGATGTGAGCGCTCGCGCCGACGAGGTCTTCGCCGTAGAGCGCGCCCGGATCGCCGCCAGCAAGCGGGCCGATGGCCGGGCCACCACACGCGTTCGCCGACGATAAGGCACTCGGGAATGCGTTCACCTGCTCCCAAGCACCGGCTGACATCGTCGGGCTGCACGCGGTGACCGTGTAGCTGCCGGCAGCGCTTGCAGCGGACGGCGTCGCCGCCGCGAGAAAAAGCCCTGCGAGGACGAGGGCGCGGAGGCCTCTGCTGCGTGTCGTGGTCATGTGGGGTGGACTGCGATGGGTCCTTCCAACTGCTTCTTGCCCATCATCACGCGTAGCAACACGAGTCGCGGGCGCGCAGTGCGGATCGTCACCGTCGTGTTCAGTGTGGAGAGATGGCGCGGGCGACGGTGGGGGTACTCGAGCTCGAGGCTCAACTCGTTGCCCGCGAGGCCGCTGACCGTGAGCGTGAGCACGCCATGGTCCCAGCGCGCTGACCGTACCGAGAGATGCGGCGCCGCCGGCTTGGATGCAGCGGTGGGCGCGGGCGCTTTGGGAATGTTCGCGGTGCCCTGAGCGACGATCGCGCCGAGCCCGTCGGCCTCGAACGCGGCCCCCACGTTGAGGTTGCCGGCGGTGGCTGTGCTGACGAGCAGCTGCTCGGCTTTGGTGTAGGTCAGCGTGGGGTCGTAGCTCATCAGTGCGACGAGCACGGCGGCTGCAAACGCGGACGCTTGCGAGGTCCCGTTGCCGCAGCACGTGGGCTCATCCGTGAAGGGATCTGCCTCGTCGATGCCGCAGCCGGGCGCGAAGAACGTCAGACCTTGCGTTGCCGAGAAGTTGCACGGTGACCCGATGGCGCCACGGCTGAGGGCGTCCGATTGGGCGGTCGATGCGCCTACTGCGAACACGCCGGGCTCTGCCGCGGGCTCCTCGACAGCCCCCGGTTGGTTGCCCGCTGCTGCCAGCACCGCCACGTTCTGTCCTTGTGCGACGCCGACGGCGTTCGCGAAGCTCTGTGCTTGGTCGGGGCTCGGCGGGATGGTCGAGGAGAGTGCCAAGTCGATCGCATGGATGTGGTACTCGCTGGCAAGCGTGGAGCACTTGTTCATGCCGTCGGTGTAGTCGTTGAACTCGAACGTTGGTTCCTGTCCGGGGCTTGGGGTGGTGGCGGCGCGGACGGAGACGATTTTGATTTGTGGCCAGGCGCCGATCATGCCGTGTCCGGCGGCGCCGGCGATCATCGCCATGGTTGTTCCGTGGCCGTCGGGGTCGACGTCGTTGCCGCTGCCGCCGTCGACCGCGCTCGATGACACGAGCCCGGGCTGCGTGTCGGGGTTCACGTTGACGCCGGTGTCGACAAGGCACAGCGCGCCGGCACCGCCGGCGGGCGGTGGTGCGTAGGCGAGAAACGCTGCGTTCGCGGCCTGGGCCTGCGCGGTCACCGCTGGCGTCGTCGCTCCCGCGGGCGTTGCTGTCCCGAGGACGGCGGTGAGCGTTGCGGCGACGAGGATGGGGCGGAGCCCGGTGAGTCGCATCAGTGGACCACGGCAGAGTGGGTCCGGCTTTGCGCCGGTTGCCAAAGGGCTGTTGCGGGTGATGCGGCCCGGAAGTTGAAGCTTCGTCCAAGGGTCACCGGGGAGCTTCGGTAGACGTAGCGGAAGTCGCCGTTCGTGCCGACGCGGATCGGTGAGCCGACCTCTTCCCAGCCGTCCGGGCCGCGGGTCTGAATGAAGACCAGCGGGCGTGGTTGGCCGAGTGGCGCGATTGCGAGCTTGCCGGTGAACACGATGCGCCCCCCACCGGGTGTCGTGACGCGCAGCGACAGCCCCGGCGTCACCGTCTCGCGGACGCTGACTGAGCTGGTCGCAGTCGCGGCCTGAGCTTTGACGCCGACGACGAGCCGCAACAGCCGGGAGGAGCCGGGCGGCGCGGTCAGCGTCCAGCCGCCGGTGCCGTCTGTGCTGGTGCGCACGAGCTCGGTGAACGCTCCGCCGTTCGCGGGCTGCTGCCACAGCGCGACCGGCACGTCCGGTGCAGCCACGCCCGACGCGTCCTCGAGCGTGCCGGAGAGCTTCAGGCCCGAGTGGCTGTACGAGCGCCGAACGCCACTGGTCAGCGCTTTGGTTGCCGCGTCGAGCGACAGCGAATAGACGGCCGGAGCAGTGGTTGTCGCTGGTGAGGGCGTCAGCGAGCTGACCGTTGTGAGGTTCGCCGTCATCACGGTGGCGTCATAGACCACGCTTGAGTTCCCTGCAGCGTCGGTGACCGTCAACTTGAGTTCGTGGGCGCCATCGCGCAGGGTCGTCGTGTTGACCGGGATGTCGACAGCGACCTGCTGGGGACAGGGCAGCAGCTGTTCGAACTCGAGCGACCCGTCCGAGTAGGTGCCGATTGACTGGCAGGCGCCGGCGTTGCCGTTGGGTGTGGCGTCGTACACGCTCGTGCCATCGATCGTCGCGGTGACGTTGTAGACCCCAGGGCCGCCCGGGTCAGCGGCCGTGAACGCGATGTTCGCGGTGCCGTGCGCGCTGCCGGCGAGCAGCGAACCAGTGAACCCGCTCGCGCTCGGCGTGGCTGTGCTGTCGATCGCGAAGTCTGCAGTCTGGATGACCGCGTCTGCTTCGGGCAGCGAGCCTTGCGAGCCGGGGCAGCTGTAGCCGCCGGGTCCGCCGTCGCAGCCGACGGTCACGGTGACCCAGGTAACGCCGCTAGGCAGCGGCCCTGTTGCCACCTGCGCGGTTTGGGCGCCATAACCTAGGTTGCGATAGTCGTAGTCGGGATCCGCCTGGCCCGTGTGGTTGACCGCCACAGCACCGAAGCCGTTGGCGCACTGGTTGCTCGCGATCGAGCACGGCCCGCCATAGGCCGAGAGGCTCATCGCGTAGGAGCTGATCGACATTCCCACAGGCGCCGTGAACGTGATCGACCCGCCCGCGGTGTTCGAGTACCCGCTCTCGGGGTTTGGACCGAGTGCCAAGGTCAGCCCGGCGGTTGCGCCGCCGGCGCAGCCGTCGGCGTATGGGACGAACAGTGCGCTCGGCGTATCCTGGGCCCAACCGTCGTCACCGGGACAGCTCACAACGGTGTAGGTCCCCGCAAACGCCGTCGAGGCGGACGCCAGGACGACGAACGTCGCGATCAGCCCTGCCAACGCGAACACGGCCCGCAGCGGGTGCGAACCGACGACGTCATCACAGGCTGCAGTGGTGGTCTGGGCAGCGTCGGCCGTAATCACCGCACCACCGCCTCGCGTGTTGGCGACAGCGCTGCGTCCCATAGTCCTGTCGCTGGCGTCTCGGCACGAAACGCGAACCGCCTGCCTTGTGTGACCGGTGCGCTGGGGTAGACGTACGTGAACGCACCGTCTGCGTTGATGCGGACGGGCGAGCCGACGACTTCCCAGCCACCTGGGCCGCGTGTCTGGATGAAGACGAGTGGTCGTGGCTGGCCAAGCGGCGCGATTGCGAGCTTGCCGGTGAACACGATGCGCCCGCCGCCGGGGGTCGCGACGTGCAGCGAAAGGACTGGGGTCACCGTCTCGCGCACGCTCACCGAGCTCGCGGCGCTCGCCGCTTTCGCCTTGGCACCCGCGACGAGGCGCAGAAGCCGGGAGGAGCCGCGCGGCACGGCAAGCACCCAGGCCCCCGCGCCATTGGTCGTCGTGTGCGCGACTTCGCTGAACGCGCCGCCACTCGCGGGCTGCTGCCAGACAGCGACCGGCACGTCGAGCGCAGCCACGCCAGACGCGCGCTTGAGCATGCCCGAGAGCTTGAGGCTCGAGTGGGTGTAAAGGCGGCGGACGCCGTCCGTCAGCCGCTTGGTTGCCGCGTCGAGCGACAACGAATAGACAGGCGCCGCGATCGTTGTGGCCGGGGAAGGCAGCAGGGCGCTGACGGTTGTGCGGTTCAGCGTGGTGATCGTCTGGTCGACCACGGTCGAGCTGTTCAGCGCCGCGTCGGTCACGATCACCTTCAGCTCGTGTTGGCCGTCGGTGAGCGCGGTCGTATCGACCGGGATGTCGACCGTCTCGGTCTGCAGGCAGGGTTGCTGCCAGTCGAACATCAACGCCCCCGTGGTCGGGTCGGTGCCAACCGGCGCGCATTCGCCCTGGTTGGTGTTCGGCGTCGAGCTGTAGACGGCGTTCCCGTCGATCTGGACCGTGACGCTGTAGACACCCGGACCGTTCGGGTCGGTGGTGGTGAACGCGATGTCCGCGGTGCCGTGCGCGTTGGGCTGGAGCAGGCTGCCGCTGAAGCCGCTCGCGGCGGGGGATGAGGTGTTGGTGAGCAGGAAGTCAGCCCAGTGAACCTGGATCAGCGCCCACGCGCCTTGGCTGCCGCCCTCCGCGCAGTACTGCCCGGCAAGGCCACCGCAGCCGGCGCCGATGTAGAAATTGCCGCCGCGGCCCCCCGGCAGGGCGATCACGCCGCTGAAGTCGTTGGTGCCGTTCTCGCACGGGTTCAGCCCCCACGCGCATTGGAAGAACACGTCGCTACCGTCGTAGGCGTACGCCGGCGTGTAGAGGACCGCTGTCCCGGACGCGTCTTGGCCGTAACCATCGGCGTAGAGGTTGACGTCGACGTTGCCGCCCGCCAGCGTAGACCCGCTCGGCGGCGTGTACTGCAAATCCTCGCTGGTGCCCACTGCTGCGTCGGCGTCGGTGCTGAGCAACGCATACATCGGTGACGTCGGCGTGCAGCTGGTGCCGTTGTTGGACGCGTAACCGGTGGAGCCGGTCGTGAAGCTCGTCCAACCCTGGCTCGGCGCTGGCGACTCGTCGGGGTTGGCGCAGGACACCTGCATCCACTGCCCGGCGTACGCCGCGGATGCCGCGAGCGCGCCGCCCGGCAGGGCGCCGACCGCGCCCGCGGCGAACACCCCGAGCGCGAGCCCCACCAAGCGGCCACATCTCCTGCGAGCCACAACGGTGGCGGGCGTCGGCCTGTTGATGGGGTTGCGCATATGCCGTCCTTGGCTAGTGGCCGACCGGCCTCAGCAGCCAAGCTCTCCGGGAACGCACGATGAGGCAGCGCTACGACCGGGCGTCAGCGGCTGGTGAGCGGCGGCCTGGGTGCGCTCAACGCCCGTCGTCGCCAGCACAGCTGGCGCAGACGAAAGGACAGCGCTCGCTGACCCGACGGACGACGACTGGTGCGGGCGCGCTGCCGCAGCGGCGTGGCGGACGGGTCGCTTTCCGCTGTGTCGCGTAACTCGCGGCGAACGCTTGGAGGTCTTCGTGGCAGCAGTGCGCGTGTGGGTGCGTGTCGCGGTCTTGACCGGCGGTGTGGTGGCTACGGTGTGTCCGTGCGCGTTCGCCGGCAGTGTCACTGCCGCGTTGGTTGGGCGGGGGTGATCGCCGTCGCCAGCGACCGCGACGACTGCGGCCGCCGTCACTGCGAGCACCGCAGACGCGGCCGCGACCTGCACCAGCCGCCGCCGCACGCGGTGCGGAGATCCCGAGCCGCGTCGCGCCGTCGCGGCCTCGCGCCTGCCGGCGTAGAGGGCATCAGCGGCGGTGTTGGGGCGGATCAGCAGCTCGGTGGCTTCTGGCTGCTGCCAGACCGACGGGAGGGCGTCAAGGCCCGGAGTCTGGGCGGTCGCGTCCGCAGCGGCGAGGTCTGGCGCTGGGGGCTCCGTAGCCACCGGGCGCTCGAGGGTGTGCTCGCGGCGGCGCAGGGGAATGACGGGCGCGAAGTCGTCGCAAGTTGCGTCTTCGTCGCGCGGGGGTGTCATCGTTCCACCCGATGTCCCGTCCATTGGCTCGCTATACTACGACAAATGTCCTTCCCTGTCATTTGGTTAGTTTTGCATGGCTGATGAAGAACTGCTGACCGTCGCAGAGGCCGCGAAGATCTTTCGCGTGACCCTGCAGACGATCCGCAACTGGATCGAGTGGGGCAAGCTCCCGGCGCTACGCGTCGGACGACGGTTTCTTGTTCGCCGCGAGCACATCGAGGCGCTGCTTGACCAGGCGCAGGCTGCTGACGGCGCGCACGCGACGGGACGGGACGTGTGGGATCCGAGCGTCTCGCGCTTGGTTCAGCCTCCTGCCGCTCCTGCGTCAGCATCACTATGGGATAACGACTCCGAGAGCGCTCCCGCTCTGTCGCCCAAGCGAGGATAACCCCCGCAAACACACGAAGTTCTAGCGTGCGAGCGCAACCCCGCTTGGTGATCTTTGTTCGACGGGGGAGAACTACCTAGCGCCGTGAGCCGAAGCGTCGGCTACGCGGTGCGTCGTTGGGCGCGCGCTCGTGCGAGGGGCGGCAGCAGGCCGCTCTTGCGATCCTCGTCCTCGACCGCCGAGGCCAGCTCACCCGCGGCCTCGCCGAGCTCTTGGTACGCGCGGGCAACTACCTGCAGATCGCGGCCGGTCGCGGCGCGCCCGAGCTCGCCGACCGCGAGATCGAAGCGCCGCCAAAGACCGTCAGGGCCGCGCCGCCCGGACCCGGGCCGCAACTCGGGCGGCGGCTCGCTGTTCGCGCTGCGGTGTGGCGGCCACTCAAACCCGGCCTCGTCCGCTTCCAGACATACCCGCGCCTCCTCGAGTGCCGCTTGCGCGAGGACCGCCAGGCGTGCGCTGAAGCCGGCGTCCGGCGGCGCCGTGCGGTGCGCGTCGATGGCCTCGCGCCAGTGCTTCTGTGCCTGCGCGAACGCGGTCTGTGCCTGCTGCGGATCGACCTTGGCCATGCAGCGTGCATCATGACACGCGAACCGGTCATACGCCAAACCAGCAAAACGCAACCTCGGTGAAAATCGGCTCGCCGGTCGCCGGACCGGTCAGCTGGCGGGGTTCCACGCGCTGACGGCCCACCCGCCCTTGACGTGGCGGACCTGTGCGAGCGTGACGTGCGGACCGGCAGGCAGGCCGGCGTAGGGGCCGGTCCCGGTCGTGTGCTCCTGCGTCACGACTAGCCACTGCCCCGCGTCTGGGCCCTCGCCGGGGGCGATCGCGACCACCTGCCCGGAGTTCGCAACGTCGCTCGCGGCCAACGCGGCAGCGCCGCTGTGCGCGGCAGCTGTCTGTTCGGCGACGAGCTTCGCCGCACCGACCGACATTGCGGCGAGCCGCCGTTCGCGGGCGTCGAGGTCGTCTGCCTGCCAGTTGATGTAGGCGAGCGCGTAGCGGCGAAGCGCCAGCTGCGGTGAGCTCGCGACCCCCGCTCGGCTCACCGAGTCCTCAGCCGTCTGTGCGGTCGTGGGGATCGTGCCGGCACGTTCGGATGGCGGGTCGCCGGCCGGCGCTCGGGCGGGAGCCACCGCCACGAGGCTGCCTGGAGAGGCCGCGGCGATCGAGCGCCCCAGCGGAACGCTCACCCCAACCTTGCCGGCACACCCGGCGAGCGCCAACGCGGCCACCGTGGTCGCAGCTGCGTGACGGTGTTTCATAGCCCTGCGGGGTGTCTAACGACGTAGGCGCTGCCGTCTTGCAGGTTCGCGGTGGCGTCGGCACGCCAGCGCGGTCCGCTGCCTGCGGGGACAGGCTGGCCGCCGTAGTCGGCGGTGTCCAGCGCGATCCCGGCGACCACGATCCAGGCGTGGGCGCTGTTGGCGTAGATCGTGATCCAGCGCCCCGGGCCCGGCTGCCCGTAGTCCTCGAGCTCGGTCGAGGTCTCCGCGGTCGCGGTCAACAGGCCCGCCATGTACAGCACGAACGAAGTTGCACCGGAGCAGTCGTAGGCCGGCCACAGCTGCGACAGCGGCCCGTAATGCACGTCCGGTGACGGGTAGGGGCTGGTGTGGATCTCGTTGCCGGCGGCGATCGCGAGCTTCACCGCCGCCGGAGCGTCGGCCGGCGCGAGCGCGCTGCCGTCCGCCGCGATCGTGGCGGTCTCCGCGGCCGTGAGACCGAGCGTCCCGCTCGCGCACGCCGCGGCCGAGCCGCCGGCCACGGGGGTGGCGGCCGGGACGGCGCCGAGCAGGTTCCCTGCCCCCGGACTGGGGGCAGGGGTGACAGTCACGTTGCGTGTGCCCCACGCGAGCTGGTCGCTGCGCCCGCGCCAGTCGTAAACGTCGACGTGGCGGCCGACGATCAGCTTGCCGGTGTCGCCGGCGTAGAACGCGCCGGTCGTGCCGAACGAGTTCGGCTGCACATAGACGTAGCTACCAAGGGCGACCACGGCGGGGTCGACGGCGACCTCGAGCAGCGCCGGATCGCCCGTGAGGTTCAGGCCGGTCGCGGTGATCCCGCTGCCGTTCCCGTCGTCCCACGGCGGGCCGTACGCCGTCGCCAGCCACGACCCAGCGGCCGGTGCGGGCGCAGCTGCGTCCGCGCAGCCCGGGGTTGCGCCCGATAGCGCGGCCACCAGGACCACGAGCGCCAAGGGAATCGCAACGACGCTCGCCACCGCCAGACGCCACCAGCCGGCCCCCATCTACCCAAACACCGGTAATTGCAAAATAAGCCAAGCCATCGATAACAATTCTAGCTCATTTGGTTTACTATGCGTCGGTCAACTCGAATGGAGGCTGGTTCTATGACTGGATTGCTCGCGGCGACCGGGTTTACGTTTCAGGTCACGCCGGCGCCGGGGCAGGCGCCCGGGGCTGCCGGGGTGCAGAGCGCGATCGATGTGATCGCCGCCTACGCGCTCTACGCGTCGGCGGCCGGGTTTCTGTTGGGCGCGGCGATCTGGGCGGTCGGTGGGCGGATCGGCAACGACTACACCGCGACTGGCGGGAAGGTCGGGATGTTCACCTCGATCGGTGTCGCGTTCGCGATCGGCGCCGCGCCGAAGCTCCTGCAATGGGCCTTCGGGCTCGGTTAGCGGCATGGTCAGCGAGGAACGCGCCAGGATTGCGGTTGCCGGCGTGCTCGCGGTGCTGGCGCTCGGCGCCGGCCTGGTGATCGGACGCGCCAGCAGCGCCGGCCGGAGCGACGCGCCTACTGCCGTGGTGGTCGTGGGCGGGATTCCGGTCGGGGTTCGGGACACGCCGGCCGGCGCGCTCGCTGCGGCCGACAACTATCTCGCGACCGCGTCACAGACGGTCGAGCAGGACCCCGCGGCTTTCGCCGCCCTCGTCGAAACGGTGTACGCGCCCGCGTCGCGGCAGAGCACGCTCGCCGCAGCCACACGAGCGCGTGACGCGGACATCGCGGACATGCGCAACTACGCGCAGGGCGGCCGGGCGGTCGCGGTGATCGCCGCCCGGCGCCTGGACCGCTACAGACCTGGGCGGGCGACTGTCACGAGCTGGCTTGGCGGGTTCGTGTGGGGACCGGGGCTGTCGCCGCGGCAGAGCTGGAACCTCGTCGACACGACCCTGATCTGGCGGGCCGGCCGCTGGCTCGTCGCCGCCACCAACACCGAAAGCACAGCGGCACCCGTGCCGTCGGTCGTGTTCGTTGACGGGCACAACAATCAGAGCCCGGCGTTTGACTCAGAGCTCGCCGGGATGACCGCCCCGTTCTACGGCGCCGGATGATCAGCCGCTCAAACCGCCAACTCGGGCTGGTGCTCGCCGCACTGACGCTCGCTGTCGTCGGGGTGCCGGTCGCGGGAGCGGCGGTCGTGCCGGCCGGCGTGCAGGCGGGCCGCGCGGTTCAAGCCGGGCTGCAGGCGCACGCGGCCACCGCCCGGAAGGGTGGCGCGCCGTGCAATGTGGGCATCCCGATCATCGGCGGCGCGGTCAGCACGATCACCAACGCGGCGTGCGACGTGGGCACCACGATCGCCAGCGGTGTGGGCTCGATCGTCAGCGGTGTCGGCGACAGCGTGCTTGACGCGGTTGCGAGCTGGCTGATCGGGGCGGCGACCGCGGTCACGACGTTCGTGGCGGCGCAGATGCGCTCGACCACAACACCCGCCTTGCAGAGCTCGTGGTTTGAGGCGCAGTTCGCGCCGATCGCTGCGCTCGGTGCCGCGTTCGCGCTGCTGGTCACGTTGATCGCGCTCGGCTCCGCCGCGCTGCGGCGCAGCCCCGACGCGCTCGCCGCCACGCTGGTTGCGGTCGTGCGCGCAGGGTTCGGGACCGGCGTGATCGTCGCGTTGACGATGATCGGGTTGAAGATCGCGGACGCGATCTCGGCCGACATCCTCGCCAGCTCGCCGCACGCGTTCTGGAGCACCGTCTCGACCGCCTGGGGGCAACACGGGTTCGGCGGCTTCGGGTCCTCCGCGCTCGCCGCGTTGATCGCGTTGGTCGAGGTCTTTGCGGCGCTGTTTGTGTGGGTCGAGCTGATCGTGCGCGACGCGGTGATCTACATCGCCGTGCTGTTTTTCCCCGTCGCGCTCGCAGCGTCGATCTGGCCACCACTCGCGGGCTGGACCGGGCGCCTCGGCCGGCTTCTTTTGCTGTTCGTGATGCTCAAGCCGGTCACGTTGATCGTGCTCTCACTGGCCGGCAACGCCGCCGCCTCCGGGTTGACGCTGAGCGCCGGGGCCGGTGAGTCAGTCGGGACGATTCTTGCCGCCGTCGTGATCTTCGCCCTCGCCGCATTCGCGCCGTGGGCACTGATGTACCTCCTCTCAGCCGACGCCGAGAGCGCCTGGGCCGGCGGGGCGCTACGCGCCGGCGCCGGCACCGCCGTCGCCGGCACACAAGGCCGCTCGGTCCGAAACGGCGGCGGCCTCGCCAACCTAAGTTCAGGGGCCGCAACGTCCGGCGGCGCCGGCGGTGGCGGCGAGAGCGCCGGCGGCCCCGGCGGCGGATCATCGCCAGCGGACGGTGGGGGAGGAGGAGCCGGTGGCGGCACCCCCGGCGCCGATTCGGCCGGTGGTGGCTCGAGCGTGGGCGCGGCCGG
Organism: Solirubrobacterales bacterium; assembly: GCA_003132505.1. GTDB lineage: Bacteria > Actinomycetota > Thermoleophilia > Solirubrobacterales > Solirubrobacteraceae > Palsa-513. The sequence goes on from PKXY01000036.1 coordinate 139,965, forward strand.
TGGTGGCGCGGCCGCTGCGGGTGTGATCGGTGGCGGCAGCGTCGCC
>PKXY01000004.1 GCA_003132505.1 Solirubrobacterales bacterium
TCGGCTCCGGCGACCTGCTCGTGGGCAAGGTCACGCCGAAGGGCGAGACGGAGCTGACGGCCGAGGAGAAGCTGATCCGCGCGATCTTCAAGGAGAAGGCACGCGAGGTCCGCGACACCTCGCTCAAGGTTCCCCACGGCGAAGGCGGCGTGGTGATCGACGTGATGATCTTCAGCCGCGACGCGGGCGACGACCTGCCGCCCGGAGTCAATGACTTGGTGCGCGTGTTCGTCGCCAAGAAGCGCAAGATCTCCGAGGGCGACAAGCTCGCCGGGCGCCACGGTAACAAGGGTGTGATCTCGAAGATCGTCGACGAGCAGGACATGCCGTTCCTCGAGGACGGCACACCGGTCGACGTGATCCTCAACCCGCTCGGCGTGCCGAGCCGGATGAACGTCGGCCAGATCCTCGAGACGCACCTCGGATGGGTTGCCGCGCAGGGCTGGTACGACGACGGCTCGGACGCCTACAAGCTGGCTCACCAGAAGGGCGGCAATGGACGCGTCTACGTCGCGACCCCGGTCTTCGACGGCGCGACTGTCGCCGACGTCGACGAGGCGCTCGTGTCTTGGCAGAACGACTACGACGGCGCGATCAAGATGGACATCGACAAGGGCCGCCGGGCCGGTGAGCAGGCCTCGGGCAAGGTGACGCTCTACAACGGGCGCACCGGCGAGCCGTTCGAGGAGAAGATCACCGTCGGCTACATGTACATCCTGAAGCTGCTGCACCTCGTCGACGACAAGATCCACGCTCGCTCCACCGGCCCGTACTCGCTGGTCACCCAGCAGCCGCTGGGNNAGCGCTTCGGCGAGATGGAGGTCTGGGCGCTCGAGGCCTACGGCGCCGCCTACACGCTGCAGGAGATGCTGACGATCAAGTCCGACGACACCGTCGGGCGCGTGAAGGCCTATGAGGCGATCGTCAAGGGCGAGAACATCGCCGAGCCGTCGATCCCGGAGTCCTTCAAGGTGCTGCTGAAGGAGATGCAGTCGCTTGCGCTCGACGTCAACGTCGTCTCCGAGGAGGGTCAGCGCACCGAGATGCGCGACGAGGACGATGACCTGCTACGCGCCGCCGAAGAGCTCGGCATCGACCTCTCGGGCGTGCGCGTCGAGGACGAGATGCCAGAGGGTGAGGAGGAGATCACTCCCGCCGGAGCCGCCGAGGAGGATGACGGCGATGCGCCGGCGGTCAGCATCGACGACCTCGATGACGTGCCGGAGGACCCGCTCGTCGCTGTGGCCGTACTCGGCCTCGACGAGGAGGACGCCGACGGGGCTCTCGAGGACATCCCGCTGGAAGTCAGCCTCGAATCACTTGAACAGGACGAACCGCTTGACGAGGAGACCGCGTGATCGACATCAACAACTTTGACGCCATCGAGATCAGCCTCGCGTCTTCAAAGCAGATCCGGGGCTGGAGCTCCGGTGAGGTGACGAAGCCCGAGACGATCAACTACCGGACGCTGAAGCCGGAAAAGGATGGCCTGTTCTGCGAGCGCATCTTTGGTCCGACGAAGGACTGGGAGTGCTACTGCGGCAAGTACAAGCGAGTTCGCTACAAGGGCATCGTCTGCGAGCGCTGCGGTGTCGAGGTGACGCGCTCGAAGGTGCGTCGTGAGCGCATGGGCCACGTCGACCTCGCCGCGCCGGTCAGCCACATCTGGTTCTTCAAGGGCGTTCCGAGCCGGATCGGCTACCTGCTCGACATGGCGCCAAAGGAGCTCGAAAAGGTTCTGTACTTCGCCGCGTCGATCGTCACCTGGGTTGACGACGAGGCGCGCACGCGCGACATCGACAAGCTCCAGAAGGAGATCGACAAGGTCCTCGACGCCTACGCCGCTGAGCGCGAGGAGCGCGTGCTCGAGTTGCAGGAGTCGCTCGAGCGTCGTGAGGAGTACCTGCGCAGCGCGAAACAGACCGGTTTCTCACCGGATGATCACCTATGGGCCGACGCGCTCGACGTGAAGGTCGCGAAACTCTCCGCGGAGGACCGCGAGAAGCTGCTGAAGGAGCTGCGCAAGACGTTCGAGGCCGACATCGCCGACACGGGCGCCTACATCGATGACGCCGCCGAGCGCGTGCGCCAGGTCTGGGAGCTGTTCAAGTCGATGTCGCCGAAGCAGATCGAGCACGACGAGACGCTCTTCCGTGAGCTGACGGAGCGCTTCGGCAGCTCCTATGGCTTTGGCGAGTACTTCCGCGGCGGCATGGGAGCGGAGGCGATCCGCGACCTGCTCCAGCAGGTCGATCTCGACGCTGAGCGGATCGAGCTCTCCGAGGTGATCAAGACGGCGAAGGGCCAGCGACAGGCGCGTGCGGTGAAGCGGCTGAAGGTCGTCTCGGCATTCATCCAGTCCGGCAACAAGCCCGAGATGATGGTCCTCGACGCGGTTCCGGTGATCCCGCCGGAGCTCCGCCCGATGGTCCAGCTCGACGGCGGCCGCTTCGCCACGAGCGATCTCAACGACCTCTACCGTCGCGTCATCAACCGCAACAACC
>PKXY01000032.1 GCA_003132505.1 Solirubrobacterales bacterium
ACTACCTGACGAAGCCGTTCTCCTTCGAGGAGCTGCTGGCGCGGATGCGGGCGCTGATGCGCCGCCCAGTGCGTCCCCGCTCGACTGTCCTGCGCGTCGATGACCTGCGCCTGGATCCGGCGACGCATCGGGCTTGGCGCGGCGAGACCGAGTTGGCGCTGACGGCGCGCGAATTCGCGATGCTGGAGGTGTTCATGCGACGCCCGGGGGAGGTGCTGAGCCGCTTCGAGCTGCTCGAGCAGGTCTGGGATGAGAGCTATGAGAACCGCTCGAACGTGATCGAGGTCTATGTCGGCTACCTGCGCGACAAGGTCGACCGGCCGTTCGGGCGGCAGTCGCTCGAGACCGTTCGCGGCGCCGGCTACCGGCTGCTGGACGCCGAGGGCGCGCTCTGATGCGCCGCCTGGCGGAGCGCGCCGCCGTGTGGCTTGGCCGGCGATCGCTGCGCCTGCGGCTCACGCTCGCCTTCGCCGGTGCTGCCGCGGTGCTGCTCGGCAGCCTCGCGCTGGCGCTCTACGTGAGCTTCGAGTCGGGCCTCGATGGTGGCATCGACCGCTCGCTGCACGCGAGCGTCGCGGCGTTGACCTCGTTCGCGCATGAGGCGGGCCCGGACCTCGCGCGGCTGCCGCTGGCCCGCGCCGGCGGCTCGGGCTCCGCGGCGCAGATCCTCGACAGCCGCGGGCGCGTGCTCGACAGCGCGCCCGGGCTCGGGCACGCCGCGCTGCTGACCCAGAGCCAGATCAAGGCCGCGCTTCGCGCCCCGGTGCACGCCGGCGGTCGCGCGCTGCTCGCCAGCCGGCTGAAGGACGCGAACGGTGACGTGCTCGTCGTCGGTGTGCTGCTCGGGCAGCGCAACCACGCCCTGACGGTGCTTGGCGACCTGCTGTTCATCGGCGGACCGATCATGCTGCTGCTCGCCTGTGCGGCGGCCTACTGGCTCGCCGCCCGCGCGCTGGCGCCGGTTGAGCGGATGCGCCGGCGTGCGGCGGAGATCTCGGGCGGCGAGCGCGACGTTCGCCTGCCGGTGCCGGACTCGAGTGACGTCCTCAGCCGTCTCGGCGAGACGCTCAACGAGATGCTCGGGCGGATCGCCGATGCCGTCGCGCGCGAGCGGGCGCTCGTCTCGCACGCGAGCCATGAGCTGCGCACACCGCTCGCGGTCCTCAAGCTCGAGCTCGAGCTGGCGCTCGGGGCCGATCGCTCGCGCGAGGAGATGGCCGCGGCGCTGTCCTCAGCGATCGAGGAGGTGGACCGCCTGACGCGGCTCGCCTCCGACCTGCTCGTGATCGCCAGCGCCGAGCAGGGCCAGCTACCGGTGCGCCGGGTCGAGCTCGACGTGGCTCGCAGCGTGCGCACGATCGCCGAGCGCTTCGACCGGATCGCCCGGACGCAGGGGCGCTCGGTGACGGCCGGAGCGGGCGAGGAGCTGATCGCGGCGCTCGACCCCGACCGGCTCGAGCAGGCGGTCGACAACATGGTCGCGAACGCCCTGCGCCACGGCGCCGGCGCGGTCGAGCTGGAGAGCTGTGAGCGCGCGGGGCAGATCGAGATCCACGTGTTCGATGACGGCGGCGGCTTCCCCGAAGACTTCCTGCCGCACGCCTTCGAGCCGTTCACGCGCGCGGAGCCCGCCCGCAGCGGCGAAGCGACCGGTCTCGGCTTGTCGATCGTCCTTGCGATCGCCGAGGCGCACGGTGGCAGCGCCGGCGCTGAGAACCGACCGTCCGGCGGCGCCCACGTCTGGGTCACGCTGCCGCGTGCGCCGGCCGAGGGCGCGGACCTCGGTGTCTCGAAGTACGCGACTGCCTAGGTGTACTGAGAGCGCTTCTAGTTGCGGATCAGCTCGAGGACTTCGTCGCGGCGGCGCTCCATGTCCTCGTGCGAGACGAGCGACTCGAGGCACATTCGCAGCAGCGGCTCGGTGTTCGAGGAGCGGACGTTGAAGTGCCAGTCCGGGTAGTCGATCGAGATGCCGTCGAGGGTATCCTGCTCGGCGTCGGAGTAGTGGGCCGCGATCTCCGCCATCTTCGCGTCCGGTCCCGCCACTTCGCTGTTGATCTCCCCAGAGATGAAGTAGCGCTCGCGGAAGCGGGCCAGCAGCTCGGAGACCGGCTTGCCGGCGCGGGCGCATAGCTGGAGCATCAAGAGCGCCGGGATCGTGCCCGAGTCGGCGCAGTAGAAGTCGCGGAAGTAGTAGTGGCCGGAGACCTCGCCGCCGAACAGTGAGCCCTCTTCGCGCATCCGCCGCTTGAAGAAGGCATGCCCGACACGGTTGCGATACGCGGTGCCGCCAGCGGCCTCGACCGTGTCCGCGACGGCGCGGCTCGCGCGGACGTCGTAGAGGATCGCCTCTCCCGGGTGTGCCGCTAGCAGCGACTCGGCGAGCAGTGCGGTGAGGAAGTCGCCGTCGATGAATTCGCCCCGCTCGTCGAAGAAGAAGCAGCGGTCGGCGTCGCCGTCGAAGGCGATCCCGAGGTCCGCCTGCTCCTCGCGCACCTTGGCGATGATGAACTCGCGGTTCTCCGCCAGCAGCGGGTTGGGCTCGTGATCGGGGAAGTTGCCGTCGGGCTGCCAGTAGGCCTCGACCAGCTCGAGGTCCATCCGTTCGAGCAGCGGCCCGATCGTCGGGCCGGCCATGCCGTTGCCGCCGTCGAGGACGACCCGGAGACCCTTGATTGCGGACGGATCGACGAACTCGAGGATCGCCTTGGCGTAACCGTCGTGCCAGTCGACGGTCTCGTAGGTGCCGCCGCCGGGGGCCTTTCCGAGGCCGGCCTCGATCTTGCGGTAGACCTCCTTGATTCCGGTATCGCCGGAGAGCGCGAGCGCCCCCTCGCCGATCAGCTTCGCGCCGGTGTAGCTCGCCGGGTTGTGCGAGGCCGTGCAGATCAAGCCGCCGTCCAGGCGGTTGGAGCCGACGAGGTAGTAGCAGACCTCGGTCGCTGCCTGGCCGGCGTCGAGCACGTGGACGCCCTCGGCGGTCAGCCCGTCGCGGTAGCGCGCGGCGAGCGCGGGCGCGCTGAGGCGCATGTCGTGCGCGAGCGCGACGCTGAGGTCGGCGGTCGGCTTGCCCGAGAGGCTCGCGAGGACGCGGGCGAAGGCGCGGCCGATCTGCTCGGCGAGCTCGCCGTCGATCTCCGAGCCGTAGAGGCCGCGGATGTCGTAGGCCTTGAAGATGTCCGCGTTGAGGGTCATCGGTCGGAGACTAGATGGTTGATTCCCCAGCCGGATGGTGCCGGCTGGGGAGCGGTCTGCCCGCCGCCGGTCCGGGCTCGTAGAATCGAGCCGATGTCGGGACACTCGAAGTGGGCCTCGATCAAGCACAAGAAGGCGATCGTCGACGCGCGGCGCGGCCAGCAGTTCACGAAGCTCGCGCGGGCGATAACCGTCGCGGCGCGTGAGGGCGGGGGCGAGGTCGAGTCAAACGCAGCGCTCGCCAACGCGGTGCAGAAGGCCAAAGATGCCTCGATGCCGAAGGACAACATCGAGCGTGCAATCGCCAAGGGAGCCGGCGCGGGCGCTGACGGCGACGCGATCGAGACGGTCATTTATGAGGCCTACGGCCCCGGTGGTGTCGCGATGTTGATCGAGGCCTACACCGACAACCGCAATCGCACGGGCGCCGATGTGCGCCACCTGCTCTCGAAGGTCGGCTCGAGCCTAGGCGAACCGGGTAGCGTCTCCTACCTGTTCGAGAAGCGCGGGGCCGCGGTCGTCGACGCGAGCCGCTACAGCGAGGACGACCTGCTGGTCGCGATCGAGGCGGGCGCGCTCGACATCGAGGCCGACGACGACGTTCTCGAGGTGATCTGCGAGCCCGGCGACCTCGCCGCGGTGCGTGCCGCGCTCGAGGAAGCGGGGATCGAGATCGGGAGTGCTGAGCTGGTGCAGCGCCCGACCGTGCGGGTCGAGCTCGACGAGGAAGACGCAAAGAAGCTCTTCCACCTGATCGAGTCACTCGAGGAGAACGACGACGTCGGCGCCGTCCACGCGAACTTCGAGGTCTCTGATGAGATCCTCGAGCGCGTCGCCGGCTGATCAGGCCGCGCTCAGCGCTCTGCCGTGTGGTGCTCGACGAGGCGCGTGAGCAACCACGTGAGCTGCGCGCGCTCGGCCGCTGACAGCGGAGCGAGCAGCTCGCGCTGGGCGTCTTCGACCTGGGCGTCGAGCTGGCCCAGCGCGTAGACGCCGGCCGGGGTGAGCGTGACGGCGTTGCGGCGCCGATCGCTCGCGTCACGCGCGCGGCGGACCAGGCCGGCGCGTTCGAGCTCGCCGATCACCGCGACCATGTCACTGCGATCGATCCGCAGCTCGCGGGCGAGCTCCGCCTGGCTCGCCGGCCCGCCGTCGGCGAGCGCGCTGAGAATGGCGAAGTGCTGGCGGCGCATGCCGACGACGTCGAAGCGACGGGCCGTGATGCGCTGTCCGCGGAGCGCAGCCTGCGCCAAGAGCCAGCTCGGCAGCTGCCACAGCCGGCTTGGCGAGCGCTCGATCGACGCCTGGGCGAGCGGCATACGAGGTGAGCATAACCAAGATTGGGCAGGCCAACGACTGGCGTTGGTGAGACCAACTAAAGGCGAGCGAGGGGCGCCGCAAGCTGGGCGACTGCACCGGGATCCCGTGGCCTGTGAGCCCGCATCCGAGACGGCGCCTGCGCAGGCGTCCGGGCCGCCACGGAGAATCACGAGCGAACAGATGATCGTGCTGGGAATCGACCCGGGGCTCGCAAACACCGGCTACGGCGTTGTCGCACGACGCGGTGGCCGGCTCGTTGCGCTCGACGGCGGCGTGATCGAGACGGCTGCCGGCGTCAGCGCCGAGCTGCGCCTCGCCGAGCTGCATGCGGCACTCGCCGAGCTCGTCGATGTCCACGCGCCCGACGCGATGGCGCTGGAGGACCTCTACTTCGGCGCGAACGCCCGCAGCGCGTTCGCGGTCGGCCAGGCGCGCGGCGTCGCGATGCTCGCCGCCGGCCAGAGCGGGATCGACTGCTTCGGCTACACGCCCCAGCAGGTCAAGGCGGCGGTCTGCGGTAGCGGCCGCGCGCCCAAGACACAGGTGTCGTGGATGGTCAAGACGCTGCTCAGCCTGCCGACCGAGCCGGATCAAGATCACGCGGCCGACGCGCTCGCGGTCGCGATCTGCCACTGCAACCACGCGCCGCTTGCCGCGGCGCTCGCGGGAGCTGGGCGATGATCGCCCTGGTACGCGGGGAGGTCGCGTCGCGCCAGGGCGACAGCGTGGTCGTGATGTGCGCCGGGGTCGGCTACCGCCTCGCCATATCGGTGCAGACGCTGAGCGCGGTCCCGCCCGTCGGACGCGAGGCCACGCTGCACACGCACCTGATCGTGCGCGACGACGCACTCCAGCTCTACGGGTTTGCCAGCGAGGAGGAGCGTGAGCTCTTCCTGATGCTGCTGGGCGTGCAGGCGGTGGGCCCGAAGGTCGCGCTCGCGGTGCTCGGCGGCGGCACCGTGGCCGAGCTCCACAGCGCGATCGCGCTCGGCGACAGCGCGCGCTTCCTGGCCGTTCCCGGCGTCGGCAAGCGGACGGCGGAGCGGATCATCGTCGAGCTGCGCGAGAAGGCCGGCGAGGCGCTCGGCGACGGGATCGTCGTGCGGCGGGGCGACTCGCCGCTCGCGCTGGCTCGCGAGGGTCTCGTCGAGCTTGGCTTTTCGCTCGCCGAGGCCGAGGCGCTGCTTGCCACGAGCGAGGGCGAGAGCGTCGAAGAACTGATCGGCTCCGCGCTCCGGGCATCGCGCGAGCGAGCCAATCGATGAGCGCCCCCGCACGGAACACGGAAGCGCCTGATGTCGACCCTCGCGGGACCGCCGGTGAGCGCATCCAGACGCCGTACCTGGCAGCCGAGGACGAGTTCGAGATCACGCTGCGGCCGCGGCGGCTGGACGAGTTCGTCGGGCAGACGCAGCTCAAGGAGCAGCTCGCCGTCGCGATCGAGGCGTCGAACGCGCGCGGCGACTCGCTCGACCACGTGCTGCTCGCGGGGCCGCCCGGTCTCGGCAAGACCTCGCTGGCGCAGATCGTCGCCGCCGAGCTGGGCGTCGCGTTCGTCCAGACGGCGGGACCGGCGCTCGAGCGCAAGGGCGACATCGCCGCGTTCCTGAGCTCGCTCGAGCCGCGCAGCGTGTTCTTCGTCGATGAGATCCACCGCCTGCCGCGGGCGCTCGAAGAGACCTTCTACCCGGCGATGGAGGATCACCGCCTACCGATCACGGTCGGGCAGGGCGCGGGTGCCCGGGTCGTCCTGCTCGAGCTGCCGCCGTTTACGCTGATCGGCGCGACGACCCGCTCCGGGCTGCTCACGACGCCGCTCCGCGACCGCTTCGGCATCCAGGCGCGGCTCGACCCCTACACGCTTGAGGAGCTCGCGGCGATCGTCGCCCGCGCCGCGCGGATCCTTGCGGTCGAGCTCGATGACGCCGGCGCGATGGCGATCGCGAGCCGCAGCCGCGGCACGCCGCGCGTCGCCAATCGGCTGCTCAAGCGGGCCCGCGATTACGCCGAGGTGCGCGGCGACGGGACGGTCAGCGCCGATGCGGCCGAGGCGGCGCTCGCACTGCTCGAGGTCGACGCGATCGGGCTCGACCGGCTCGACCGCGAGATCCTGCGCGTGATCTGTCAGAAGTTCGCCGGCGGGCCGGTCGGTCTGTCGACGCTCGCCGCGGCGGTCGGCGAGGAGGCCGACACGATCGAGGACGTGTACGAGCCTTACCTGCTCCAGCTCGGGATGCTCAAGCGAACGCCTCGCGGTCGCTCGGCGACGGCACACGCCTACGGCCATCTCGGGATCGCGCCGCCCGAGGCGCTCCCGGCACTGTTCTGAAGCCGGCGCGGCTCCCCGTACCTAAAGTGGTCCTTGAGGTTGCCTCTGTAGGCTTCGTCCCCTCATGACCCATCCGTTCATCTGCCCCAACTGCGGCGAGCGTTCGATCGCATCCGACCGCTACGAGGCGTTCCGTCGCGACGAGCGCGGCTGCTCGCACTGCGGCTTCTCGTTCCTGTTCGAGCTGCTCGACGACTACTATCCGGCGCCCGACGCCGCGTTCTTCGTCGCCGACAAGGAGGGCCGGGTGATCGGCTGCGGCCGCGGATCGTTCGAGCTGACCGGGTATGAGGAGGAGGAGGTCGTCGGACAGCCGATCTCGCAAGCGCTCGGCCTCAGCTTCGAGAACGGCGTGGATCACGTGCAGACCGTGCTGGAGTGGGGCGTACGGGCCCTCGGCAAGCCGGCGACGCTCCGTACCGAGAGCGAGCGCTCGGCTACCGCGACAGCCGACCTCTTCCCGGCCTACGATGATGACGGGGGACTGCTGCTCGTGCTCACGCCGTCCCGCTGAGCCCCGATCCGTCAGCAAGGTGTTAGAACCTCTTTCAAAATGATTTGCACGTCCGGATTCGGCCCAGCACCGGCGCTGGATCGCCACCGTTTACCTTGCCGATAGCCCTGACCAGCTGCTGGCGCACCGTGTGTTGCCCAGCTTGCCTGTGCCCCGGATGTGGTGGTTCTGAACCGCCTCGGACGGAGACTGATTTTGAAAACGGTTCTTACCGTGACAACGCCCAGATGCGCGATCGCGCGAGCGCAAGCCGATGAGTGACCGCAGGCGCAACGCGCTCGTGCTGTCGCTCGTCGCCGGGTTGATCATCATCTCGCTGCTCGTCTCGTTCGGTATTCCGGGCGTCAGCAAGCCGCGCAAGACGCAGCTCGGGCTCGACCTCAAGGGCGGCGTCGAGCTGATCTTCCAGGGCCGCGCGAGCGGCAAGTCAAAGGTCGATGCGGCGACGATCAGCCAGGCGATCAACATCATCCAGTCGCGGGTCAACCAGCTCGGCGTGAGCAACGCGACCGTGACGAGCGCCGGCAACAACGAGATCGACGTCAGTCTCGCCGGCGTCAAGAACGTGGCGCAGGCCGAGGACGAGGTCGGGACGACCGCACAGCTCTACTTCTACGACTGGGAAGCGAACGTCATCGGCCCGAACGGCCAGCCCGCGGGACCGAACGGCTTCTCGGTCAGCGGCGACAACGACGCCGCCGGGGACGCCGGTGGTAGCCCGGGCACCGCGACCAACGCGCTCACCGAGTACGCCGCGGTGATCCGCGCGGCAAAGCAGCCGACTCGGCATTTCAAGCTCGAGTCGGCGCCGAACGGGACCTATTACTACGTCGACCCCGCCACGCAGACGGTCGTCACGCCGAAGGGCGAGACGGCACCGACGCGGGCGCAGGCGAAGGGCTTCCTCGAGCTCGACATCGCGCAGGCGGGCAAGAAGCTTCCGGCCGACGCGCGACTCGTCTACGTCAAGCCCGGAACCGTCGTTCGCCAGGCGCTCACGCCGAACGGCAACGCCAACGTCAACTACAACTTCTATTACGTCCTGCGCGACGACGCCCAGATCTCCGGCAAGGACGTAACGAACCCGGTCGAGCAACAGGACCCGACGACCAGCGAGGTCGTCGTGGCGTTCGGCTTCAAAGGGCCGGCGGTCAAGGCCTTCGAGAACGTCACCAACACGATCGCCCAGCGCGGCGAGCAGAACACGATCGGCGGCAACAACAACTTCCAGCACTTCGCGATCACGCTCGACCAGCGTCTGATCACGATCCCCTACATCGATTTCACGCAGTACCCGAACGGGATCACGGACGCGAGCCAGGGGAGTGAGATCTCGGGTAACTTCACGATCTCGAGCGCCCAGAAGCTCGCGAACCTGCTCGCGAGCGGCGCGCTGCCGATCAACCTCGCGGTCATCTCGAGCCAGCAGGTCGGTGCGACGCTCGGCCACCAGGCGCTCAACCAGGGGCTCCTCGCGGGCGCGGCCGGACTGCTGATTGTCGCGCTGTTCCTGCTGCTCTTCTACCGCGTCCTCGGCCTGATCGCGGTCTCGGCCCTGGCGATCTACGCGATCTATTACTACGCGCTGATCAAGCTGGTCCCGATCACGCTGACGCTGCCTGGCATCGCCGGCCTGATCCTGACGATCGGGGTCGCGGCGGACGCAAACGTCGTGATCTTCGAGCGCGTCAAGGAGGAGTCGCGCGCCGGCCGCTCACCGGCGAACGCGATCGCCGCCGGCTACAAGCGCGGCTTCGCGGCGATCGTCGACGCCAACGCGGTGACCTTCATGGCCGCGTTCATCCTCTTCATGCTCTCGCAGTCCGACGTCAAGGGCTTCGCCTTCACGCTCGGCATCGGCGTGATCGTCTCGCTGCTCACCGCAGTGGCGGCGACCCGCGCGATCCTCAGCACGATGGGCTCGACACGGTTCGTCGCTCGCCCGTCGGCGATCGGTGTGCGCAAGAACAGCCATGCCTGGCGCTTTGACTTCATGGGTAAGTCGCGCTGGTTCTTCACGCTGTCGGGCACGATTCTTGCCGTCGGGGCGATCGCGATCGGCGCCAAGGGGATCGATCTCGGCATCGACTTCGTCTCGGGCACCCAGATCCAGACGACGTTTGTGCACCGCGCCAGCGTCAGTCAGGTCGACAAGGTGCTCGCTTCGCTCCCGGGCAAGAAGCTCAAGTTGGCGCTGCAAAACCCGGTCGTCCAGCAGGTCAGTGCGAAGACCTTCGGCAGCGGCTCGAAAACGGTGCCCCTGTCGAACAGCTTCCAGATCTCCGTCAAGACGCTGACGCCCGCCCAGATCGGTTCGCAGTATTCGCCGGGCACCGTCTGGTATGCGCTGGACCACGCGTTCGGGGTCAAGGCGGGCGCCTTCAGCTCGGAGTCGGTCGGCCCGAGCTTTGGCAAGACGGTTGCCAACTCGGCGATCGTCGCGATCATCGCATCGCTGCTCGCCATCGCCGCCTACATCGCGCTGCGCTTCGAGTGGAAGTACGCGGTGCCGGTGCTGATCGCGTTGGCCCACGACCTGCTGATCACCGCCGGGGTGTACGCGCTGACCGGACGGCAGGTGACCGATTCGACCGTGGCGGCGCTCTTAACCATCCTCGGCTACTCGATCTACGACACGATCATCGTCTTCGACAGGGTGCGAGAGAACGTCAAGCGAATGCAGAACGCCGCGTTCTCGCAGGTCGTCAACCGCTCCATGTCAGAGGTGCTGACGAGATCCCTGGCAACGAGCTTCTGCACGCTGCTGCCCGTCGTCGCGCTGCTGCTGTTCGGCGGCAGCACGCTCAAGGACTTCGCGTTCGCGCTGCTCGTCGGCGTCGCCTCCGGCGCCTACTCATCGATCTTCATCGCCTCACCGGTCCTGACGCACTGGAAGGAGCGCGAGCAGGTCTACCGCCGTCGCCGCGCGCGGATCGCCGCAGCGCACGGCGGCGTCGTGCCGGCCTACGCGACATCGGGCGCGGAAGCGCGCGAGACCGAGACCAACGACGAGAAGTCACGCCGCCGCGGCGGGCGCCTCACCGAGCCGCAGCTGCCGGGCGGCGGCGTCTCCCGCTCCGAATGGAGCTCGCTCGTTCGCGACCTGCACGCCGACCGTCCCGGGGCGCAGACGCTCGTACCCGAGCCGGAGCCAGAGCTCGATCCGACTGCCGACGCGCGCCCCGAAGACGTCGTGATGCCCAAGGATCAGCGCAGCCAGCGCCCGCTCGGCGCGTCGAAGTCGCGTGGGCGAAACCGCCGTCACGGGAGGAATCGCTAGATGTCCACCGCGCGCCCGTCGTTCCGTGCCCCCCGTCCGAGGGAGAACCACTAATGGGCATGCTCGCCTGGGTGATGATGGGCCTCGCGATCTGGCACTACGCGATCTGGGTCCCCGATCGTTTCTGGGGCGGGATCGTCGGCGCGCTGCTGGCCTCGATCGCCGGCGCGGTGATCGCCGGCCTCGTGATCTTCGCGACCCAGCACCACGGCCTCGCAGTCCCAGGCCTCCACAGCACCCACGTCTCAACCGTCCTCTACGCGGTCCCCGGCGCCCTGATCGGCATGGCCATCGCCTACGTCATCGGAGCCCAAACCGAGCAACGCCGCACCGGTTAGCGCTGCCAAGCGCCTCCAAGCGTCCCGCCCCAAGAAGCGAGGCGCACCAGTACCAGGCCCCGAATAAACACCCCGCGCCAACCCGGCACCACGTCCGCGGGCCGTCGACGAGGAGCGAACGCCACCGCGCCAGGTCACGCGGCCACAACGCGACGAGGTCGACCCCACAACGCGACGAGGTCGACCCCACATCGTTCTGTCACCCGTTCCCCCCATAGTGCTGGTGTAATGCCCCAGCGCGATTCATCCCCGGTCGTATTCGAGATCAAGCCAGTCGCATTTTCCGATGTCGTCGCACTCCAGCGCGACCTTGGGGTGAGCCATGTCCTGGCGCAGGTGCTCTGCCGCCGCGGGCTAGCCGACGCCGACGCCGCGCGCGCGTTTCTCGCGGCTGACGAGGCCTACTCGCCACGGGCGTTCCGTGATATCGGTTCAGCGGTCGAGCTCGTTCTCGGCCATATCGGAGCGGGCTCGGTCATCACCGTGCACGGCGACTACGACTGCGACGGCGTCTGCTCGACGGCGATCCTCGTCAGTGCGCTCCGCTCGCTCGGCGCCGACGTCGACTGGTACTTGCCGGATCGCACCAGCGACGGCTACGGGCTCGCGGCGGCTAACGTCGAGCGTCTCGTCTCGCGGGGCACGAAGCTGCTGATAACCGCCGACTGTGCGATCACGGCGGTCGAGCAGGTGGCCGCCGCGCGGGCCGCCGGCATGGACGTCCTCGTCAGCGACCACCACGCGCCGCGCGCCGATGGGTTGCTGCCCGACGCGCCGATCGTGCATCCGGCTCTGTGTGCCTATCCCTGCGTCCACCTCTGCGCCACGGCGGTCGCCGCGAAGCTCGCGCAGGCGCTGCGGGCCGCCGCCGGGCTGGACGAGCGCGAGCGGCCGGAAGAGCTCGAGCTCGTCGCGATCGCGACGGTTGCCGATGTGGTGCCGCTGGTCGGCGAGAACCGCCGCCTCGTCCGCGCCGGTCTGCGCGCACTCGCGTCGACCGCCCGGCCCGGTCTGCGCGCGTTGTTGCGGGTCGCCCAGGTCGATCCGCTGCGGTTGGATGAGCGAGCACTCGCGTTTCGCCTCGCCCCGCGGCTCAACGCTGCGGGACGCCTCCAACGTCCGGACTGCGCGCTCGAGCTGCTGCTGACGGAGGATCCCGAGCGCGCGGCTGCGCTGGCCGACGAGCTCGATCACCTCAACTCCGAACGCCGCCACGTCGAGACGCGGATCCGCTTCGAGGCTGAGGCGCAGGTCGCCACGAGCGGTCCGGCTGCTGCCTACGTGCTCGCCGGCGAGGGCTGGCATCCGGGCGTCATCGGCATCGTCGCTGCGCGAATCGCCGAGCGCCATCACCGCCCCGCGGTCCTCATCGCATTGCCGGGAAGCCCGGCATCCGCGGCCGTCGGCTCCGCGCGCTCGATTCCCGCATTCGACCTTCTCGGCGGGCTTGACGCCACGAGTGCCGAGCTGATCAGCCACGGCGGCCACCGCGCTGCCGCCGGGCTACAGCTCGCGCCCGAACGCGTCGACGCCTTCCGTAGCGCGTTTGTCGCCTACGCCGCCTCCGTGCTCACGCCGGCCGATCTGATCGCGCGGGAGCGGGTTGATGCGTTCGCCGACGGTGAGGACATCGGCCTGGGCCTTGTCGAGGAGTTGGCCGAGCTGGCGCCGTTCGGCGCCGCCAATCCGGCTGTCTCGCTGCTGCTCTCGGCAGCGACGCTGAGCGAGCCGACGGGTTTCGGCGGCGAGGGACGGGCGGATCACGCGCGCTTCAGCGTCAGCTCGGGGCGAGCGCGCGCCCCGGCTGTCGCGTTTGGCAGCGGCGCGCGCCTGCCGGTCAAGCCGGGCGTGCCTGTCGACGCTGCATTCCGGCTCGAGCGGAACGAGTGGCAGGGCGTGGTCGAGCCGCGCCTTGTTCTGCGCGCGCTTGCGCCTTCCGATCCGCCGCCCGTGACGATCGTCGGCGAGCCCGACAATTACCTCGGGCGAGCGTTTGCCGAGCTCGATTGCGATCCGGCCGCCGATGAGCGGCCGCGCGAGGGTCCGCTGAGGCTCTTGCGCGACCGCCGCGGTCGGGGGATCGCTGCGACCATCACAGAACTGGTGAGCGGCGAGGAGCGAGTGCTCGTGGTCTGCGCTTCTGCGATCGAGCGAGCCGAGCACCTCCGCGGGCGTGTCGGCGGCTTCGACCTGTGCTCCTACTCAGCTCTTGAGCGCGACCGCGCTCTCGCGGATGCCTATCCGCACGTCGTTCTTCTCGATCCTCCGGTTCGGGAGGCGCAGCTCGCGCTTACGCAAGCCGGTGCGAGCGGTTTCTGCCATCTCGCGTGGGGAGAGCCTGAGCTACGCTTTGCTCTACACATACACGGACGGGAGCATCAGCTCCGCGACTCGCTCGCCGACTGCTACCGGAAGCTGCGCGACCGGGGCGAAGTGGCGGGGGAGGAGCTTGAGGCGGCCCTGCGTGGGGAATCGGCGCGATCGGCCGAACTGGCCGGCCGGATGCTCCGGGTTCTCACCGAGCTGGACCTCGTCGTCCTCGACCGCGAGCACCGTTCGGTGCGCCTCAGCGGCACGGGCCGCGTGGCGCTGGACCAGTCGCCCGCATACCTCCTCTACCAGCAGCGACTCCAGGACGGACTGAGATACCTCGAACCCAGCAAGGAGCAGGTGGCGTAGACCCGGTGGAGAGCCGCGGTCGCCGCCGCGCGCCGCTCGTCCGGCGTGAGGCTGCCGTGCGTCTGCCGACCGCCCCCGACGCGCTGACCGAGTACGAGCGGCGCCTGCTGGGCGATCTCTTCGCGATCGTCGAGGAGCACGGCGAGGACTCGCTCGTTGAGATCGATCGTGAGCGCGTTGAGGCGGCATTCGTCTTCGCCTGCGAGCACCACGCTGACCAGCGCCGCCGCTCGGGTGAGGAGTTCATCGTCCATCCGGTCGGCGTCGCCTTGATCTGCGCCGGCATGCTGCTCGACACCGAGACGCTCTGCGCGGCCCTGCTCCACGACACCGTCGAGGACACGACGGCTTCGCTCGACGAGGTGGAGGAGCGCTTTGGCGTCGAGGTTGCGAGCCTCGTCGACGGCGTGACCAAGCTGACCGGGATCACGTTCTCATCGCGCGACGAGGCGCAGGCCGAGAACTACCGCAAGATGATCGTCGCGATGGCGAGCGACGTGCGCGTCGTCTTGATCAAGCTTGCCGATCGCCTCCACAACATGCGCACGCTCGGTGCGCTGCCGAAGCAGAAGCAGCTCGAGAAGGCGCGCGAGACGCTCGAGATCTACGCGCCGATCGCCCATCGCCTTGGTATCCACGCGATCAAGTGGGAGCTCGAGGATCTTTCGTTTGCGGTGCTGCACCCGCGCAAGTACGCCGAGATCAAGGGCCTCGTCGCGCAGCAGCGCGAGGAGCGCGAGCGCTATGTGGCGACCGCCGGCTCCTACCTCGAGGAGGAGCTCGAGGCGGTCGGGATCTCCGTGCTGATCTCGGGCCGCGCCAAGCACTTCTTCTCGATCTACTCGAAGATGACGCGCAAGGACCGCGAGTTCAACGAGATCTACGACCTCACGGCGATGCGCGTCGTCGTCGCGAACGTGAAGGACTGCTACGGCGCGGTCGGCGTCATCCACTCTCTGTGGAAGCCGCTCCCGGGTCGCTTCAAGGACTTCATCGCAATGCCGAAGTTCAACATGTACCAGTCGCTGCACACGACGGTGATCGGACCTGAGGGACAGCCGCTAGAGATCCAGATCCGCACCCGCGAGATGCACACGATGGCCGAGTACGGCGTCGCCGCGCACTGGATGTACAAGCGCTCGGCCGAGGCCGCGAAGGGCGGCAAGGCCGCCTGGTCAGATGACGTAGAGAAGCTCAAGTGGCTGCGCTCGATGGTCGACTGGCAAAGCGAGACGAGCGATCCCAAGGAGTTCATGGAGACGCTCCGTGTCGACCTCTTCGAGGACGAGGTCTACGTCTTCACGCCGAAGGGCGAGGTCAAGTCACTGGCGGCGGGAGCGACGCCGCTCGACTTCGCATACGAGGTTCACACGGATGTCGGCCACCGCTGTGTCGGCGCGAAGGTCAACGGCAAGATCGTGCCGCTGCACTACGAGCTGCGCTCCGGCGACATCGTCGAGGTCCTGACCTCCAAGCGTGAGCGCGGGCCGTCGCGCGACTGGCTCGCCGTCGTCAAGACGACGCGGGCGCGCAACAAGATCAAGCAGTGGTTCAAAGCCGAGTCGCGTCAGGACACCGAGCACTCGGGCCGTGAGGCGCTGCAGGAGGCGCTGCGCAAGCAGGGCCTGCCGGGGCAGCGGATCACCGGCTCGGCGCTGCTTGCCGACGTGATTCGCGAGATGGGCTTCCGCAGGGCTGAGGACTTCTACGTCGCCCTCGGCGCAGCGAAGATCACGCCGAAGACCGTCGTCGCAAAGATCCTCACGCGGTTGAAGCGCGGTGAGGCGGCCGAGGAGGAGCAGAGCGCGAGCGCGATCGTCTCCACGCGTCGCGAGCGCCGCCGCCCGACCAACTCCTCGAGCGAGTTCGGGATCCGCGTCGAGGGTGTCAGCGACGTGATGCTGCGCCTCGCCAAGTGCTGTCGCCCGGCGCCCGGCGATGACATCGTCGGCTACATCTCGCTCGGCCGCGGCATCACGATCCACCGCGAGGATTGCCCCAACGTGCGCGCGCTGCGACGCGACCCCGACCGCTTCACCCCAGTCGCCTGGGACGGCGAGCTGACGACCGGCTTCAAGGTCGAGATCCAGATCGACGGCTGGGACCGCCACCGCCTGCTCGAGGACCTCTCACGCACCTTCTCCGAGGCCGGCATGAACATCGTCGAGGCGCAATGCACTGCAAATCCGCCGATGATCCGCAATCGCTTCGTCGTCGAGTGCGCCGATACGCAGGCGCTGAAGGCGACGATCCAGCGCCTGCGCAACATCGACTCGGTGTTCGACGCATTCCGCGTCACGCCGGGTGGGGGATAGGCCGTCTGACGAGCTCCGGCGAGTTAGGCGAGCACGCGCAACGCGCCCGGCCGGATCGTGAAGTGAGCCTCCGCGAGGTTCGCGATGTAGTCGCCGTCGAGCTGTAGCGGCAGCGGCCGCCCGTCGACGCTCGCGATCACGACCGACTCGCTCGCCGTGAATGTCGCGACCTGGTGGTGTGCGGCCACACGGCCCGAGCCGGCGACGCCGCGCAGCAGCAGCGACGGCACGTCGCGCAGCGCTCCACGGCGCAGGACGAGGCCCGCGAGCGTGCCGCTGGAGAGCGTCGCACCGTCGGCCATGTCGATCGGGCGGTCATTGAAGTAGGTGTAGTGCTCGGCGTTTTGAACGATCGCGGTGATCCCCTCGAGCGTGCGGCCCGCGACCTTGACGCGCAGCCGTGGCGGGCCCCGGAGGTAGTGGCGGTTGAACGTCCACAGTGCACTTGCGAGGAAGAAGCTGGGGCCGAAGCGGCGCTTGAGCGAGGGGTATGCGTCGACTTGGCGCACGACGCTCGCGTCGATCCCGACGCCGGCGCTGAACGTGTAGTGGCGGCCGGCGACGCTGCCCAGATCCACCTTCCGTGGTTGCCAGCGGTCGGCGAGCGCGAGCAGGTGCGCGGTCGCGTCGACGATCTCCGAGGGGATTCCGAGCAGCTTGCAGAAAACGTTCGCCGATCCACCGGGAAGCGGCGTCAGCGGCGTCTGCGATCCGGCGAGCCCGTTTGCGACCTCGTTGACCGTACCATCGCCGCCGAACACGACGACCAAGTCGTACTCGCCCTCGGCGGCGGGCGCGACCAGCTCCGTCGCGTGGCCGCGGGCGCGCGTCTCGACGGCCTCGATGTCGTAGCGCGAGGCAAGCGCCGAGACGACCAGGTTGCGCAGGCGATCGGAGACGGTCGTCGCGTAGGGATTGATGATTATGAGTGCGCGCCTTCGCGCCGAGGAGTCGATCGCCTCGAGCGAGCCGATGGCCTCGCTGGGGCGCGCGCTCACGCGTCCAGCCTATTCCAGCGAGGGTTGTTGAATCCGCTGCGGGTCGTGCCTATACTTCGTTGGACATAGCTGGACGCATCCAGAGGGGTGGAGGGACTGGCCCTATGAAACCCCGGCAACCATGCCGCGCAAGCGGCAAACGGTGCCAATTCCATCAGGCTCCAATAAAAGCCTGGGAGATGTGGCTGGGGCTTTCCCCAATGGAGCCTTCGCCACAGGACCGGCGGAGGTTTTTTTATGGCGGCAGAGAAGCTGAAGTGCAAGGAATGTGGGAGCGAATACCCGCTCGAGGCGTTGTATGTGTGCGAGCGCTGCTTCGGGCCACTGGAGGTCGCCTATAACCACAGCCGCCTGGGTGAACGCTCCGCGCTGCGCCGGCGGATCCAGGCGGGACGGGAGGACATCTGGCGTTACGCCGATTTCCTGCCGCTGGCCGGTCCACCACCGGGATCCGGCAACCGCGCGATACCGCTGGCCGGCCTGCCGGTCGGCTGGACGCCGCTGGTGCGCGCCGATCGGCTTGGTCAAGCGCTCGGGCTGCGCAACGTCTACGTCAAGAACGACGCCGCGAACCCAACGCACTCGTTCAAGGACCGCGTCGTCGCGGTGGCCTCGGCGCGCGCGCGCGAGCTCGGTTTCGCCACGCTTGCCTGTGCCTCGACGGGCAATCTGGGCAACGCGGTCGCGGCGCAGGCGGCTGCCATCGGTCTGCCGTCGTACGTATTCGTTCCGGCCGATCTTGAAGAGCAGAAGATCCTTGCGACGGGCGTCTACGGCACGAACCTCGTCGAGGTTCGCGGCAACTACGACGACGTCAACCGNNCTCGCGTTCGAGATCGCCGAGCAGCTCGACTGGGAACTGCCGGATCGCATTGTCGCTCCGATCGCCTCCGGCTCGCTGTTTACGAAGATCGCGCGCGGCTTCGAGGAGTGGCTCGACATCGGTCTGCTCGAAGGTCGCCTGCCGGTAATGAACGGAGCTCAGGCGACGGGCTGCTCCCCGGTCGCGACCGCGTTCGAAGCCGGCGCGGACTTCTGCCAGCCGGTCAAGCCGAACACGATCGCCAAGTCGCTCGCGATCGGCAACCCCGCTGACGGCCCCTACGCTCTCGATCTTGCGCGCCGGACCGATGGCGCGATCGATGCAGTCAGCGACGATGAGATCCGCGACGGGATCGTCTTGCTCGCGCAGACCACCGGGATCTTCACCGAGACCGCTGGCGGCGTCACGACGGCGGTGCTGAAGAAGCTTGCCGAGCGCGGTGACATCGATCCCGACGAGCGCGTCGTGCTCGTGATCACCGGTGACGGCCTGAAGACGCTCGACGCGGTGCGCGGCAGCTTCGCGCAGCGCCAGATCGACCCGACGCTCGACTCCTTCGAGGCAGCGGCGGCGCACGAGCCGCTGATCGTGCAGGCGCTGGCCTGATGACGGTCGCCGTCAAGATCCCGGTCACGCTGCGTTCGGCAACCGAGGGCGAGAGCCGGGTTCTTGTCGAAGGCGCGACCGTCGCTGAGGTGCTCGACGCGCTGTTTGAGCGCTTCGGCGAGCTGCGCGATCGGATCTCGGACGAGGGCGGATCGCTGCGGCGCTTCGTCAACGTCTTCGTCGGCGCCGAGGACATCCGCTTTCTCGAGGGTCTCGAGACACCCGTCGCGGACGGCAGCGAGCTGACGATCCTGCCGGCGGTCGCGGGAGGCTGAGGTGACGGCGACCCGCGTGCCGGCGAAGATCGAATGGCTGAAGGAGCCTGCGGAAAAGGACTACGCCGCGGCGCGCAGCTACCTCTCACTGCTCGTGCCGGAATCGGCGCTGCCCGCGGTGATGAAGCGGCTCTCGGAGGCACCCAAGGGCTTCTGGCGCGCGAAGGACATCCTCCGCGCCGCACACCTGCCGCTGCTGACCAAGGGCAGGAGCAGCGAGGTCGCGGAGAAGCTCGACCACATCAAGCACGGCGTCGCACTTTCGCCGATCCTGCTGATCTGCCTGCTCGACGACGTCGTCCTGCAGATCGCCGACGGCTATCACCGTACCTGCTCGGCGTACCTCACCGACGAGGACACGCTCGTACCGGGTCGGCTGCTCTTCGCCGGCTCGAATATAGACCGCTGAGGCGATCGCGAGCAGGACACGGCTTCTCACGATGCTGCCGGCCTGCGTGCAGCGGCGCAGCGGCGAGTATCGCCGTGCCTCTCAGGCGACCTCTGAGAAGAGCGACGCGTCCTTGTCGAGCGTCGCCCGCAGCGTGCGCCGCAGCTGACCGTGGATCTGGCAGACGCGACTCTCGGAGACGCCCAGCACCTCACCAATCTCGCGCAGCGTGAGGTTCTCGACGTAGAGCAGGACCGCGACGCGGCGTTCGCGCTCGGGCAGGCGCTGGAAGGCTTCACGGAAGCGCTCCTTCGCCTCACTGAGTGCGCTTGCGTGCACCGGGTCAGCTTCGCGATCGCTGCTCGCGAGCAGGTCGATGCGCTCGAGCGCGCCGTCCTCGCTGCCAAGGACGAGAGCGTTCAGCGAGCCGACGTCGGCCACTGCGATGTCGTCGAGCTGAGCACGCAGCTGCTCCGGCGTCAGGCCGACCATATCGGCAAGCTCCTCACGCGTCGGACGCCGGCTGTGCAAGCCGATGAAGCGTTCGCGAGCCTGAGAGATGTCGCGCTCGCGCCGGCGCAGCGACCGCGGCGCCCAATCGTGGCGGCGCAGTTCGTCGAGCACGGCGCCGTGGATCCGGGTCCAAGCGAACTGCTCGAGCGACGCCCCCTTGCTGGGGTCGTAGCGGTCGATCGAGCGAATCAAAGCCTCGAGTCCGCACGAGATGAAGTCATCGACGTCACAGCGCCCCGGGATCTCGCGAATCTTCTTGTAGACGATGTACTTGACCATCGGCGCGAACGTCAGGACGAGCCGGTCACGCAGCTGCCGGTCGCCGCTCTCGCGGTACGCGGTCCACAAGGCGAGCGCCTCTTCAGCTGAGATGCGATGCCCCTGTCGCGCGCTCATTGCCACTCCTTCCGATGGACCTGATCACGGATCTCCCGCGACACTGCGGCGTATCGGCGTTTCGTCCACTCGGCTAAAGCCTGCAACGCCCGATGCACCTATACGCGGCCGGCAGGTCGCGCAGAGCGCTGCGTGTCGGCGCTGCGGCGCGCACCAATCGAATGGCCAGCTCAGTTCAAGGCGCGAGTGGATGCGTTCGATTACTTCCCCAGGACCGGCGGGCGGCTGGCCACCCAAAGTGAATCTCGTCACGGCGGCGCCTCGCGCGCACCGCGGCGGGCGTGCAAATAGCAAGACAAGGACCCCCGTGACCGCCAACATCGACGGAGCTGCGACACCGCGACCGGAACTTGCAGCGCACATCGACGCAGCTGCTTCCGCCTGGGACTCGCTCGCGGCGTCCGGCCGGAGGGTGGCGTTCGAGGACACGCCAGATCGACCGCTGCAGATCCGCCTGCGAGATGACGATGACAATGACCTGGGCGTGCTCACCGGCGTCGAGCTGTTCGATCTGATCGATCAAGAGGGAGGCATCCCGATGGCGAGCGGCGGCGCCAGCGTCGCGGGCGAACGGCCCGCGGACGACCGGGGCTCCTACTGAGATGAGCGGCGAACGCTCATCGCACACCGAGCACTCGCTGCCGCCGCTGACCGGCGCGTTCGGCCGGCTGCTGCGCGGGCCCGGACGCGACGTCGCGGTCGAGGTCGCCTCGCAGGCGGGCGGCGAGCTGACACTGTCGGTGCTGGCCGCGACAGCGTCCTTCAGTTTCCCGGCGGTCGAGGAACTGGTGCTCGAATGCAGTTCGCCGCGTGGCATAACGCGGCTCGCAGGCGAGGTCTCGCCGGGCGAGGCCGACCGCCTGCGCTTCACGGTCCACGACGTGATCGAGGTCGAGCAGCGTCGCCGCTTCGTTCGCGTTCGCGTCTCGCGGCCGGTTCGCGTATCCCGCGAGGCCGATGGCGTTGTGAGCCACACATTCGCGCTTGATCTGAGCGGCGGCGGACTACTGCTGTCCGGCCCCGACCAGCTCCGCCCGGGCGAGCACGTCAGCTTTCGGCTGCGTCTCGAGGCTGGTGAGGAGCCGATCGAGGGTTACGCGCGGGTGGTGCGGCTGGTCGGCTCCGGTCACCCGGCAGTTACCTTCTACTCGATCAAACCGGCCGACCGCGAGCGCCTGGTTCACTTCATCTTCGATTGCGAGCGCCGCGCCCGAGCGCTCGTGCCCGAGGAGCCGCAGCGACCCGGGGATTCCGGGGAGCACGAGCCCTTAGATGCCAACTGAGCGACCGCGGAAAGGACGACGGCGCCACGCTCACAGCGGGACCGTCCAGGGTCGCCTGGACGCGCTGCTCAAGCACGTCGCCAACGTGACGATAACCGCGCTGGTGGCGATCAGAAACCAGGCTCGCGCAGCGCAGACCAGCGCGACGCTGCCACGAAGCTTCTCGCGCGAGCGCGGGCAGGCGGCTCGCCCCGCCTAGCGCATCCAAGCTCTCATTCCGGCTTTGATTGCCGGGACGAGGAAAAACACCCCGCGGACCGCCCCCCGTCGCGGGGCCACATATCCCGATCCATCGAGGGACCGGACGAGAGACGCGCGGCCCACGGGTCGCGCGTCTTTCTGCCACGGCGCTGAAGCGCGCGCCGCGAAGCCGGCAAGGGCCGTTCTAAGGCTCCGGCCTGCGTCGCGATGTTAAGAAGTCGCCGGCGAGCTTCCACGGATCCGCCGCGTTGTTTATCTTCTCGGGCGAAATCGCGGTCGGGCGGCGATCCCGAGAGGAGGAGACCTTCGTGGCGAGCATCGCAGAGCCGGTTCAGGTTCAGGCTCCACCAGCAGCGCGGGCGCAGCCGCTGCGCGACTTCCAGATCGTGCCGCTTGCGGGGCTGCCAATAGTTGCAGTCGTGATAGTCGGGATGATCGTCGCGATCGCCACCAACAGCCTCTGGGCGCTCGACTTCTACCACATCGTCGGCGGCGGGCTGTGGACCGGGATCGACCTCTTCCTCGGCCTCGTGCTGGGGCCGATCATGGGCTCGATGTCGATCCCCGCGCGGGTCGAGTTCTCGACCCGGCTGATGCCGAAGATGTTGCTGATAATGCCGACGCTCGTCACGATGACGCTCGGCGCGGGCTTCCAGCTTGCGCGCTCGCTCGGCAACCTCAGCGCAAACTCGCCGCAGCACAGCTGGCTCGTCGCCTCCTACATCGTCGTCGGCGTGATGGCGACGATCGCCATCGGCCTGCTGGAGCCGGCGAACATCGCGGTCCTGTTCGAGCTGCGCAAGCCGCAGCCGAACGGCGCACGGATCGAGCGGCTGATGAAGGTCTTCATCTACACCGCGGGAATCACCGGCCTGATGCAGGTGGCGACGCTCGTGATCATGACCCACATCGCGGCGGGCTAAGGCATGGAGGCGCACCAAGCGCAGGCGCAGCTCGTGCCCGGAGACCGGGAGCTGCCGCCGGTGCAGCAGATCTCGATCGCCGTGCTCGCGCTGATCGTGATCGGCGGTATCTACACCGCCTCGCACCTCCCGCGCCACGTTCCCCAGGGACCGACGATCGCGCTGCTGATCGCTGCCGTGCTGCTGCTGGCTGCCAACGGCGTCCTGCTCTCACGTATCGAGCAGTTCAACTGGCGCGTTTTTCGCCAGGTCGCCGGCTGGGTGCTGTTGGCCTACGCCGTGATCGCGGGGATGCTCGAATACGTCTTCATCTACGACCACACGCGCGGCACCCAGCTCCTGATCCTGACGCTGATGCTCGCCGTCTTCGCGGTCAACATCCCTCTGCTGCTCGGCTTCAGCGTCGCGCGCTTCCAGGCACCGGACGCCTCGAGCTAGCGCCGTCCGGACTCGGCCGCGACGCTTTGCGCGGCCCGGCGTCCCGGCGTCCCGGCGGTGCTAGCTTCGACGAACTGGCCTGATGTCTTAGTGCGCTATAGCCGGGAGCGGTTGTTGCCGAAGAATCAGATGATGCTTGGCACCGCTTCGGGGCGAAAGCGGCGGGGGAAGGCGATCTCCGATCCCGGACCGCTGCCTAAATACACGGGACGGTTTGGCGAGCAGCAGGCCGAGCGGCTGCTGTGGCGCGCCGGATTCGGCCCGAAGCCGGGAGAGGCTGCAGCGCTGGCCAAACACGGCATGCGCCACGCTGTGCTCTCGTTGACGCGGCCGTCGAATCAGCGC
Organism: Solirubrobacterales bacterium; assembly: GCA_003132505.1. Classification (GTDB taxonomy): domain Bacteria; phylum Actinomycetota; class Thermoleophilia; order Solirubrobacterales; family Solirubrobacteraceae; genus Palsa-513. The sequence continues at coordinate 23,160 of PKXY01000032.1, forward strand.
CTTGTCGGACCGGCACCCCAGCTCGAGAACGGCCAACCGATCGAGCCGTTCGACGTCTGGGGCAACGACGTGCTCTGGTGGCTCGACAGGATGGTCCGCTCGCGGGCTCAGTTGATCGAGCGGATGACTCTGACCTGGCACGACTGGTTTGCGACGAGTAACGAGCAGGTCAACTCGCAAAGGCTGATGATCAACCAGAACTGGACGATGCGAAACCGCTGCCTGTCCAGCTTTCCTCGGATGCTGACCGCGATCACGATCGATCCGGCGATGCAGCTCTATCTCTCGCTCGCCGGATCGACCAAGCAGGACCCGAACGAGAACTATGCCCGCGAGCTTCAGGAGCTCTTCACGCTCGGTGTCGACGACGGCTACACCGAGATGGACGTGCGCGAGCAGGCCCGCGCGCTGACCGGTTGGACATACACCTGGAACGCCGACACCGGCCAGCCGGACGACTTCCGCTTCGAGGCGACGCTCCACGACGATGGCGTCAAGGTCATCTACGGGCATCACGGGAATTTCAGTTGGCGCGACAGTCTGCGGCTCGTTCTGCACCATCCCGACCACCCGAAGTTCTTTGTCACGAAGCTCTGGTCGTACTTCTCGGCGGAGCCGCTGTCGGCGCGCGACACGAAGGCCGCCGAGTACCTATACGTCTCGTCGGGAAAGCAGATCCGCCCGCTCGTCGAGGCGATGCTGATGCACCCGACCCTCCACGCCGGGCAGCGGATGGTCAAGCCGCCGATCGTGCAGCTCGCCGGGATGCTGCGGGGGATCGGCCGCTACATCGACACAGACGCCTGGGCATGGGAGTCGAGTCAGATCGGCCAGATGCCGTTCTACCCGCCGAACGTCTCCGGCTGGGACGCCACGCGATGGCTCAATACCGGGACCTGGCTCGCGCGCTTCAACTTGACCGCAGAGATGATCGGGCAGCAGCGCGCGCTCGACCCGTCCAAGGTCAAAGTCAAGGCCGACCCGAAGGCGATGACCAAGCAAGCGATCGACTTCTGGGGCAAGCCGACGATCAGCGCACCCGGACGCCACGCCCTCGCTGCCTACGCCCAGGCTGCGGCGGTCGACTCCGCAAGCGCGTCCTGGGAGCGCGAACAGTACCCGGTGCTAACGCTCAACGCCTTGCGGGCGCTTGTCGTCGCGACGCCCGATTACCAGACCAGCTGACATGAGACAACCGACCTGCTCCTGCAACGACTTCGACCGCGCTCAGCTGCTGCGCCGCGGCGCAGCGCAGGCTGGCCGTGGTCTGCCGGTGATCGAGCCGGGTATGCCGATGCCCGCCGGGACCGGTCTCAACCGTCGCAGTTTCATGCTCTCTGCGACGGGGATGCTGCTCTCGGTGTACGGTGCCGGACGGCTGCTCGACACGGCCGCGTTCGAGGCCGGGATCGCAAATGCCGCCTCAACGCCTAACGGGCGCGTGCTGGTCAGCGTCTACCTCCAGGGCGGCATCGACTCGATGTCAGTGCTTTGCCCAGTCGGCGATCCGCTTTACAGCACCTACCGCAAGGTGCTCGGGCTTCCGGAAGGCGCCGGACCGACATTCACCGAGGATCCGCGCTTGCAGTGGCATCCACAGGCCGCGCCGCTGGCAACGCTTCACGCCGAGGGAAAGGTCAGCGCGTTGCCGACGATCGGCTACACGGACCCGATGAACCAGTCGCATTTCACGAGCCGCCACTACTACGAGGTTGGCGCGATGGACGCGAACCTCCTCACCGGCTGGCTCGGTCGCTACCTCGACGTGGTGGGCACGGCGGACAATCCGCTGCAGGGCCTCTGCCTCGACGACTCGCTGCAACCGGCCTTGGCGACGGCCAAGGTTCCGGTCGCGACGATCGACTTGCCAAGCGACTACTCGTTCTATGCGGAGGGGGTCTGGGGCCCGCCGCAGGATCTGATGTACGGCGCGTTTCGCTCGCTCGGGGAGGTGGGCGTCCGCTCTGGCGACGTGGGACTGAAGGAGTCCGGCCAGGCCGCTGTGATGTCGACCACACTGCGCGAGCAGTTGCTGCCCTTCCAGCCGGCGCCGAACGCCACCGCGCCCGCATTGCCCGCCGGCTACCCGACCGCCGGCGACTCGTTCCCGGCACGGATGGCGGCGGTAGCGCAGATGCTCGCCGCCGGGCTACCGATCACCTGCGCGACGGTGACGACCGACTCGGTCTTCGACACGCACGAGAGCCAGGCGTCGAGCTTCACCTCCGGGCTCGGCGAGGCGGTGCAGACCCTCTACGCCTTCCAGCGTGACCTCGAGGCGCGCGGTCTCGCCGATCGTGTGCTGACGGTTGTCTGGTCGGAGTTCGGTCGTCGCCCCCAGGAGAACGCCTCAGCCGGGACCGACCACGGCGCCGCCGGTTGTGGCTTCGTGATCGGCGAGAACGCGGCCGGCAAGATGATCGGCGAGTGGCAGGGCCTCGCCAGCGGCCTCGACTCGCTCGGCAACCTCACCGAGACCGCCGACTTCCGTAGCCTGTACTGCTCAGTGCTCGAACAGTGGCTTGGACAGGATGCCGCGCAGATCATCCCCGGCGCCAGCTCTCTGCCGCGGGTGACGGTCGTCCAGTGAGCGCGGCGCGCCCGCGCTGGCGCGCAACGATCCTGCCGACGTTTCTCAGCCTGACGCTCGCCGTGGCGATCGTCACCGACGCCGGAGCGTCGCAGTCGCGTCGGGTGGCGCGGCAGCGGGCGAGCTCCTACCTGCAGGTCACGCAGGTCGAGTACCACCTGCTGCTGTCGCGTGGTGTCGTCAAGGCCGGGCCGGTGAACCTGCAGGAGATCGATGGCGGCATGGACATGCACGACTTGGACCTCCGCCGCGGAACCTCGCCGTCGGTGATCGCCGAGCCACTGCTCAGTCCGGGCCAGCGCTACAACACCGTCGTCTACCTGCGGCCTGGGACCTATCACCTCTGGTGCTCGCTACCCGGGCACTGGAAGCTCGGGATGCACGCGATCCTGAAGGTGGTGCAGTAGGCCGCCTCGACCGCGCGCGATCATCCAGCCGGCTCGAGGACCGCCTCCGCCCGTACAGTGAGGTGCCATGAGCACGTCGCCGCTCGAGAACGCCGCCAGCGGAGTGATCGGTAGCGCCGGCACGCTCGCCAGCCGAGGCGTGATCGGCAGCGCCGGGACCGTCGCGAGCGCCGGCGTGATCGGCAGTGCGGGCACGGGTGCGAGCGCGGGCGTTGCCGGCAGCGCCGGGGTGGCCCTCAGCGCCGGCGTCGTCTGTAGCGCCGCCGTCGCGGCCGCCATCGCCAACTTTGGCTGTGTCGGGTGCTTGGCGTGCGTCGGCTGCGTGAACTGCGTCGGCTGCGTTGCGTGCATCGGGTGCGTCGGACTGCGGGGGTCGGTCGGGGCGGTCGGACGATCGGGGTGAGGGCGCGGGGAAGCGGTCCGCGGGACCGCTCACGTCCGAGTGGAGGATCGAGCTGGTCCTGTGCGTTTCGAGCCCCGCGCGCCGCTCGCTCATGCGCCACGACGGCCAGGGCGCCAGCTTGGTCGTCGCGCTACTCGCCGAGGACGGTCAGGTGGGGCATGCCAGCGCCACGACGCAGGTGTCGCAAGCCGGCGCGCTGCGGTGGAACGACGCGCTCGCCGCTTTCCCTGAGCCGCTGCTGAGGCCCGGCCTGCCGTTGCCGGCGTAGCTCAGCCGATCGGAAGCTCGCCCCGGTCGGACAGGGACTCGTGAATCACTGGCCTTACGGCTTCGCGCGGTAGACCTGGCCATTGAGTTCGCCGATGTACAGCCAGCCGTCATGCTCGCCCAGTCCGACGACCGCAGCGACGAAGCCCGTCACCACAGGTGTTGCCTTGCCGCCCGTCAGCGGCATCGACAGGACTTCGCCGCCCTCGCCCTGCGCGTCGGGGCCGAGGAACGAGGTCATGTAGAGCTCACTGCCGATGATCTTCAGGCCCATGATGTCCGTGTGTGGAGCGAACTTCACGAGCGGCTTGGCAAAGGCGCTGCATGCGCTCTTCGCGGTCCAGTTGCACTTGGGAAAGCCGTAGTCATCGCCGCGATGAACCTTCAGCAGGAAGTCCGGGGGATTCTTGGCTGCCTTGTCCTGCCCGAGATCGGAGACCAACGGGGAGGCCGAGCCGTTGGCGAAGACCAACTGCCACGGCTGGCGAATACCGCTTGCGAACACCTTGAGGCCCTTGCCGGTCGGTGAGATCGAGAGGATGTCGTAGAGGTAGGCCGACGTTGTTGGCGGGCCATGATCGTTGCCGTCGGTAAGGCCCGTGTCGACGCCAACGTAGAGCCGTCCGTCGGGGCCGAACGCGATGCCGTTGAAGCCGTCGAACTTCGCCGGCGCCGTGTAGATCGCGTGCTGCTCAGCGAACGTGGTGCCATTCCAGCTGCTCCATTTGAGCAGCTGCCACTTTTCGGTGTTTGGAGCGGTCATCGAGCCACCGCTGATGTACAACGCACCGTCATGCCACGCCAACCCGGCCACGAACTGCGGCGATCCCGGGATCTTTGTTGCCGTGCCGCCCCGGAGCAGAAAGACTCCGCCGTCGCTCGGGACTGCCGCGTCGCTGTTGCCGCCGTCCCCTTCGAACACGGCACCATCGCCGAAGGCGAACGAGGTTGGGGTCACGAGGCCTGCAGCAACCAGCTGAACGGGAGCCCCGTTTGTTGCCGTCGGCAGCGCCGGACTGTCTGCGCGACCTGCGGCTGCTGCCATCAGTCCACTCGAGAAGACGGTAGCGGCGATCAAAATCGCACCACGTCCACGCATAGCTCGTTCCTTGGTCGAGGCTGTCCCGATCATCGTAATTGGCCCTCAGCCTCATGACGGCGGAAATGTCGTCGCCTCGCCGTGACCAGCGCTCCCCGCACGACAGCCCGCACCCCCCGCATGGCAACCTCGACCTCGGTTACGGCACCGGACGCCCGAGCGGTGCAACGGCGAGCGCGCGATAGACCGTGCTACTCGGATCTGCGCTTCACCTGCCGTCGCCTGCGCATGTTCCACGCGATCGTGTCTTCGCCCGGCACCGCAACGGAATACCCGTAGCCCAGCAACCGCCGTACGACCGAGTCGTGGTCCGCGCGGCTGAGGTGCTTGTTCTCAAACCGCACGATGTCCGGCCGGAAGCGCTCGAAGTCGAACATGCGGATGATCCTTGCGTCGTAGCCCTCGGTATCCACCTGCAGCAGATCGATGCGCTCAACGTCCGCAAGCAGGTCGGATAGCGTGATGCACTCCACCTCGATCTCTTCGATCACCGGCTCACCGCGCGGTCCTCGCAGCCGGTGAGCCTCCACAACGGCGCGATCGAACGACGCGACCTGCGGCGCCCATTCGGGTAGACCAGCGACACCCTCGCGGATCGAGTAGAGCGTTCTCGTCGCTCGGACGTCACTGACGGCGACGTTTCGCAGGATCAGTTTCGGACTGTCGGCGTACGTACGTTGCAGCTTGGCGAAGTGGTGCGGATGCGGCTCCGCCAGGATCCCGCTCCAGCCGTAGCGCACGACCCACTCATGGAGCTGGTCGCCGGTGCGACCATCGAACGCGCCGATCTGGACGAAGAACATGTCCGCGCTGTCTATGACGCGCAGTGCAATCAGATGGTCGAGGTCGAGGGCAAGCCGGGCCGCGGAGTCCTGCAGCAGCGCTCGAGGCAATTGCCGCAGATCACAGCCGCCGGCTCGGAACAACTTCAGGACGGCTTCACGAGCACCCTCACGCCAGCCCCGCATCTCGGCTGAACACTAGCTCAGGCGTTGGTCGCGGGCAGCAGCGACGCGACGCGCTCGATCGTGACGCCGGGCGTCGCCCGAGCTCAGCCAGCATCTCGAGCCGATCGTGATAGGGAGATAGTCGGCACGGTCCTGGGTGCGACCATCGGCACGCGTCGCGCGATACGACGTTATCGGCATCACCTCGGGCCCGATCATGCACGCTTCGCCGATCGATCGCACCGGAACCCTCGAACACGCAGCCTGGCTGCACAGAGCTGCGCGCGCAGATGGCGACGTTTTGGCACATAAAATGGCCGCGCGCTAGACCGCACACGCTCGGTCGATCGCGAGGCTCGCGCTGAGTGACAGGCGGCGACGAACACGTCCGAGAACAGTTTCGACGTGACCGGGAAGCCGTGACGGAGCCACAGTCCGGTTTTACGCACGTCGTCACGAATGATCGCGAGCAGCACTCTCGCCTGATCGACACAGCTCGGATACCGTGATGCACGCCACCTCGATCTCTTCGATCCGTTTGCGCTACCCGGCGCTGAGGGGAATGTGTGCGCAGACAAACCCAACCCCGTCCACACCAACAGAGCGCATCTCGCGAGGCTGCCCGGCACCCGGGATCGCGTCGCGTCTACGACGCGGAGGCATGCTGGGCGTGCGTGTCATACCAGCCGGGCAACGTGACCGGTAACAACCCCTCGAGTCGGTCGAGGATGCGCGTGCCAAGCCGGTAACGCCGGACGCCGCCATCACCGAGCAGCCGATACAGCACGAAGATCGCCTCGTATCGGCGCAACGCCCGATTACGGCTCTCCCACCTCTTGAGGTCGCGACCGAACAAACCTGACGCCTCGTCCTCCATGTGGTACGAGATGCTCCGCCCGCTCCGTGTGGTGGCAGTGCGGGTCGAGCCGCCAATCGTCGCCTGTTGCACCACTGCGAACCGGTTGTAGCCGAGTTCCTCCAAGAGGTCGAACTCGGCTTTGAGGCAGCTTCGCCGAGCCTTGGTCGATTCGAGGGAAACGTAGGCCGGACGGTCATCGAACGCGCGCAACGCCTCGAAGCAAAACCGGTCGGCTCCCTCGATGTCGACCTTCATGTAGAACGGCACGCCGGTCTTCGCCAGCCAGCTCGAGAAGGCGACGGCGGCGACCGTGACGGGTTCGCTTTCGCCCTGTCCGCGGTTTCGATCGGCCCACTGCGGGTCGATCGTGCCCCACACCGAAACCGTAGGGTGCGTGTAGAACGTGACCGTGTCCGCGTCGCCATCGGTGATGGCGCCCTCGACAATCGTGAGACGGCCTGAGACAATCTCGCCGGCGAACCGCTCGCGGCAGTGAGCGCAGTTCTCGGTGCTCGCCTCAAACGCGACGACACGATAGCCCTGCGCGAGATACATCGCGGTGTCTTCCCCGCGATGGAGACCTACATCGTAAATCAGGTCGCTCGCGATCGACATCAGGCGGTCTTCCGCCCACGATAGCGCGACGATCCGTACTCGACACCCGGTAGAGAATCGCCCACGCCTGCTGGTCCTTGACCGGGCAGAACATTCACCGCGAGCAAGGCGACAGAACTCTGCTTTGGGTCAGCTCGACCATCGCCACGACCAGTCTCTCCGATGGCTCGTCCTTTCGCTAGCCCAGAACGGCACTCCTCCCAGCCATGCGCCGATGCGCGGGCGATTTGACTTTTCGAAGGGGACTCGTCGGCAGCGCTCGGCACGTTCGGCCGCTTGGGCCGAGCCACGCCCTCGCCATGTGGACCCTCTCACCGGGCGTACGGGGGTGCCCGCGCGTCAGTCGAGCCTACGTCGCGCTACCCGGCGCTGAGGGCTTCGCGGAACACCGCCTCGATGCGGTCGGCCGTGTGCCCAAGCGTGAAGCGCTCCGCGACGTGGCGCACGCATTGGTCAGCCAGCTCTGGTTGTTCGCGACGCCACTCCCTCAGCTCCCCGAGCCGCACGGCGAGCCCGGTCGCGTCGCCGCGCTCGAAGAGGAACTGCGCGAAGCGTCCGGTCAGGATCTCGGGGATGCCGCCACTGCGGGATGCAACGACGGGCCGTCCGGTCGCCATCGTCTCGATGACGACCCTGCCGAACGGCTCGTCCCAGACCGACGGGAGCACGAGTACGTCTGCGGCGTGCATCGCGCTGACGACGTCAGGGCGCATCGGCAGCCAGTGGCATCCGGGCGGGGCGTCTCGCTGCAGTTGCTCTAGGTACGCTGCGGGGTCTCGGTGTAGCATCGGGGATCCGACGAGCAGGAGGCGCGCCTGCTCGTCGGAGGCGGCGAGCAGCTTCCAGGCGGCGAGGAGCACCTCGACGCCTTTCTCCGGGTCGAGCCTGCCAAGGTAGAGAACCACGTAGGCGTCCGGCGGCAGCCCGAGCGCCGTTCGGCTGCGCTGGCGAGCGGGCTCCGTGCCCTTGGGGTAGTCAGACAGCTGGATGCCGTAAGGGATGACCTCGAGCTTCGCAGGGTTGGTGACGTAGTCGGCCCACGCAGCGCGCATGAACTCCGAGCTGATGATGAACCGGGCCGGCCGGTTGCCGAGGACGCGGGCGGAGTGCGAGCGATAGCGCGCAAACTGCGTGAACTCGAACGCGTGCAGATGAGAGACAATCGGAGCGCGCGTGATCGTCTTGACGGCCATGGCCCACAGGATCTCGCTGAAGTTGTTGACGTAGACGAGATCGGGACGCGTGCGGGCGGCCGCCCGCGCCTGCAGGGCGATCCGAGCGAGATTGCCCACGGGCGCACCCGCGTAGCGAATTGACGGGCCTTCGACCACTGAGCTGCAGAACGAACGGAACTCTCCCCCGAGCTCACCGTCGGTCGTGCAGCGTAGATCGATCTCGTGCCCACGGCGGGCGAGTTCGCGGCTCAACTGCAGCAGGTGCTGCTCGACGCCGCCCGTGGCGGCGAGTTCCGGGAGGTAGGTGAGGATTCGCATGGCTCTTGGCTTTACGCCCGCGGCCGATCAGGCGCGGAGTTGCTCGTCGACGAGCGCCAGCAGCTGGCTGTCGATCGGCGAGAACTTGCGCGCGAAGAGCTTGCGGTAGTCATCAGAGCTACCGCCGTCGCCAGGCAAACGCGAGGGAGCCCGCCGCGCCGCCTCGAGCTTTTCGAAATCGTTGATCGTAAGCCAGCGTGGATGCCAGGTTGGCGGGTCGCTCGATGCCTTGTCCTCGCCGGGACTCCAGTCGACGTACCAGACGAGGTCGTCGATCGTCGTCTCGGCGATCTCCCCGACCAGCTCGGGGGAGCTAAGCATCGACGCCACGGCGGACTCGGACGGCATCAGGCTAGTGCGCCAGAACGCCACGAGGTCGGGGCGTTCGTCCAACAAACGCAGCAGCGCCTCGGCATGCGCGCGGGCGTAGACCTTCCACGCTCCCGAGGCGTGCAGACGCAAGCCCACGGGTATCGTCCGTCGGACCGTGCGGAGCGGCACGTCGCGCACGCGCACGACCTGCCCGCGTATCGTGACGAACTTGCGGTTGAAGTGCCAGAGGCCGCCGTCGTCATTGCGCGGAGTGCTCCACTCGGGGCGCGGCAGCGGCCTGAGCTCCAGGCGCGAGCGCCCGCGCCACGGGGCGAGCTCCTCGTGTAAATCGTCGAGCGACACGAGCGGGTAGCAGCTGCCGGACAGCACGAGCACGTGCTCGGCCGCAGAGCGCTCGAGCGCCGCACGCAGCGCGATCAGCTCGGCCTCCAGCAGGGACCAGCTGGAGAGGGTGGCGCGAACTCGCCTGACGGCGTGCACGTGCGGCCCGGCACCCTCCAGCATCGCCGCGAGGACCTCCTTCGAGGCTCGCCGATCGCAGTGGAGAAAGATGTCGACTCCAGCGAGCGCGGCAAGCAGCTTGCGTACCTGCTGCGGGTGCTTGTGGGCGATGACAATGGCGGCCAAATTGGCCATCAGTCGTCGCCCGGAACGAGATGCACGCGACTGGCGATAAGCGACACTCGCGGGAAGCGTCTCGGCGCGATCAGGTCGCATAGCAGCGACGCGAAAAGCGCCAGGCAGGCGAGCGCGATCAGCGCCCGTAGCGTCAGGAATGGCACACCGGTCGGCAGCTGCGTTAGGCCGACGGCGATTAACGCCGCCGCGAGGCACTTCGCGACGAGGCTCAGGGGGGGGCGCGCCAGGGGTTGCACAGCGCCTGCTGCACGCGCGAGCAGCGCATGCAGCAGCGCGAAGCCCAGGAGAGTCGCGAGCGCCGCGCCGTTGAGCTTTAGAGCCGACACTAGTGCCACGGTGAGCGCAACAGTAAGCCCCGACGCGACCACTGTCCGCGATGCTATCGACCGCGTCGCTCCGGCTACCAGCAGCACCCGTGTCGCCGCGAGCCCCCCGGCGATCGGCAGGGAACTCACGCTCAACAGCGCCACGACGAGCAGCAGGCCGCCCGGGTGGTATCGGGGCGGCACCCAGGCTGCAAGCGCGAAGGGAGTACCTGCGCTGATCCCGATCATGGTCGGGATCAGCAGCGCGTAGATCGCGTTGCGGCTCTGACTCATGACTGCGCTGCGCGCGCCGCGCGACAGCGCGAACATCCGCGGCCACCAGCTGCTGTCAAGCACCGCCAGCAGGATGACGGGGATCGCGCCGATGTTATAAGCCACCGAGTAGCGAGCGACCGCGGTCGAGCCGAGCCCGTGCTGGATGATCAGACGATCGGCTGAGTCCAGCGCGAGGCCTGCGACAGCTGCCGGGGCCAACACGCTCGCGAACGCCAGCCCGCGGCGCACCATCGTCAGGTCGGCTCGGCGGATCCGCAACGGGCGCGTAACGAGCAGCGCGACGAGCACCGCTGCTACCTGAGCCAGCAGCTCGCCCAGGATAAACTCGCTCGCCGTGCGGCGCACCAGCACGATCAGGGCCAAGCTGAGCAGAGCCGCGCCAACCGATTGCAACAGGCTGACCGCCGCGAACGCGCGCAGCCGGTCGCGGCTGCGAATCCAGCCAAGGGCGGCGTTGCTGATCGCCGTCATGGCCGCCCACGCGACCGCGTACCGGACCGCGCCGTCGTATGGCTCGAGTCGCAGCAGCGATGACCACGCAGGGCCAGTCAGATCAGCTACGACGAACGTCGCGAGCGAAACGATGATCGCGAGCGTCACGAGTCGCCGCGCCTGGCGCGGACCGTCGTCTTGGTGCGCGTACTGACGTTGCACCGCCGCTTGCAGGCTCAAGCTGCCCACCGCGACGAGCACCTGCATCACCGCCGTGGCGGCCATGGTCCGCCCGTATGACTCCGAGCTCAGCAGTCGCGTCGCGACCGGGGTGATGAGCGCAGAAAAACCCAGCTGGAGACCCCAGAAGCCCACGTAGATCGAATCGCGTCCGAACAGCCCGCGCATCGCGGCCGAGGTCTCGCTGCCGGCGCGTCCATGCACAAACCCTGTCGTGATCGCCGCCGGCTCGTCAGTCCGTGTTGTGGCGGCTTCCTCCTTCACGCGGGCCTCACTGGTGAGGCCCGCGATGGTGCGCGTGCCGCCTGCGAGCGCGATGGTGCCGATACGCGGGGCGCAGCTTGAAGAGATAGGTGCTGTCAGACGAGTAGTCGACCTTCCAGAATCGACTTTGGAGCATCAGGTGGAGCCACGCAGTCTCATTCGCGTAGCTCATTAGGCCGTAGTCGACTGCGTACACGCGTGAGGTTGGCGACCAAGCCGCGTACACAGCCACCGACCGACCTCCGGGGCCGTCATTTGTGTACGGCTCGAGGCCGCGCGCGAGCACGTTCACGTCCTTCGGTGTCGGCCGACGGTCGAGTTCGTTGCCGGTCAGGACCTTCTGCCAGGAAATGAACCGGTACGGGGTCGGGGAGGTCGCGACCGTGCTTGGCAGTTCATTGAAACCAAGGACCACATCGAAGGAGCCGGGAGGAGCTTGGGCCTCGAAGCGGCGCAGCGCCGTCAGATCGGCCGGGCGAATTACCGTGAATCCGTCGAGCGAAAACGTCGCAGCGGAGAACGTCGCGAGCAGGACGACGGTGACGAGAGCGAAAGCGCCGAGCACCCAGCGGCCGGGACGGGCATTGGGCGCGTGGGCTGCGAGCACGGCGAGCCACGGGATCCCGAATAGGATCGCGCGGTAAATGCCTTCGTTGTTGTAGGGGTTGACGGCGGTGAACACGAGTCCGATCGCGGGGCAGAGGACACACGCCCAGGCCCAGCGCTCACGTCGGTGTCTGGCCCAGCCGATCGTCGCGAGCGCGATCAGTACGAGCCCGCCCAAGACGAGCGCATCGAAGCTGATGATCGTGATCATCTTCCGCGCGAGCGTCGGCGCCGTGTCAAGTGCCGGTGGTCTGAAATTCGAAGCCTGCAATAGGCTCGACAGCGAGAAGTAGGGTGCGATCACCGACTGGTGCAGCAGCGCCCACGTTGTCGCCGGGATGAGCATCGCCGCCGCCGCCCAGCGGGGGCGCCCGCAACGCAACAGCGCCAGCAGGATGAGCGCGCCGCCGACGATGAACGGGCTGATCTCGTGGGTCACGGCGAGCGCACAGCCCGCCAGGACCAGCAACGCGTCCCGCATCCAGCGCTCGACGGCGACCGAGCTCTCGTCGAGGACCAGCGCAAACACCCCAATTGCAAGCACGATCCCAAGCGATTGCGGCGAGAAGTAGTTCTCTTCGACCGTGTTGGCGAGCACGGCGAGCGTCACCGCCGCCCAGATGCGAAAGCGCGAGTCGATCAGCGACCCGAACAGCCAGCGCAGCTCCGCCAAGCCGACTAGCCCGACGATGCATGGCCAGAACGTGGCGATCCCCACGGAGTCCCGGATGCTGCCGAGATCGCACAGCCAGGCGATCGCCGAGAAGAAGCCCGAGTACGTGTCGTAGATGCCGGTGCTCGCGTTGAGGCTGTGTTGGTGCAGGATCGTCTGCACCAACTCGATGTGCTTGGCGGCCGTTTGGATCTCTGGCATCCCGTATGCCAGCGCCGGCGTGAGCGTAAGCGCCAACATGAGCGAGACGACCGCGCAGATCGCAACCGGTTCGCGCGCTTTGCGCGCGAACGCGATCGCTGCCACGAGCAGCAACACCCCCACGTACCAGAGCGGCATGATCTTGGACAGGAAGCCGTCGTTGCCTGGAACGACGTGCCCAATGCGCACAGCAGCAGCGAGCCACAGCGCCGTCCCTGCGAGCACACAAGTAGTGGCCGCGGACGGCGCGTTGCGCAACGCGCCAACCAGCGATGGCCGAGCTCGACGGGGGGGGGCTGGGGGACTATCGACGAGTTGATGCGGCACCTCGACGAAACCGTTGCGGTCGGGCATACCCGTGGTGGCCGGGAACGGCTCGTTGCGCAGCGCGCCAACCAGCGATGGCCGAGCTCGACGGGGCGGGTCGGCGGGACTAGCCACGACTTGATCCGGCACCTCGACGAGACCAGTGCGGTCGAGCACACCCGTGGTGGCCCCGGACCGCTCGTTGCGCAACGCGCCAACCAGCGATGGCCGAGCTCGACGGGGCTGGTCGGCGGGACTAGCCACGACTTGATCCGGCACCTCGACGAACCCGGTGCGGGCGTTCGTTGCGAGCACATACGCGGTGGCCGGGGAGGGCTCGTTGCCCAACGTGCCATCCAACGCTAGGCGAGCTCGACGGGGCGGGTCTGCGGGACGATCGACGAGTTGATGCGGCAGCTCGACGAGACCGGTGCGATCGTCCGTTGCCGCGGTGTACTCGCGGCGTTCGCCGCGCTGACCGGTGCGGTCGTTCATCGGCGCCATGTGCTCGCGGCGTTCGCTGCGCCGATCGCGGTGCATCTGAAGAAGCCCGGCCGCGTGGAGCATCGCGGCCACACCGCCGAGCGCGCACGCTGCGAGCACGGGATGCCAGAGCGGAACGAGCACCATGAGCGTTCCGCCGAGCGTCAATGCAGAGAATCCGAGCAGGCAGGCGAAGCCGATGCGCGCCGCGATCCCCGGACCACGGGCTAGTTGCAACGGGGCAGCCCCCACGCCGAAGCAGACGCAGCCAAGCAACCCGGCTACGCGCAGCGCCGACACCTCGCACAGGTAGCCGACGCCAAGGCCGGCCAACGAGAGGGCGAACAGCCCGGCTAGGAGACTGCGAGCCGCTGCTTGGCCGTCAGGTGCGAGGGCGGCCGCTTCTGTGCTCGACCTAGCTGACATGCTGACATGTTGTCTTACGGCCGATTCCTGGCGCGCTTGGGCGCGCGCCCGGGGTCCATTCAGGAACGATCCACGGCCACCGCGGGCCTACCATCGCCGGATATCGGCTGCACCGCAAGGCATGTCCTCGCGCCCGGCGGCGACTTTGAGGCTGATCTGGAGCGGGCGGCTATCGAACACTTACTGAGCTCAGCCCCCCGCGTTAGGCGAGGACGCCGCGTGCTCCTGATTCTAGTGGCGAGCGCTCGCTGCGCGCGGAAGATACGTAAGACCGATCGACGCTAGGATGGCGGCGTGCGGGTACAGGGGGGCGTGGGGACAGCGCGTGGCGACATGGACGGTACGGTCCTTCGCGACCTATCGCATGTCGCCGCCACCGACACGACGCGACTCCCTCCCGTGACCGCGCTGAGCGACGATCTAGCGCTTACGGGACTGCTGCCGGTGAAGGTCGTGCCCGTCGACATCGAGCAGCTGCCGAGCGAGATCTCCGCCGTCCACGCGGGCGGTGGGCTTTACCGTGGTCTATGGATGCTCGTGCGCCGCGGCGGCGAGCCGGTACGGCTGGTGTCTGTGCCGCTGTCGGGGGAGTCGATCAGCCGTGCCGAGATCGAGCGCCACCTGGCCGATCCCGAACTGTGGGGCGGTGCGCCGGATCGCTTTGCGCTGGGGGCGGCGCCGGTGCGGATCTCGGTCGTTGTCTGCTCGACGCTCGACCGCGAAGACTACTTGGCCGAAGCACTTGCGTCGATCACGGCGCTCACCTATCCGGACTTCGAGGTTCTGGTTGTCGACAACAGTCCGGACGCTCGCGCTGCGCGGCTCCCGTGGCTTGAACGACTCGATCGCGTGCGCGTGCTGCGGGAGCCTCGCCCGGGCCTGTCGGCGGCTCGCAATTGCGGGCTGCGGGCGGCGAGCGGCACACTGATCGCGTTCACCGACGACGATGTGGTGGTCGACGACGGCTGGCTCCACGCGCTCGCCCGTCGCTTCGACAAGCATCCCGAAGACGCCTGCGTCGCTGGCCTGATCCTGCCGAAGGACGTCGAGACGCCGGCTCAGGCGATGTTCGAGCGCTACTACGACGGGATGAGCCCGCGAGCTCTGAGCGCCGCGTCCTACCGCCTCGAGTGCTTTCCGCGAACACGAGCGCTGAGTAAGGCTACAGTCAGGGAGACGGACGACGACGGCCACGTCGTCGCGCGATTCTCGGTCTACGGGGTCGGGAAGTTCGGCGCTGGCGCGAACATGGCGTTTCGCACGTCGGTGCTGCGTGACAACGGCGGCTTCAACGTCACGCTTGGGGCCGGAACACCGACCGCCGGCGGCGAGGACATCGGCGTGTTCGCGCGGCTCGCGTGGCGCGGATACGGCATGGCGTTCGAGCCGGCAGCGCTCGTCTTTCACCGCCACCGCGAGGACGATCGCTCGCTACGCCGTCAGATCGAGGCGTACGGCCTCGGCTTTGTCGCGATGCTGCTGGCCCTGGTAGCAGAGGATCGACGCCACCTTGGTGCGCTGCTTGCTACAACGCCGACGGCAGCCCGGGCCATCGTGGGATCGTTCACGAGGAAGCTGCGCATCCGCGACGGCGGTGCGGAGAGCAGCGAGGCCACCGTGTCCGAGCTCGCGCGGATCGAGCTGCGCGGCATGGCGAAAGGACCGGCCGCCTATCTCCGCAGCCGCCGGAGCGCTCGCCGCCTCGACGCGCGCGCCGCGCCGTGATCGGCCAGATTCTCACCGCTGCGTGCTAGCTCCCGCGGAGCCACAGCAGCGGCGCCGACCGCTCAAGCGTCCATCCTCATCTAGGCAGCCACCGGGTGGCCTAAGGCAAACGTCGAGACAGCTGGCATCCCGTCGCCGCACAGCGGTGCCTCGTCGATGGTCCTGGTGTGTCGCCGCTCAGGAATCTCGTCGCGCTCATCGCCGTTCTCGCGGCACCGGTGACGCTGCCAGCGGCGGCGCAGGCACTACCAGCTGACTTTCAAGGTGCTCTAGCGGGCACCGCCCGCGCAGCTTCGGCCAAGCACGCGACTGCGCCGCGGGCAATCCAGACGACCATCCTGCGAAAGCACGTCAAGGTTTCTGGCGTCTATGCGGTGCGGGTTGCGGTCACCGCCCGAAGAAGCGTTGTCGTGGACGTCGTGATCGGCAGGGTTTCGCGTCGTGCGGTAACGAGCCGCGAGCAGCACCGCGCCATCATCACGCAGCTCGTCACGGTGCGCGGGAACGTGCTGACGATTCGCGCGAGCTCGGCGCGCGGAAAGCCGACGGTGACGGCACGAGCGAGAAGGGTCGGCTCGAGCGTCACGGGTGGATCCGATAGGAGCGATGGATCTACCGCCGGCGCTACCGGAGCGGCATCCGCGTCGCCCGGTACCACCGCAGCGGCGAGCACGCCGGTGTGGCCCGGCACCACTATGTCCGCCGGCACCAGCGGCGCGACATCCGGCCCCCCGGGTGATCCCAGCAGCTGGCACCCGATCTTCGACGATGAGTTCGACAGCTTGAACGCGTCGGATTGGTCGACCTCGCGCGAGGACTCCGGCACCATTTCGCCGGGCTTCAACAGCACCGAGGAGGAATGCTTCGATCCGGCGCAGGCCACCGTCGGGGGCGGCGAAGCCGACCTCAACCTCGTCGCGGAACCCGAGACCTGCAGTGGAGCTACGCAGCCTTACGCCGGCTCGATCCTCGACACCAGCGGGAAGTGGTACTTCACCTACGGCTATATGGAGGCCCGTATCTGGCTACCCACGAGTGACGGCCAGATCGCCGACTGGCCCGCCTTCTGGGCGGTCGGCAACGACTGGCCGGTCGATGGCGAGCTAGACGTGATGGAAGGCCTCGGTGGCGCTGCCTGCTGGCACTTCCACTACGGCAGCCCGAGCGATCCCCAACAGCAAGGAGGCTGCGCCTCCGGTGATTACCCCGGCGGCTGGCACACCTTCGGCGCCGACTGGGAGCCGGGCAGCGTGACCTGGTACTACGACGGCCAGGACGTCGGCAATATCACCACCGGAGTCACGAGCTCGCCGATGGCGATCATCCTCGACCTCGCGATTGAGCCCGGCGACCCTGTCCAGGTGCCCGCAACAATGCGCGTCGCCTACGTCCGCGCCTGGCAGCACTAACGCCGTAGCCCCGGGCTAGCTCGACCGCGAGCAAAGCGCCTGTCTCGAGGGAACGGCGCCCGGGATCCTCATATCTGGGCGAGCCGCGGTAGGTGCCGCAAGGGGAAACTGAGGCTGTCCGAAGCATTGCTTCTTATAATGTGGCGCCGATGACCGACCGCCGACGGCAACGGTGGCGCGGCGTGGGCGGTGCCCAGTACGGGGACTGTGGCGCACGCGTATGACGGTCGGGTGCACGATCGTCGCGCGTAATTACCTGCCCTACGCGCACGTCCTTGCGGACTCCTGGCGGCGGCATCACCGCGGCCTGCCCCTCTACGTGCTCGTGATCGACGCCGAGGACGGCGATGTCACCGAGGCGGATGGCCTGGAGGTGCTCGCGCCCAGTGTCTTGGGCTTGCCCGACCGGGAGCTCGCGCGGATGGGCGCCATCTATAACGCACCGGAGCTCACGACCGCGCTCAAGGCGCACCTTCTGCGCCACCTCCTCGAGGACGGCGCCGACGTCGTGATCTTCGTGGACTCCGACGTCGACCTGCACACCGAGCTGACCGTCGTTGTCCCGCTCGCCGAGCAGCGAGGCATCGTGCTCTCGCCTTGCCTCCTGCAGCCACTCCCGATCGACGGCCTCAGCCCGAGCGAAACCGACCTCGGGGTGACAGGGCTCTACAGTTCCGGGCTCATTGCGGTGGGTCCCGCTGGCCGGCCGTTCCTCGACTGGTGGGCGGATCGCGTGCGCCGCGACTGCCTCTTCAGCGATAGCGGCGGGATGCACGCCGACCAGCGCTGGCTCGACTTCGTGCCGTCGTGCTTCGACCACGCGATCCTGCGCGACCCCGGCGTCAACGTGTCGCACTGGAACCTGCACGAGCGCAGGATCGGCCATCAGGACGGGAGGTACACCGTGAACGGCGGACCCCTGCGCGCCTTCCACTTTTCCGGATACGACCCGCGCGTACCAGGAGTCGTCTCGCCGGCGTCATGGCAACGGCCGGTGCGATTCGACGTCGCTCCGGGCTCGGCGCTCCAGCATCTTTGCCTCGACTACGGCGCCCGCCTCGCGCAGGCGGGGTACGCCGAAGCCCGCAGCACGTCGTATGGCTACGCGGCGAGCGCGGCCGGCACCACGCTTGGAACGTGGCAGCGCCGTGTCTACCGAGAACTCCTGATCGCTGCCGAAGCGCTCGGCGAAGACGTTCCCGACCCGTTCGATGCCGCGCGATCGGACGAGTTTGAGCGGCTCATCGGCCGGCCCGGTGCGAGCCCGCTGCTGTCGGACATGGCGAAGGCGCGCCTGGCCGACCTGTCGATCGCGATCGCCATCGCCCAGGCGAGGTCGGGCGCTCCCGGCCGGCTGCTCCTGGCGACGCTCAAAGTGATTCGGCGTCTGCCCGGATACCGTCGCGGGTGGATGCCGCACCCCCTTCCCAGCGACCGCATCGCACTCGAGTACGAGACAGCCGCATGAGTGAGCGCGTGCTCGTCACCGGTGGTGCCGGGTTCATAGGCTCCCACACGGTCGACCGGCTGCTCGAGCAGGGCGCGGACGTGCGGGTCCTCGACAGCCTGCACCGACAGGTGCACCCAAGCGGCGAAGCCCCGCCTCACCTCGATCCGGCGGCCCAGCTCGTCGTCGGCGACGTACGCGATCTGGAGACCGTGCGTGCCGCGGTACGCGGCGTCGACCGAGTGATCCACTACGCCGCCGAAACGTCCGTGGGCCAGTCGATGTATCAGTCCGACAAGCACATCGACGTTAACGTGCGCGGCACGGCGATCCTCTTCCGGGCGCTGCGGGAGGAGGGCGTGGCCGCCGACCGCGTCGTGATCAGCTCGTCGCGGGCCGTCTACGGCGAAGGCGCGTGCCGCTGTGCGAGGTGCGGCATCGTGCATCCAGGTCCGCGCTCGCTGCAGGACCTCGAGGCCGGTGTCTGGTCACACCGCTGCCCGACCTGCAGTCAGCCCCTGGAGCCCGTGCCCACTCCGGAGGATGCGCCCATGCTCCACGGGTCCGTCTACGGGATGACCAAGGCATTTCAGGAGCAGGTCGGCCGCGCCGCGGCGCATCAGCTCGACATCCCGCTCGTGGTTCTCCGCTACTTCAACGTATACGGCCCGCGCCAGTCGCTGGACAATCCCTACACCGGGCTGGTCATGACCTTCGCTCTGCGCCTGCTCGGCGGCAAGCCGCTCGTGCTGTACGAGCAAGGTACGCCCGTCCGGGACTTCGTCCACGTCCACGACGTAGTTGCTGCAAGCGTCCGCGCGCT
Source organism: Solirubrobacterales bacterium (assembly GCA_003132505.1). GTDB lineage: Bacteria > Actinomycetota > Thermoleophilia > Solirubrobacterales > Solirubrobacteraceae > Palsa-513. The sequence continues at coordinate 42,449 of PKXY01000032.1, forward strand.
GATGGGCGACGCTCCAACCGAGTGCACGCTGAACGTCGGGGTCGGCGTGGGGGTAAGGCTCACGGAGCTGGCGCAAGAACTCGGCCACGCGTTCGATCGCGACGTCGATCTTGAGCCGGCGAACCGCTTCCGCCGCGGCGACATACACGCGGCGATCGCCGATCTCTCTCGATCGCGGGCGGCGATCGGATACGAGCCGCGGGTCACACTCGACGAAGGCCTTCGGACCATCGTGCCCGAGCTGGAGTCGGCAAGCGCGAGCGACCGGTCGGAGGCGGTCGAGCACGAGCTGCGACGGCACGGCGTGCTGCGGGGTTGAATAGCTGCCAGCGGCGACCCGCCGCGTACGAACACTGGCCAAACCGTAGTCCCGCGCACGACGCGAATACCGCCGCCGTCACGCCGCAGGCCGGGCTCGACGGCCCCCTGGCGGGTGCCGGTGTCGTTCAGCATACGCGGCCCGACGCGGTCGTCGCGCGATGCTAAGTGGTTGACGCGGATCTAAGCGCCGGACCGTGGACGGGATCTCAGCGTCGGTCGCGTCTTCAACGACGACTTGCTGGGACGCGCCGGCACGACTCACTGAGCCGTCGCGTCACCCACTCGGCTGCCGGCCGCTCCACGTCTGCGGAGCGCTAGCGCTCGATCATGACCTCAACTCGATCAGTGCCGTGCTCGAGATGATCGCTACCGTCGTCACGGCGCTCGCGCGTTGCGGCGGCATAGATCAGGCGATCGGGTCGCGGACCACTTCGGGTGCCGTGCCGCCGATACAGGTGCGGTCGAGCGAGACTCAGCTCGTCCCAGCCTGATCGCCGCGCGCGACGTCCAAACCCGGACTCAGCGCGGACATCAAAGCCTTTTGCTCGTCGCGCGATCGGGGCACGTCGTTGGTTGTCCGTGGCGTGTTTGCTCTACGGGGGAGCGAGCGCGGGCTCTAGTCGAACTCGCGCGGCGTCGACGCGTGTCGCGAGGCCGGCTGCTCAGCGGCGACCCGGGCCGCACTCGTGTTGGTGCCAACGAGCGGTCAGTCGAACACGGCGCCGCAGGAGAGATTGCTCGTCGTCGCGGACGGTGCCGGCCTGCCGTGCCCGACTCACACGCAGTTTGCGACAGCCTGCTCGAGGTCCGCGATCCGGTCAGGCGCCGGTGGCTCTGAGGTCGTCCGAGCGGCCGGCTTCCAAGCGGGACCACTGGGCGATCGGCCGTCCGCCCGGCCACTCTGACACCGGTGGCCAATCGGGCGAGCCGCCGTTAGTCCGCGTGATCGAGCACTGCTGTGGCCAGTCGGGGGGTGAGTCCTCCCACGCCTCCTGGCGTCCGTACACGGTTAGGTCCATGAGCGCGTAGGCGTAGTCCATTGGCTCGACGCCACGCAGAGTCGTCCAGTAGGTTTCGAAGACGCGGTCGCCGCCCCGTAGGTAGCAGACGATGTGCATCCGGCCGACGCGGCGGCCGACCAGAAGGTCGCCGAGGCAGTCCTGCGCGGAGTACCACGGCATCTCCCAGCCCATGAAGTCGTGGTAGCGGATGCTTTCGTCGTAGGGACCCTGACAGAAGACCGCGTAGGTGATGTCGCGAGAGTGAAGGTAGGACAGCTCCGCGACCTGGGTGGTGATCCACGTGCAGCCTTCGCACTGCTCGGCCGCGGGGTGGCCGGCCCACCACATGAAGTAGTGGGCGAGGAGCAGTCGGCGCCCTTCGAACGCTTCGAGCAGGGTGAGCGGCCCGTGGGGCCCGATCAGCGCGAGAGTTGGGTCCAGCTCGACCATCGGTAGGCGCCGGCGCGTGCCGCGGCGAGCGCGTCGCCCTCGTGGGTGTGCGCCTTCTCGCGGACGCGCAGGGCGTCGAGCTCGGCTTGAAACGTCACCCGGTCGACCACGACAGGGACCGCCCCGGTGCGGGTGACGTCAGCTTCCGGCGGCCTGAGCTTGTTCGGTTCGTGGGTCATGACTACCTCATTCGACGCTGACGGAGCCCAAGACAAGTGCGCAGGCAGTCACGAATAATCTCCTCCAGCTCCTTGGACTCGCGGACTGCCAACTAGATTACCTCCGCACCGACGCGCAGCGTAGGAGCGAATCAAGCCCCCGCGTGACCGCGTTTCGCGCCTCGCGAGCGTCAGGGGTGCCGGTTCGCGCACGGTCGCTTTGTGTCGGCCACTCTCGCCGAGCCACCCGCGCCCGGCGCTCCAAGGAACCTCGGCAGAGGACTGCTCGTCGGGCTGAGCGAGCGTGTGGCGTCGGCGGGCTGCGCGGCCGCAATCGGGGAAGCGACCGCGCGTAGCTGCGCGACGGCCCGATCTCGGCGATGGGCGAACTCTCAGCCTTTCCGTAGGTCGGCCACAGCCGCAGGAGCTTCACTGAGCTAGTCAACAGTCGCAAGGAGACAACAAAATGAGATCCATGAAAGCTGGCGTTGCGCTACTGGCAGTGGCCGGTGCCCTCGGCGGTGGTGGTGTAGCGATTGCCAACGCGGCAACGAGCAGCAGCTCGACGGGAAGCTCGGGCTCGACAAGCGCGACCCCACCGGTCGCCGGCGCGACCGGGAGTACTTCCGGGATGCCGGCGGGCAAGTCGTGCCCGAACATGTAGCCACGCTGGACTGCCGGATCGCGGGTGGGTCCCGCACAGACGCGGGACCCACCCAGGTCCGCACGCCAGCGCACGCCGGGTTCTAGGGGTTCGGCGACGCTGCTGGCGCCCCTTCTCGCACGCTGCTGGCGCCCCTTCTCGCACGCTGCTGGTGTCGGTGGGGCGCGCTAGTTTGTGGTTGTGGCCTACCGCGTTATTGCTCCGGACGATTTCGACTGGATTACGCGTCCGCATGGACCGGACGAGGCGGCGCGACACGTGGCGGAGCTCAGCGATCTGGCTGGCTTCGCTCACACGCGCGCAAATGTCTGGCGCTACGAGCCAGGCGCCAAGGGACGCCGCCACAGGCACCCACTTCACGGGGAGACTTTCGTCGTCCTGTCGGGCACACTCTCGATGTACCTCGGGGAACCACCGGAACGCCCCGACGTGCTTGCTGGTGGCTTGGTCCACGTCGAGCCGGGGACGCCGTTACAGACCGTGAACCACGGCAGCGACGATCTCCTCGTCTACGCGTACGGCACGCCACCCGAGAGCGAGAACGCGGAACTCCTCGCCTCCGCCGTGTGACGACGAACTCGCTAGCTCGATCGCCGGTTACGCGGCGTCCGGTACGGGAACGAGCGTTGTCGCGAGCGTGATTATGCGTCCGCGCTTCAGCGTTTCGGAGGTGATGTAAAGGCTTGTTCCGTCTCGCTCGAGGGCGAGCATCGCGCGTGGTAGGTGCGCCTTAGGTCGCACGACATGCAGCGTGCGCCCGTTGGCCTGGATCTCCTCCCAGATGTCTGTGCTCGTATCCGGATAGCGGGCGTCGCCGATCGCGAACTCGTGCAGTTGTGCGTTTTCGAGGCCGCTGTCCGACTGGTAGTTGATCTGGACCCAGGCCTCGGCAGCGGGCAGTTGCGAGGGACCGATCCAGGTGCAATCAACCTGCCAGTCGGCTGGGACCTGCTCGGGGACGAGGATCGTAAACGGCAGGAGCTGCTGCGCCTCAGCGAGCGGCACGTGCTCGCGCTTCTCGGGTTGCCTGGAATGCGAGCGGACCTCGGGCACGGGCGCCGCTCCGCGAAGGCGGCCAAGAAAGGTTTGAACGCGATCCGGCTCGTCGTCGCTCGCTTCAAGGGCACGTGAGACCGCGGCGTCAACTGAGCGGCGCAGCTCATCAGGATCGAGATCGTCAAGCAGCGTTGGTGAGGCGAGCGCCAGCCAGCCGTCCCATATCTCGCGCCGCAGCTCGGCCAGCGGTCCGGTGTCCCACACGAGGTCGGTGGCGAACGCCGCCATCGCACCCTGGTCGAGATTGAGCGGCACGCGCAGCTCGAGCCCTTCGGGGCGCCACAGAAACGTGGCTCGCTCCCACCTCAGCCCGCGTACGGGTGACGGTGCCTGGCGTGAGCGAGGCAGCGGGGATGGGGCCGGGACGATGCGGGCGCTGGGAGCCCCGTGGGCTATTGCGCGCGGCAAGGGGCGTGAGCGGACACGCGATACACGCAGATCGAATTGCTGTTCCAGCAGTCGCGAAGCGACTCCTTCCAGCTCGTGCAAGAGCGCGCCAACCAGGCGGTCCGGCCGCCACAGCACGCCGGCATGCTCCCAGTCAAAAGGCGGTCGCAGCGGATTAGGTGCACGCCGAGAACCAGTGGTCTGACCGACAGGACGCTGGCGGTTCGGCCCTGACAGCATGCGGATAACCTCGCCTCGAATCTTCTCGCCATCGGCATCGAAGTCGAGCAGGATGCGCGCAGCGACGCCCTCGTTCTCGCGCACCAGCGCGAGCAGGATGTGCTCCGTGCCGACGTAGTTGTGCCCGAGCGACAGCGCCTCGCGCAACGCAAGCTCGAGCACCTTCTTCGCGCGTGGCGTGAACGGGATCTGGCCGGAGGTGACCTCCTCGCCCGAGCCGACGATGCGCACGACCTGCCCGCGGACGCGCTCGACCGTGATGTCGAGGCTCTCCAGCACCCGCGCGGCGAGACCTTCATCTTCGCGCAGCAGTCCGAGGAGGATGTGCTCGGTGCCGATGTAGCTGTGCTTAAGCGTGCGGGCTTCCTCCTGGGCCAGCACGACGACAACCTGCCTGGCGCGCTCCGTTAACCGCTCAAACACAGCGCACCCATCGTACGCACACCCCGTCCACCCACCAAATCCCCACCACACCGCCATGACCGGGTCGTCCGCGACCCGGTCACGCGGCGGGCCTCCTCGCATTGTCGCGAACGCGGGTACAGCTGTGGCCGAAGAGTTTGTTTCAGCCGGGGAGCCGGAAGAACTCGGTCATCGTCCAGGCGCGACGGAAGCCGAGCCGCTCGTACAGCCGCTTCGGTCGGTCTTCGTCGTCGGCGGAGATGAAGAGATCGTCGTAGTCCCGTCCAGCTACGATCGCCGCCAGTGTGAGGGCTGTGCCGATCCCGTTCCCGCGACGGTCGGACCTGACATAGGCTGCCGCGACTTCAGCCTGGTTTCCAATCCGCTCGAGTGTCGAATACCCGACCGGCTTGCCCTCTTCGAGCACCGCGAAGGCGCGGGTCTGGCGAAGCCGCGCGACCTCGGCCGCCTCGTTTAGGTGATCGCCGAGCTGGTGACCGGGGTACTCCTCGGCATGCCAGGCGATCCGCAGCTCGCGGGTCGCGTCATAGCTAACTTCCTCGACGTGATGGCTGGCGGTTAGCGCCGGGTCGTGTTCGTGGCGCATGAGGACGAGCCGCCAGGAGCGCCAGCCGAGAGCCTCGAGCTCACCGCGCACCGCTCCAGGTTCGGGGTCGAAGTCGATCCGTCGATGCTCTAGCCCAGCAAGCGCCTCGTCGGCCAGCTCGACCAACTCGCCGGCGCTCATCGCTGGTGCGCGCTCGACTCGCACCACGTTGCACGCCCAGTACTTCGGGTAGCGCGATGCGCGCCAAATCGTCCCGTACTCCCACGGCTGGACGAGATCACACAGCTGAGCGAGCTCGGTCGCACGCCACGACAAAGCCCGCTCGTAAGCCGACTCCTGCACCACCGGCACAGCATCGCAGGACCGAGCAGCGAAACCGTGCGCCGCTCTTCGCACTGCGGCCGTCGCCTGGAACGAGACGCCGACGGGGGCGCTTGGCGTTCGCGCGTAGCGGCAGCGCGACGGGCTAAGCGTGCTAGAGCGCGACCTCGCCGGCTACCTCGTAAAACTCGACCGAAGTACGCTTGCCGGCGTTCTCCGGGTTCCCAGCGTTCATGGCAGCGTCGCCTTTGTGCAGCGCCTCTTCGGTGTCAAACATCGCGATCATGAGCCGCGCTCCCGACTGGCGGTCGACCAGCATCAGCATCTTCGCGCCGCGCAGGTCAGGCGGCACGTCGCTCGAAGCGGCGAAGCCCTTAGCCTCCTCAAACATCGCATCGACAGTTCCCGGATCACCTTCGAAACGTGCCACACGTGCCCACATGAGCAGCCCCCTCTCGATCTCAGACTGGCGAGTCGAACTCGCGAGCCACCCAGGCCGGTCGACCCGGTGGCAGATTGTCCACGACTCCGACCCAGCCGGTCAACCTGGCCAGCCCGGCCGGACCGAAGAGCAACTCCGTGCTCCCTGCTCGCGCAACGGAGGCCCGTGAAGCTGCGGCGTGGGCGCTGCTGCTTTCTGCGGGAGTGGCCGGGCGCAGACGGCGCGGTGTCAGTTCGCTGCGAAGAGTGTTGCCATGGTGTCCAGGTTCTCGGGTTTGCTCGCGTCGGCAGTGATCTGAACGATGAAGTCGGGGTCCTCTCGGCTCACCGACCACCTCACAAACGCGCAGCACTCGCGCTCGGCGGCTACAAGAGCTTCGAGTTCGCTGGCGCCGGCCGCGTCCACGCGCCACCGGATCTCCTGCCGATTACCGCTCCGTTGCGCGCGTGGCTGCGCCGCCGCGGCAAGCGCCTGCCAGCGCCGTACGCGCGCTGCTCCATCGGCACCGTCCAAGGTGCACGCAAGCGGCAACTCAAACAGCGCTGTGACATCACCACCGCCCACGAAAACAGCATCGCAGGAGCCGACATCCGACACGCCTGCCCGTCGGGTGTGCGGCCACGACGCGAACTGTCTAGCTGGCTGTCGATTTTCTTGGAGGAGGCGCGCCGCGCTCAGGCAATCTAGCTCGTGCCCGTTGCGCCAGTTGGGACCGGCAAGCGCAGATCGCTGTCGAGTGCCTTGCTCGCAGCTTCGTCGGCGAGGCTGTTGCGCTTGATCGTCGGTCCCCAGGTCGTGCGCTCCACGCCCGCCAGATCGGGCAGCGCGGCGACGTCCTCGATCACCGGCTGATCGGCGTTGACCAGTCGCAGGACCGCCGCGCCCAGGCGGCCGCGCACGCCTGCGCCCAGCAGGTCGTCGTCGAGTGTCGCGAGCGTGCTCACGTAGGAAGCGTCGAGCGCCGCAGCGCGAGCTTGGGCGGCCTGGCCCGAGATGTGCCGGGCGTCCTTGGCGAGGGCCGCGAGCGCGTGTCCCCAGGTCAGGCCGGCGGCCAGGTCGCGCGCCTGGTCGGCACGGAAGCCGCTGCGCAGCACCGCCAGCGGCTCGGCCCGCGGCGGCCCGCTGAGGAACGTCTCGACGCGCGCGACGAAGGGAACGCCCTCCTGGAAGAGGAAGGCGTGCCCGGCGTCGGGGTAGAGCAGCAGCGTCGAGTGGCGGATCAGGCCGGCGAGGACGTGGTCGTTGAACGTCGCGTCGAGACGGTCCTCAGCGCCGTCCGCGACCAGTGTCGGCGCCGCGATCCGCGCGGTGTCGCGACCGGCGGCATCCCGGCCCCCGAACCACTGCAGCGAGGCGTTGCCTTGGGCGGCGATCGTCGCCGCCGGCGCTGTGGCGTGCGCCGGGTAGAGCGACAGCTCGGCCGACATCGCGTCGAAGGCGAACCCTTGGTCGGCGGGGAACAGCGCGGCGCCGGTCGCCTGCGCGTTGCCGCCCGTCAGCGCGTCGATCTGCTTCTGCGGCGGCCTGACGATCCGCCCGGTGCCCGGGAACGTCGCGCACAGCACGAGCCGGCGCACCTGGCCGGGGTGCGTGACGGCGAGCGCCTGCGCGATCATCCCGCCCATCGACCAGCCGAGCACGTCGGTCCGCCCGAGCCGCAGCGCGTCGATCAGCGCGCTCGTCTGGGCCGCCATCGCGTCGATCGTCAACGGAGCCGGCAGCGCCCTGGTGGCGCCGCTCCCGGCGTTGTCGAAGATCACGACCCGATAGTGGCGCGCGAGCGTGTCCACGAACAGCGGATCCCAGGTCTCCATCGTCCCGGCGTAGCCCATGATCAGCAGCAGCGGCGGCCCGCTGCCGAGCGTGCGATAGGCGACCGGCCCACGCGCGGTGCGCGCGACGCGAACCGGCGCGCCGACGATCGAGGCCGGCACGGTGGCGGCCGTCGCGGCGGCCGCGCACAGGGCAGCCACCAGCGAGGCCCCCAGCGTCACGGCGACGGTTCGCCAGCGCCGGCCCATGTCTGCGGCAGTCTAACGCGAGTCCGCGACGGCGAAGTCAGTGCCGCCGGGCGGTGGGCGGAGTCCTGAGGGTCATCGTGTGCCGCGACGGCTTGATCTGCCGGCCTCCTACGATGGGCGGGGTGAGCTCGTCGCGGAACGTGGCACGTTCATTCAAGCTGGGCGCGCTCTCCTCCCGTGGGTAGCCGTTCGAAACCGGGCCGGCGGCTGGCGCGGGGAGCACGCGGTCGCGGTACGCCGTCGCCGTCTCGCAGTGGCGCTCGGCGGCGGCTGGTGGTCGTTTTGACAATCATCGTGGCAGTGGTTGCCTGGCAGCGTCTGGCCCCGAGCTCTGGTGGTCAGCCAGTCGATGGGTCAGCGTTTGCTGCGGGGGCCTGCGTGACGTTTGGGCCGACGTCTGGTGATCGTGGCGAGACGGTGTTTCTGGATGCGGGGCACGGCGGGATCGACCCCGGCGCTGTTGGCAGCACCGAGTCGGGGCAGACGATCGAGGAGGCCGATCTGACGCTTCCTGTCGAGCTCGATGCGATGGCGCTGCTGCGCGCCGATGGTTTTCGCGTGGTCGTCTCGCGGACGCGCAGCACCACCGTTCTGCGCCTCGGGCCGGGCGATGTGTCCGGCGGCGAGCTCACGCTCCAAGGAGTCCACGACGATGTCGCTGCGCGGGCCAGGTGTGCCAACCTCGCCAAGGCAAGCGTCCTCGTCGGCATCTACCTCGATGCCAGCAGCTCGCCGCAGAGCGAAGGGAGCCTCACGGCCTATGACCCGGACCGCCCGTTCTCGAGTGAAAGCCTTGCGCTCGCCGGGCTGCTGCAGCGCGACGTGCTCGCCGCAATGAACGCGCGGGGCTGGGACATCCCAAACGACGGTGTTCAGTCCGACAGCGGTCTCGGTTCCTACAACGGCAACGCGGCAGCCGGTGGGCTCGCGGCACTCGCCGGCGAATACCACCATCTGCTTCTGCTCGGCCCGGCGATGCGCGGCTTTTTCTCCACCCCGACCCAGATGCCTGGCGCCGTGATCGAACCGCTTTACGTCAGCGACCCGTTCGAGGGATCGATAGCTGACAGCCCGGGAGGCCAGATGGTCATCGCCCGCGGGATTGCGAACGCGATCGAGCAGTTCAGTCGAGGTGAGTGACTCAGCGCAAGACTCGGCCGGACCCGGCAGGTCGGATCGAGCCGTAGGCTCCGCGGCGCGACGAGCTGCCAAGCGCGGAATCCCGCCGGCCAGACATCGGCGACTCGGGAAGCACTCCGATGAGGGGCCCGACCTCAGCGTGAGAGGGGGGCTGGCGGCGCTCAGCCTTGACGCACTCTCGAGCGTTGCCTATGGGCCCCAGGCGATGGTGCTGGTGCTGGTCGCGGCCGGGACGGGCGCGTTGCGCTTCACGGTGCCGTTGACGTTGGTGATCACCGGGATGCTGGCGCTGCTGGTGATCTCCTACACGCAGGTGATCGCGGCGCATCCGGAGGGCGGCGGCGCGTACGCGGTGGCGAAGCTCAACCTCGGTCGCATTCCCGCTCTGCTCGCGGCGGCGTCGCTGTTCGTCGATTACGTCCTCACGGTCGCCGTCAGCTTTGCGGCGGGTGCGGCGAGCCTCGGGAGCGTGTTCCCGGTCTTCGCGCATCACCTCCTGTTGGTGTGCCTGGTCGGGCTAGCGCTGCTGACGGCGATCAACATGTTCGGGATCGCCGAGTCGGCCAAGGCGCTGATGCTGCCGACCCTGGTGTTCATCGTAAGCATCCTCGCGGTGATCGTTGGCGGGCCGTTTCACTCGCGCGCTGTTGCGACGATCGGTTCGAACCTTGGCCCGATCCGCCTGAAGCGATGATCGTCGTGTTGATCCTGATGGTCGGCGCGCGCGCAATGTTCTGGCTGTTCTTCGCGCTGCTCGCCCTAGCGCTCATGTGCCTCTCGGGCGTCTGGGCGCTCATCGGTGGCCTCGTGTCGCTCGCGTCGCCATCAGCAGCCAAGAGTTGGCGACACGGCGCGCAGGGCCTGTGGCGCGCCACGATGGCGGTCGGCGCCATGACTGATCGGCATCGCCGCTGGCTACTGCCGAACCCGCCAGCGCGCTAGCCGCACGTTGTGACCAGCTGAGGCTGTTGCGGCGGCGCAACAGTTCGACCTTGGACGCCACCCACGCACGTCACCACTAGCCCCGGACCTGCCGGGTGCGCGCGCGTGTGCGCGCCTCTGCGGGGCGACACCCGGGCCGGTGGACCATAGGGATGCGGGACCGGCAGACGGCCGCTGAGGCGACCCGATCCGACCTACTTGGCATCGACCGGAGGTGAGCGGGACGCCCGGCGCCGGGCCGCGGCCGATGAGCACGACCCGGACACCGGACGCCCGCTACTGCCCCAGCCGGCACCGCCGCGCGACGCCAAGAGGAGCGCCGCGCGACGCTCGGGTGTTTCAGGCGGTCGGACAGGCTGCTGCTTCTCGGGAAAGCAGCGGCCTGCGGCCGCATGTTGCCCACGGTTTCCTCGCTAGAAACGGACGACATCCTCAGCGCCCGACGCCCAGGTGAGAACGACGTCACCGTCGACGACGGCGCAGTCCGTCAAAGGGATGGGGTCGAGAGCTCGCTCGACAGTGGCGCTCAGAGCCACGACGGCCACGATGATGGTCTCCCCAACGCCCGCGTCGAATTCGAGCATCGGGGTCGCGGAGTGTGCGCCAAACGGGTTGCTGCGCTGCCGACGCGTGATGCTCGCGGAGCAATCACCCCTGACCGCAGCGATTGCGCTCTCCAAACCGCGCTTGTTCCTGGCAATGGCGCTCCGCGCCGTAGACTCGCCCACTGGCGGCTCATCGTCGGCGACTGCGTACCCGCCCAGTTCGAGCACCGCGGAGAGGGGTGTGACACATCGCACGAGGCGCGCCTCGACACCGAGCCGCGCGACGCTCACCGTGTCGATGCGAACGTCCCACTTCTGCATCGCGGGCACAACCCGCAGCCACGGTCGGCGGCGCGACACTTGGATGCCCGGCGCGAGCGGCGGCACCACGCTCGCGCGCCCTAGCGCAGCCGGGAGGACGGCCCATTGCCGGCGGCCTTCGACGACCTCCAAGGGATAGTGGGTGGACCGTGCGCAATGATCCGACGCCTCGCTGCCGTGAAAGCGTCGCCGGAACCCGCGCGAGCCGTCCGGCTCGCGGAACACGACCTGCGCGTCAGCGTCAGCTGCGTCCTCCACATCAGGCGCGGTAGCGGTCGAATACGCGAGCTTGCGATAGTGAGCGTCCGCCGTAGCGCCGTGCTCCCACGGAAAGTGATCCGACCCGTGGTTATAGAGTCGGACGATACCGTCCCGGTGTGTACCCTGCACGAGCCAACCAGGCACCGAGAGCGCGCGCTCGAAGTCGCCCCCGTCGATTGGCGCTGGGCATTCGGGTTCGGTCCAGACCGGGTGCGCGGAATCGATCGCGAGCCCGCAGAACCCCTTGGCTGCCCAATACGGAGAGGCTGGGCCGCTGTACCGCTGCGCGACCTCCGAAGCCGCGCCGTGCCAACCGACGGTCAACAGGTGCGAAACTGGATCCACGGCGCCGCGGTTCAGAAACTGCCGCAGGCAGGCACTGGAAATCCGCCGCAGCGTGCCCATTGGCACCGACGACACGCCCAGACGGGCGGCGAGCCATAGCGGGGCACACGTCGCCATTCGGTATGTCAGGGACCTGCCGAAGTAAACCGGGCTCCCGTCGCTAGCGAACAGATATTGATACTCGGCGACGAACTCTCCAAGCCGGTTCGCGTAGCGTTCTGCCCGACCCGGGTCGTGCTCGCGGCCCCCCATGACCGCCCACATCGCGGTGTAGAACGCCATCGCCCACCCACAGTAATAGTCGAAGTGTCGGCCGAAGCCGTCGCTATACCATCCGTTTCCGATATACATGAGATCGACGATGGTTAAGCTGCGGGTAATACGCTCGGCCGAGTGGCGTTGTCCGACGCTCCGCAGGAACTCGTGTATGACCACTGGGAACAGGAGCCAGTTGTTACACCACACGTCTCGGTTCCCCGCGTCGAAGAGCCACGCTGCAATGGCGCGCTGATCTGACCTATCGAGCCGGTCCCAGACCCAGGGTCGCGACTCGAAGAGACCCAGGGCGATGCCGGCGGCCTCGACGATCGACTGACTGCAATCCGAGTGCGAAGGCCAGCCACGGCGTCCACGCGCGGATGCTCCGGCGCACAGACCGCGCCCGTATCGATCGATGAGGTGAGCCACGTCGCGGCCGCCAGCCCCGCGTATTCGATATGCGGCGAGCAAAAAGGGCCGCGCAAAGCCTTCGAGCCCATCGAGATGCGAACCCGAGGCCGAGACAGGACCTGGCAGTCTGTACAGCGCGCCATTCCGCGAGGCATACGACTGAACCCCAGTTAGAAGGATGTCGGCGGTGTCCTCCCAGTACGTGCGATCTGCGCCTGTGAACGGAGAAAGCTCGTCGATCGCACCACCGCCGCTGCTTTCGAGCCGCCCATCTGGACGTGGTGCTTCGGGCACTGGCGCGATTGTAGCGTCCATCCTGCGCTGTCTCAGGTGCGCTTACGTTCGGCGGGGCGCTGTGGTGAACATCGGTGCCACGCGCCCGCCGATCGGCGCGCGACCGCCCGCCTTTGCGAGCACGGCGAGATGGCCGCGCTCTCGCGAGCCTCAGCATCACGCCGGTCGAGCTCGACACGAGCCAGGGCGAGGCGTTCGACTTCGGCCTCGGTGCCTGCAAGATCACGCTCGACATCGGAGAGCTCGGCAGCAGCTCCCGCGTCGCTCAACGCGTCAAGCGACAGGGCGGCACGCCGCTCCTGCAAGGCGTCTAGGTTGGCTTGAGCCAGGCGCTCTACCTCGATGCCAGCAGCTCGCCGCAGAGCGAAGGGAGCCTCACGGCCTATGACCCGGACCGCCCGTTCTCGAGTGAAAGCCTTGCGCTCGCCGGGCTGCTGCAGCGCGACGTGCTCGCCGCGATGAACGCGCGGGGCTGGGACATCCCGAATGACGGTGTTCAGTCCGGCCGCGGTCTCGGTTCCTTTAACGGTGACGCGGCAGCCGGTGGGCTCGCGGCACTCGCCGGCGAATACCACCATCTGTTGTTGCTTGGCCCGGCGATGCGCGGCTTTTTCTCCACCCCGACCCAGATGCCTGGCGCTGTGATCGAACCGCTTTACGTCAGCGACCCGTTCGAGGGATCGATAGCTGACAGCACGGGAGGCCAGATGGTCATCGCCCGCGGGATTGCGAACGCGATCGAGCAGTTCAGTCGAGGTGAGTGACTCAGCGCAAGACTCGGCCGGGGGCGATAAGGGCAGACGAGATTGCCCGTCTGCCGATTCGGCGCCGTGCGCCAAGGCCCGCCGCTAATCAGTCGACCCGTTCCTGTGCCTCACGGAGTCGCTTGACCATGAGCTTGAGCAACGGCCACAGGGTCTCAGGGTGCGACTTGGCGAACGACCGGAACACCGGTTGCGTCAACATCAACGCGCGCACCTCTGTGTCAGCCGTCACCGTGGCGGAACGGACATTGGTACCGTCGATGAGTGCCATCTCGCCGAAGAAGTCGCCCGGACCGAGTGAGCTGACAGCGACGTCATGCACGGCGACGGTGGCCCGGCCGGTAGCGATGACTGTGAATATGCAGCCGAACTCCCCCGCGTCGGTGAGCGCCGTGCCCGCTGGGAACGTTCGATCGTGGACGTCCTTGGCAAGCTTGTGCAGGTCCTTCTTCGACACCGCATTGAACATCGACGTGGAGGCAAGCAACTCGGCGACGTCGGTCATGCCGAGATCGTAGACGAACATCCAGAAGCGAATCGAGTCCCACGGCGCTGGCCCGAGTTGGCTGCTGGCCTGAATCCTTGACGGACTGCCTCCGCCAGACGCCCGCGCGTCCGACCTAGCACCACGTTCTTAGCCCGACGCCCGATCCGTCGCGGATTGCCGGACGCAAGCGCGTCCAGGTCGCTGGAGAGTCGAGTCGCTTGGTAGGGAGTGCTCGTCGGCGACCGTCGTCGAGCACATCGTGTGTCCCCTTTCGTCAGTACCCACGCTCTAGCCGCGGCTTCTCGTGTGTCGGAGGCCCCACACGATCAGCATCGAGAACACGATTGAAAGCAGCAGGCCGGCGCCATGCCGGTGCAACGCGTACCAGGAGAACAGGCCTGCTGCGAACGAGCCAACGAGCCCGACGGCGATCGTCATTCCGATTCCCATCGGATCAGGTCCCGGGAGTAGGAATCGAGCGAGCCCCCCGACGACAAGTCCGATCATTGCGAGTAGGAGGAGGAAAAGCAGAAGGTCCAAGGTCCGCCCCATTATCCCTGTTGGCTGCCCTTGACAAGCATGCGAACGTACGTTCGCATGACGAGTCAGGGATCAGCTTATTCGCGCTTCCGACGAGCACTCCAGACTGGCAGTCTCCCGCTCGTGCGCGCCGCAGCCGCCGAGCTTCCGACGGTCCGGCTGGACGACGCCCTCCGCGTGTGCCTGCTGATCCGCGACCACGACCCTGAGCACTACGAGCGTGCCGCTCTCCGCTGGGTCGGGCGGTTCGCCCTCGAAGCGCGCGATGCCACGTTGGCCGACGTTCGGGCGGCGGCCGACGCTCTCGCCCGGCTGCCTGACGACGCAGCCGATGCGATGGCGGACCTAGAGCGACTGTGCGTTGCTCACCGATTGGGCTAGCTTGTGGCCGGGCGTCGCGAGCGTCGCGACTACGACGACAAAAGAGAGAGCGGGGAGATCCACGATGGCGATCGTGCAACGCAATGTCCAGATCAAGGCCTCGCCGCAGGAGACCATGGCGCTCTTGAGCGATGCCAGTCGATGGCCGGACTGGTATCCGGGCATGACCGAGATCGACATCGTTCCCCCCTTCCCCGAGGAAGGGGGCAAGGTTGCCTTCAAGGTGAAGTCGGCAGGTTTGTCCATGCCGATCACCGAGACGGTTCTCGACTACCAGCCGGGCAAGCTGCAGCTTTTCCAAATGGACGGCATGCTGTTGGGCCGCGCTCGCTGGGAACTCACCCCGGAAGGCGATGGAACACGCCTGACCACGACGTTCGACTACGCGCTGCCGGGCGGCGTGTTCGGCAAGCTCGCTGATGCCCTCATCGTTAAGCGCCTGAATGCCAAGAGCCTCCAAGAAGCTCTCCACAACTTCAAAGAGCTTGTCGAACGGCAGTAGGCGGCGTCGACGCCATCGGGCTTGTGCGCGCGCGTAGGATTGCGCGATGGCCGTGGTGCGCGTTCGGGGACCGCTGCGCAACCTCGCGGGAGGTCTGGCGGAGCATCAGCTGGAGGGAGCAACGGTGGTTGCGCTGCTTCGAGAGCTGGAGCGCGGGCACCCGGGTGTGGGTGGATGGATCCTCGACGAGCGCGGCAGGATCCGCCGCCACATCAACGTGTTCGTGAATGGTGAGCGTGGTGGCGAGGCGACGGCGGTGCGGCCGGGCGACCGCGTCGAGGTGCTGCCGGCGATAACGGGAGGCTGAGAGATTGACCGAGTTGGTGGTGGGGACGAAGAAGGGCCTGTTCCTGCTCGAAGGCGAGCCAGGCTCCGGTTTCGCCGTCAAGACGCGTGCGTTTGCCGGGCAGCCGGTCGACTTCGCAACTCGTGACCGCCGCAGCGGTCGGCTGCTGGCAACGGTGACCTCCCCGTTCTACGGGCCGAAGATCTTCTACACGGACGGCGATCCAGACGCCGAGTGGGAGCAAGCACAGGGCGTCACCCTGCCGGAAGGTGGCGAGCAGACGCTCGAGCGAATCTGGGTCATCGCCTGCGGCGAGGTCGAGGGGACCCTGTACGCCGGTGGAGATCCCGGAGTTCTGTTCGAGAGCCGCGATGGCGGAGCGTCCTGGGAGATCAATGCCGGACTTTGGCAGCAGCCCTCACGCCCGGACTGGCAGCCTGGCGGCGGCGGACTGTGCCTGCACTCGATCTGCACCTGGCCGGGGGAGCCCGACAAGCTTGCCGTCGCCGTGTCGGCGGCCGGGATGTGGTTGACCGAAGACGGCGGGCGCAGCTGGCGGCGGGGCAACGAGGGGCTAAACCCGGGGTACCTGCCAGAGGAGGCCTTGCGGGATGAGAACGCGGGGCGGTGTGTGCACCACGTCGAGCGCGCGCCTAGGCAACCGGGGCGGATGTTCATGCAGTTCCACGGCGGCGTCTATCGCTCCGACGACGCCGGCGAGAGCTGGACAGACATAGGTGGCGGCGGACTCCCATCCGACTTCGGCTTTCCGCTGATGGTCGACCCAGCCGATCCCGACAGCGCTTATGTCATCCCACTCGTCGCGGACATGGATCGCGTCACGCCTGATGGCCGCGTGCGCATCTACGAGACGCGCGACGCGGGCTCCAGCTGGACTGCCCGCGGAAATGGTCTGCCGGCCGAACACGCCTACCTCACGGTCCTGCGCCAGGCGTTCAGCCGCGCCGGAGAGGGTGGGCAGCTCGAGCTGTACTTTGGCGCCACTTCGGGCGATCTGTTCGGCTCGGCCGACGCCGGATCGACTTGGTCTACGGTCGCTACACGGCTGCCGCCGGTGTATTCGGTCGTCACTGCGTAGCGGCGAGCGGGCAATCAAGGCGGCGTTTAAAGGCTGCCCTCGGCGATACCGGCGATGACGGTGCCTTTCCTTACGACGAGCACGTCCTTTCCGCGGTTTCGGGTCCCAAGAGGTCACTGCGAAGTCTGGTCGCCTGGTGCCGTGTGCGCCGGGAGCAGAGGTGGTTTGGCGCAACTTGCTCACGGGACCCGGCTTTTGTGTCGATTGTTATTTGATGGAGCGCGTTCTCACGCGCCCGCGCTTTCTCGGGGCAGTCGGTCTTGTCGCCCTCGCGACGGGCGTGTTTGCGGCCTGGATCGGACTGCGCGTTGGTGGTGGTCAGGTGACGCTGTGGGTCGATGATCTCGTCACTCCCCTGGCGGCGCTGATCGCGTGCGTGCTGTGCATCCGCGCCCGCGCTCGCCACAGCGGACGCATGCGGCTGTTCTGGACGCTGTTTGGCTGTGCGATGGCGTCCTGGACGCTCGCCGAGATCATCTGGGGCTACTACGCGCTGATCCTCAACACGGCCGTGCCCGTGGTCTCCTGGGCGGATGTCGGTTACCTCTCAGCGATCCCGATCGCTGTCGCGGCGCTCGTCGTACACCCGGCGACGCGCGGCAGTAGCACGCGCAGGACCCGTTGGGTGTTCGACGGCCTCGTTGTCGCCAGCGCGCTGCTGTTCCTCAGCTGGACGCTTGTTCTTGGTCCCCTGTGGCGAAGCTCCAATCCCGGAACATGGGCCGGGATCGTGGCGCTGGCCTATCCCTTCGGTGATGTAGTGATCGTCTTCTTCATCGTGCTCGCGATCCGTGGAATGACCCGCGGCGACCGGCTGTCGCTGTGGTGCCTGCTCGCAGCGCTGCTTGTGATGGCGCTCTCGGATAGCACCTTTACCTACCTCACCGCTTCATCTAGCTACACCAGTCCTGGCCTGATCGATACCGGCTGGGTCGCCGCGTACCTCGGGATCGCGCTTGCCGCGTTCAGCTCCCAACCACGCAGCGAGGTCGTGCTGAGGACCGACCGCGCGAAGCCGTCTCTGGTTTCGCTGGTAGCCCCGCTCGTGCCGGTGCTGATCGCGCTGACCGTCACCGCCGTGGAGATCAGGCTCGGCCATCACCTCGACCACGCGGCCTGGCTGATGGCGTTCGCGCTGGTCGCACTCGTCCTCGTTCGCCAAGGACTGATCCTGTTCGAACTACTCGGGCCGGGCCACGACCCGCACGCTGGCCCGAGAGAAAGACTCGTGCAACCAGCGCTGCGTGGCGCACCCGACGAAGGACCGGCCTTGCAGGCAGGCGGCTATGACCCCGCCTGACATTCGCCTCGACCAGCCCGGCCGCCCCCAGCTCACGATCACAAGACCAGGAACGGCCAACGATCACACCGCCCTCATGGTGATGGCGCTGAGCCTCGCCTGCACCGCCCTAGCCATCCTCGATCTGCTGCTCCTGGCAACTAGCCACTAACGCCTCGCCGAACGCTCTCGCTCTGCCGGACGGGAGGCCACCCGCCCAGATGATGCTCAACATCGGCAGATTCGAACTGTGTCAGCCCTGCCTGCATGTGTCACCGCGGGCGGAGCGCCGACATGAGCGACGTACCCGGGCTCTCGGCGGTCACTGTGCGGTTGCGGCCGCTCGCTTGGCGCTCAATTGGCAGATATCGGCAGACGGGCCAAAACGGCGGACGATTCGACTTCTGACGGAAGGCCGCCTGACGCCGGAAACTGCAGCGTTTGCAGCGTGTTTCGGAGCGCGCCCGGCAGGATTTGAACCTGCGACCTCTCGCTCCGGAGGCACGGTCGTTTAGGGCCACATGAGGCGTGAAACGTCAGTGGTTATGGGCGTTTCGCGCCTCTCAGCCGTGCCGGCCGTGCGCCGGTTTTGTGCGCGGATTACCGGCGATTTGTGGCGATAACGGCAGCCCTGCCGATTGCTGGCGACCCACTGTCGCTCCGGGGCGATTCGGCATGACGGTGCATCCGGCCGTGGGGCGACACTCGTGTCGTGTGGGGAGCCATCGGGGCCATCATCGGAGTGGCTGGCATGTTCGTCGCCATCTGGCTACCCCTCCACATCGAGGGACGCAAGCGACCGTCTAGATCCTCGTAGCGACTTTGGACGTAGTCGGTGTTCCTGAACACGAACTCAAGCTCGTCCGGGTCCATGCCTAGTTCGTTGTGCGTCGCAGCGTGGCACTCGGGACGGAGCCACTGCACTGTGAGCGGCTCGGAATAGTCGGGATGGTGGACGTGCGGCCTTACACCCTCCCGCACGACTCGCAGGCACTCGGTCTTGTCAGCGCGCCAGTCCTGAGAGCGGCCTTGACTGCCTCTCGTGCGCGGCGCTTTTGGTCCCTCGTATCGGGCACGACGACCTACCGGCTGGCGCTACCGGGTGCGTGCCCGGCGCACGAGAGCAATCACGCTAAGCACGACCAACACGGCGAGCACTACGAAGACGATCGTCCACCACGTGTTATCGGTGGTGGTATCGCCGTTGAAAGCGGTAGAACCGAGCACCCAGAGCACCACGTCCAGCCCCAAGATGTAGAGCAAGTTCCGACGGCTCGTCGCGCGACTCAAAAGCATCGGGGCAGCGTATCCGACATTCGCCGTGCGAGCATAGGGTCAGGTCGTTAGCTGCTCGTTGGATCTCGCCCAACTCCGAGCACCAGGTGGGCATGTCTGGGGGCACTGCTAACGCGACGCTGGTAGCGGCTGTGACCGCCGGGGCCCACAGGGGAGCCTGGAGATACCGCCGGTAAGCTGACGAAACCTCACCAGGTCTGCGAGGTCGGCGAGCGGTAGTGTCACGTTCGTCATGAGGGGTCTGAGGTATGTCGCTGACAACAATCGGGAGGGTGCTAGGCCGGTTCGCGGGCCGCTCGTTCTAGCGGGGTGCGTTACGGCTGGGGCGGCGATCGCGCTCGTGGTGTTACTGCTGACGGCTTCGTCGGCGGCGGTCAAGTTCACCGCGAGCAACGGCAGCTCGGTGCTCTCAAGCCAGACCGTCACGTTGTGAAGAGCGGAGGTAGCTTTGCGGCTCAGGAGCATTGGCATGATCGCCACAATCGCGCTGGCCGGTATCGGCGGACTGAGCGCCGCGTCGCCGCAAGCACGTGATACGGCACGCCACTTGCAGCTGTCGGCGGCGCGCGAGTCGGTCGAGATCACGAAATCCGTCGCGAAGCCCGGCGTCTACCGCGTCCACGTGCTGATCTCGGCGCCGCTCGCGCGGTCGATTCGCGTGCGTATCAACCACATCCTGTGCCGCCGCCAGCTGCTCAGCAGTGGGTCCGCGAGCACCTCCCTGCAGCTCCCGATCAAGGGACACACGATCACGATCGGCGCGAGCGCCCGCGGCGCCCCACCGACGCTGACAATCACGCTCACCTACCTACACGCGCTCGCGCTCCCGTCGGCGTCGGCGCCGAGCACGCCGGTTCCGACTGGGGTTCCCGGGAGTTGGCATCTGATTTTCGACGACGAGTTCAATGGGTCGAGCCTGGATCCCGACTGGTCGACGGGCTGGTTCG
>PKXY01000023.1:0-59470 GCA_003132505.1 Solirubrobacterales bacterium
CCAGCGAGAGACCGACGCTACCTCCGCTTCGAGTGTGGACGCGCGTCCGCTCGCTCCGCCGGTCATGACCGCGCTAGCCGGCGTGCCAGCGGAGAGCCGAGCGCGTCCCGCTTTGCGGGTGTTCTCGCTCCCGGCAAGCTGGTAAGCGATCAGTTGCACATGCAACTTGGGGCGCTCATCCGTCGCAAATAGCACTGTCATCGCCTGTGGCTCTAGCCGAGCGCGGAGCAAGGCAGCCGTCGCAAGCCGCCCTTGCTACGCCGCAGCGCTCGGCTGCGGATCCGCGGCGCAGTCGGTGAGTCCGAGAGCGCTCATCGCTGTGTCGGCAGTCGCCGTCAGCGTTTGGCCGCGGTTCACTAGCACCTCGGCCTGCGGTAGTCGGTTGTGCGAGTAGTCGGCGACTTCCTGGCGGCCGAGATTGACGAGCGTTTCGACCGCTCCGAGTGCCGAGTAGTAGGTGTGGCGGAGCTTCTTGGGCGGCGTCAAGCGCTCCAGGCTCTTAAATTCTTTGGAGGCGTAGATGACGCTGTGGCGCGCGACGCCAGCTTCGGAGGCCGGCGTGTCGTTGGGCACCGGAAGCGACTCGATCTCCGCGTTTGTGCGCCGGCAGATCTGGCCTGCCTTGGCGATGAAATGCGGCGTCACGGTGGGCGTGACGGTCGCCACGCTGCAGCCTGCGATCGTGAGCCCGACGGCCACTGCCAGCGGTGCACGTACTGCTCGCGCGATCGGCTGAGCGGCCTTTGGAGTGCTGCGCTCGAGGCGTTTCGTCAACGAATACCGAGCCACCGGTGGATGTGGCCCGCCCCCCGAGCAGTGGCGCAGCTCTTGCCGGCTGGGCGATGCCTGAAAACGTCGCTGGCGCTGTTTTCTGCGGCTCGGTGTCTGTTCCTGGCCGCTGCACCGAGGTTGCCGTGCGCTTCTCGAGTAAGCGCCTGCTTTCCCTCGCTCTGGGCCCCGGTGAGCAACCCCTGCGCTACGGCTTGACGCCGCCGGACCCGTCTGGGTCCCAGGGGCGTGGGAGGCACATCCGGTCGCGCCAGCGGTGCGGGCAGAGGTAGGCGTGCCAGGTCGGCTTGAGGACCTCGACGCGCGCGAAGCGGAAGACGAAGGGGACGCGGCCGAGCCGCGTGGCGATGCTGTCGGGGTCGGTGACCGCGAAGGTCTGCGGCAGGTGCGTCGGGCGCGTCGTGATCTCGTTGCACCAGAGGCGCCACGAGCCTTCGTAGTCCTCGACGAGCTCGTCGCCGACGTATTTGTGCTCGCGGATCAGCTCGACGCCGGGGCGGCGCGACTGCCAATGCCAGCTCGGCGCGGCGGCGATGATCCAGCCGTCCTCGATCTTCCGCTCGGCGCGCGCCGTCGCGAGCTTGGCGATGTCCCAGGAGATGCCAGCGAGCCCGTCGCCCGACTGGCAGAACTGCAGCTCGATCGCGATCCGGTCGTCGATCACGATGTCGAACGGACCGATCTCCGGCCAGTGCTTGAGCGCGATCACCTCAGAGCCGGCGCCGGCCGCCTGCTCGAGCGCCTCCTGCAGGTCGTGCTCCTCGAGCGCCGTAGCGCGCTTGTCCTCGGCCACCCGCTCGAGCAGCGGCAATGCAGCCTCGAGCAGCTCGCGCGGCGAGCCGACCACCGGACTGAGCGTGTTAGAAGACATGCTTGCGTCTCTCCCGACCGGCGGCTAGGCGGTGCGCTGAGCGGTGAACGGCGCGGCGGGGAAGATCCCCGCCTTGATCTTGCCCGACATCGAGTCGCCGTCGATTGTCGCGCTGACGTGCAGCTTCAGCGACATCGGCTTGGTGATGTCGACGCGCCAGGAAGCCTCGCCGCCGTTGATCGAGCCGTCGTAGATCGCTGATTCCTCGGGCGCGGTCATCCGTCCCGTGAGCGCGCCGGCGTTCTCGGACAGCTCGACGGTCGACTGCTGCTCCCCCATCGGGGTTTGAGCTGTGATCTGCCAGGTGCCGTCCGCGCTCATCCCTCTCACCAGACTACGCGATTAACATAAAAACGCGTACAGCACGGCTCAGCCGGTGATCAGCGCCTCGAGACGGCGCGGTCAGGTGAACCGCGGGGCGTCGAAGGTCGTCCACGGCGAGCAGCGCGATCCTTCGTGCACGCTCGCACGCGTGCGAGCGGCGGCGTCAGCTCTGCTCGGTGACGCGGACGCGACCGGCAAGTGCGTCCTGCTCGAGCCGGGCGCGAAGGAGCTTCTTGTCGAACTTGCCCACGCTCGTCTTCGGGATCGCTTCGAGGAAGGCGAACTCGTCGGGAAGCCAGAAGCGCGCGACGCGCGGGCGGAGGTGCTCGAGCAGATCGCCGGCGCTGGCGAAGGCCCCGTCCTCGAGGACGACGCAGGCCAGCGGCCGCTCGCCCCAGCGCTCGTCGGGTGTCGCGATCACCGCTGCCTCCCTGACGGCGGCGTGAGCCATCAGCTCGTTCTCGAGCTCGACCGAGGAGATCCACTCGCCGCCCGACTTGATCACGTCCTTCGAGCGGTCGGTGATCTGGACGGAGCCGCGCGCGTCGATGTTCGCGACGTCGCCGGTGCGAAGCCAGCCGTCGCGGAAGCGCTCGGCGCTGCCCGCGGCGTCCTTGAAATAGCAGGCGGCGACCCAAGGGCCGCGGATCTCGATCTCGCCGCTTGCCACGCCGTCCCAGGGGAGCTCGGCGCCGTCCTCGTCGGTGATTCGCAGCTCGACGAGTGGGACCGCGACGCCCTGCTTGGCGCGCGCGAGCCACCGCGCGTCCTCGTCGAGGTCCGCGACCTCGTTCGAGACCGCGCCCATCGGGCTCGACTCGGTCATTCCCCAGGCGTGCAGCAGACTGACGCCGTGGCGCTCGGCAAAGGCCTGCGCGAGTGCGAGCGGCATTGGCGCGCCGCCGCAGACCGCCATCCGCAGCGAGCGCAGGTCGGGATGGTGCTCGTCCGCGTAGCGCAAGAGATCGGCGTAGATCGTCGGCACGCAGGCCATCACGCTGGCTCGCTCGGACTCGATCATGTGTGCCAGCGGCTCGGCCTGGAGGAAGGGCCCTGGCATCAGGAGCGTCATCGCGTTGAGCCCCGCGGCGTGCGGCCAGCCCCAAGCGTTGACGTGGAACATCGGTACGACGAGCAGCCCTCGATCGGCGCCGCGCAGGCTGATCGCGTCGGTCATCAGGAGGCCCACCGAGTGGAGCACGATCGAGCGGTGCGAGTAGAGGACACCCTTGGGCTCACCGGTCGTGCCGGTCGTGTAGCAGAGCGCCGCCGCCTGGCGCTCTGCGATCTCGGGGTAGTCGTAGGCGCCGTCGCCCGCCGCCTCGAGGAGCTCCTCGTAGCGGAGCGTGCGCGGTAGCTCGCCGACCGGCCCGTTACCCATCACGACGAAGTGCTCGACCTTTGGCAGCTGCGGCGCCAGCGCGCCGAGCGCGGGCGCGAGCGAGTCGTCGACGAAGACGATCCGGTCCTCGGCGTGGTTGATGACGTAGGCGATCTGCGCGGGGAAGAGGCGGAGGTTGACCGTGTGCAGGACGGCACCGCTGCAGGGGATCGCGAAGTAGCACTCGAAGTGGCGCTGCGAATTCCAGGCAAAGGTCGCAACGCGGTCGCCCGGCTCGATCCCGAGCGCCAGGAGCGCGCGGGCGAGACGGTCGATTCGCGCGACGACCTCGCGGTAGCCGGCGCGCAACGGGCCGGCGTTCGTCAGCGTCACGATCTCGCCCTCGCCGGGGTGTGAGCGCAAGCGGCGCAGGACCAGCGGCAGCGACAGCTGGAAGTCATCCTGCATCAGACCCTCGAGCACGATGGCAAAGGCTCGCAGAGCTTGGCGGCGAAGTCCACGCCCGGAGCTCTCATCCCGACGGCGTCGTGCTTGACTCGGAGAGCGCTCGGGGTGCGATAGTGGGTCTGTGAGCGAAGTTCTGACGCCGAGCGAGGCAGCAGCGGCCGTCGGTGTTGCTGGCGAGAGGCTGTGCTCTCGGGAGCGGGCGGGCTTGCGCGTGCCCGTGGCGAGAGGCGCCGCCGGTAGGCGGCGCTATTCCGTCGGGGATCGCCGCAACGCGGTCGTCGGGCGGATTCGAGCTCGGCAGGAGGAGCTTGCGGTCGTCGAAGAGAGGATCGCCGCTTACGAGGAGATTGCGTGAGCCTCGAGGCGCGCCGGTTGGGGCGGTCGGAGCTCCAGGTGAGCGCTCTTGGATTGGGCTGCTGGGCGCTGGGTGGCGCGATGGCAACCGGCGATCAACCGCTCGGTTATGCCGGGGTTGACGACGCCGAGGCCGTGCGGGGGTTGCGGCGCGCGGTCGAGCTCGGTGTCACGTTGTTCGATACAGCGGACGTCTACGGAGCCGGTCAGAGCGAGCGGCTGCTCGCCCCGGTGCTAGCCGATAACCCGCAGATTCTGGTTGCCACGAAGTTCGGCAACACCTATTACGAGGACACGCGACAGCTGACCGGCTCGGACACCTCGCCGGCCTATGTTCGCAGCGCTCTGCATGCGTCGCTGCGCCGCCTCGGGCGCGAACGTATCGACCTCTACCAGCTGCACAGCCAGGAGCTGCGCGACGAGCAGGCCGACGAGCTGATCGCGGCGCTCGAGGGTTTCGTCTCCGAGGGTCTGATTGCGTGGTATGGGGCCAGCACCGACGACCCCGACCAGGCTGAGAAGTTCGCGCATGCCAAGCACTGCACCGTGATGCAGATCCAGCTCAACGTGCTGGACGACAACCCCGAGATGCTCGCCGCATGCGATCGTCACGACCTCGCCGCGCTGTGTCGATCGCCGTTGGCGATGGGCTTGTTGGGCGGGCGCTACACCAAGACGAGCACGCTTCCCGCAGACGACATCCGCGGCCGGCAGCCCGACTGGCTGCGCTGGTTTCGCGACGGTCATCCAGATGCTGGATTCCTCGAGCGAATCGACGCCGTACGCGAGACGCTCACGGCCGGCGGCAGAACGCTCGCGCAAGGCGCGCTCGCATGGATCTGGGCTCGCCACGACAGAGCAATACCGCTTCCCGGTTTCCGCAACGCCGCCCAGGTAGAGGAAAACGTCGGCGCGCTTGCACACGGACCCTTACGAGCGGACGAGTTCGCGGCCATCGAACGCGTGCTCGCTGACTACCGCGCCGCTGAGCCAAGCGCCTGAAACCGGGCCTCGCGCAGTGCACCTGACGCGACTGCGGATCGTCGTCACCGGCTTCTTCGCGCTCGACGGCTTCCTGTTTGGCAACTGGGTCGTCTGCGTGCCGCAGGTCAAGGCGCAGGTTGGCGCCTCCTCAGGCGGCCTCGGCCTGGCGCTGCTCGGCATCTCCCTCGGCGCCGTCGTGACGATGATGCTGACGGCGCAGCTCTGCTCGCGCTTCGGCAGCCGGGTGATCACTGTGCTCTCCGCGACGCTGATGTCAGCTGCCCTGATGCTGCCGGCGCAGATGACAAGCGTCGCGAGCCTCGGCGCGAGCCTGCTCGTGTTCGGCGCGGGCTTCGGCGGCCTCAACGTCGCGATCAACAGCCTCGCGGTCGACATCGTCGGACGCGCCGGCCGGCCGATGATGCCGAGCTTTCACGCCGCGTTCAGCTTCGGTGGCCTCGCCGGCTCGGTAGTTGGGGGCGTGATCGCAAGCGTCCTCAGCGCGTCGGCCCACCTGACGGCGGTCGGCGTGTTCGGGCTCGCTGTGACTGGCGTGCTGTCGACCTATCTGCTGCGCAGTCGGCCGCTCGCGCCAGCTCCACCACAGGTACCGGCACCGCAGCGGGAAGGCAACGCGGCACGTGAGCGCTGGGCCGGCCGGCCGCGGCGGCTGGTCGCCGTGTTCGGCGTGATCGCGCTCTGCTCGGCCTACGGCGAGGGAGCACTCGCCGACTGGGGGGCGCTGCACCTGCACGCCGATCTGCACGCGAGCATCGGGCTCGCGGCGGCGGGCTACGCGGCGTTCTCAGCCGCGATGGTGGTCGGTCGCTCGTCGGGGACATGGCTGCTCAGCCACGCCGGGCGCACGGTCGTGCTGACCGGCGGTGCGTTGACGGCGGCCGTCGGGATGCTCGTCGCGGCGCTGGTACCCGTGCTGCCGATCGCAATCCTCGGCTTCATGGTCGTCGGGCTCGGCTTGGCAAACCTGTTTCCCGCGGCGGTCGGTCAGGCTGGCGCGCTGATGGGCCCGAGCGGGGTCGCCGCAGCGTCGACTATCGGCTACGGCGGCTTGCTCGCCGGACCGCCGATCATCGGCTTCCTCGCGGAGCGCACCACCCTGCCCGCGGCGTTGACGTCCATCTCGCTATTGGCTACGGTCGCCGCCGCCGTCGCCGTGCTCGCACGGCACGCGGCCGACCCGGCCTGAGCGCGCTCACTTCAGCTGCTGGCTCCACGCTGCGAACAGCGGGACGGAGACGATCGCGAGCACGGCACCGAGGACGAGCGCGCCGGAAAGCGCCAGCGCGCGGCCGCCGCGACCACTGCCATGGTCGTCCCAGGGCCGCTCGCGCTTGCTTCGGCGTGCCGTCCAGAGCTTCGGCAGGTCCGGTAGGTGAACAACCACATGACCCCACCAGACGGCCAGCCAGACGATGAAGCTGTACTTGTGGATCGGGTTCCAGAGACCGCGGCTGCTCGGCCCGGCGAGCAGCAGCACGACGCCGCTCGCGACGACGCTGAGCGTGCTCAACACGACCAGCGGCGCTAGCACACGCATCACGGCCTCTGGCGCGCCGCGTGCGCGGTAGCGGGGGTTGCCGGCGTAAAGCAGCGTGAAGCGATATCCGACGCTCCCCAGCTTCAGGACCAGTGGACCGATCAGCAGCATGCCGAGGAACAGGTGCTCGTCGATCAGCGGGTGGACCGCGACGATCGTCACGCCGAGCGCCGCCAAGAGGACGAGCAACAGCGCGCCCGTGGCTGTGCTCAGCAGGCTGTTGCCTGCGGTGCCGCCCGCCAGCAGACGGCGCAGCGCTTGCGGGCGCGGATCCGACTTCAAGCCGGCGGCCACCGCCTCGCTCGCTTCTTCCTCGCCCCCCACCGCTCCAAGTATGCGCCCTGGGGTAAGGATCTTCGAAGTCCGGGCGCGGGAGCCGGCGGCGCCCGGTTGGATTCGTGCGCGCTGTCAACCGCGCGTGGGAGGTCGATAACTCCGGCAGGCTGAGCGGAGGAAGCGCTTAGGGCCGGCGAGCGAAAACGGGCGAGACCGTGATCTCGCCGCATTTCAGGTGCGGGATGTCGCCGCCGTAGGGCTCGATCCGCCACGCGATCGTCAGCGGCTTGAAGTCGTTCGGCGGCGTGATCTCAACGCGCGTCGAGGTGGGGCACTTCTCGTCGCCGTAGCCGGTCGAATCGCTGTAGCCGAGGTCGAATGACGCCTCGCCGCCGGGAGTTAGCTTGACGGCCCGCTCGGGGACCTTCGGCACCGTGTAGGCGATGCCACGCTGGACCGAGGTCGGGATCGGCTTGCCGGCGGCGTCGAGCATCTGCATGCCGGGGTAGCCGTGCAGTTCGCAGGTCGATCGCGAGCGGTTTGTGAAGTGGACAACCACCCCGATGTGCCCGAGCGCACCTTCGCTGGTCCCCGGCGTGACCCGCAGCTGCGCGGTGAGGCAGCGCGGGATGACGAGCGTGCTCGCGGACGGGGGCGTGCTGCCGTTCGAGTTGACGACGAGCGCCGCGAGGCTGCCCAACGCGAGCGCGGCGAGCAGCGCCACGACGAGCGCCAGGCCGATCCGGGCGCGTCTGCTCAGCTCCATCGCAAATCACGGTAGCTCGTGCGCCTGCGTCGTGAGGTGCGCGTCCGCACGCACCGACCACGCCCCAAAAGGACCACGATCAGCGCCCCGGACGGCGACGCTGGTCAGGCGCCGGCATCACTCCGTCCATCCGCTCGAGCCCAGAGCGCGTCGCGTAGGCGAGAACAAGAGTGCGCGACTGCGGGCTCGGCGATTCGATGGCTTCATGGCGGTTCGCGCGGAACGTAGCGGTTCGGCGGCGAGTCCGCCTAGAAGATGTCGACCGCGGTCTTGAGGGTGTTGCCGGGGACGCCGTTCAGGCTCGGCGTGATGCGGATCTGGTAGAGGCCGGCGTGGAGCGAATGGCCGGAGAGCCGCCCGCTGAAGTGAAGCTTGTTCGCACCGGCAAGGTCGACGTGTGTGAACGCGCCGATCAGCACGAGCCAAGTGCAGGCCTTCCGCGCGGGAGTGCGGCTCGCGATCACGCAGCCGCCGGCCTGCTTGAAGCCAGCCCTGACCTGCAACACGGTGATCGTGCTGGTTGCGGCGGCGCTGTCGGTGTAGGTGAGGTTGGTACCGGTGCCGGAGCCAGGGCTTGCGGGGCCGCCGCCGCTTGCCGCGAAGAACGAGACAAGCGAGGCCTTGAGACCGCTGAGCGCAGGTGGGGTGACGCCGGCCGCGGGCGCCAGTGGGGTGATCGAAGCCGACGGCGCCGATCCCGGGCCGCGCCCTGCCGCGTTCGCCGCGGTGACCGAGAACGTGTAGGCCGCGCCCGGTTCGAGGCCGGTGACGCTGACTGGTGAGGTCGCACCGAACCCCTGCTCGCGGCCGGGATATGCGGTGACGGTGTAGCTCTTCACCGCCGGCGTGCTCGTCGCGGAGGCTGTGAAGCTGATCGAGGCGCTGTTGAAACCGGAGGTGCCCGTTACGCCGGTCGGGGCGGCGGCGGCGAGCGATCCGGCGGACGCTGCGTGGCTCCCACCGCTTTGCGGCGCGGCTGCCGAGCTCACCGCGGCGGCGACCGTCGCAAGCAGCGCCATGACGAGCGCCGTCGCGGCGGTAGCGAGTGGTCGATGATTGCGAGACGCCATCCGTGGGCAGAACGATCGCTGCGCCGGAAAGGTAGTGCGCCTCGCGGCGGATGCAGGCGAGACCGCCCGAATGCGGTAGCGATTTAGGTCTTCAATCCGCAAACAAACAGCGCAGCGGTGATCTCGCTGGACCACCCGTTCGCGCCTCCCCTGCCGACACAGCACGGCGGCTACTTCGACCGGAAACTCGTCAGTGACACGTGGACGAAGGCCGATGTCACAGTGACACAGCAGTTCTGGCGACGGCCGCTGGGGCACGCAGTCCGGTCGTTCGCTGACGCCGGCTTTGTCGTTGACTGCGTGGTCGAGGCACGGCCGACCGAGGATGCGATCGTTCAGTTTCCAGAGCTCGAGGCGGTCGCCGACCTCCCGAGCTTCATCGTCTACAGACTCCGCCGCGACACAGCCCGCTAGCGCGAGGCAACACCGCCTGCGGGTAAAGGCGGCATGACGCGCACTGTTACCGGCCTGTAACCCGGTATCGCGTACGCTTACGGCCGTTCTGTCTTGAACCCGACTGATCAGGTCATTGACAGCCCGACCGAAGTGACCGTCCGGCATGCGTCACCGCACACTCATCGCCACGTCCGTCATCGCGGTTGCCGTCGTCTTGCTGCTCGTAGGTTGTGGCGGCAGCTCGAGCGGCCCTAGTGTGGCGCACTTAGGTCGAGCGGCCAGCCCGGCAGCCGGTTCCGGCTCGATCGGTTCCGGCTCGGTCAGCCCGGGATCCCCTGACTTCATGGCCCAACTGCTCAAGTACGCGGGGTGCGTGAGGGAGCACGGCGTGCCCAACTTCCCGGACCCGAGCGCCAATGACGGGTTCGCGGTACACATAGATCCGTCTTCGCCTGCGTTCGTGGCGGCGCAGGCGACGTGCCACAAGCTCATGCCCGGTGGCGGCCCCCCGGCCCGCGGCTCGGCGACACACCCTTCCGCACAGGCGCTCGCGTCGATGCTGAAGACCTCACAGTGCATGCGTCGACACGGCATCTCCGACTTCCCCGACCCTGGTTCTCGTATGCCGTCCAACCCCCCGACCCGCGGCGTGATCACCATCATGGGCGGAGTGGTCCTGGTGTTCCCGTCCGCGTCCGCCATGCGGTCACCGGCGTTCGCGCAGGCGGAGACAGCGTGCAACCTCGGAATCCGACCACCGGCGTAAACAGGCCCTGGCCGCGGGCTGAGCCAGTCCCACGGCTTCGACTTGGCGCCCAGTAAACAGGCCCGAAACCGCCGACCGGCCACGGGTCACCGACAGCACGCCCGTGGCGCCTCTCACGTCCGCCTTGGATCCGCCCCTCAACAGTGAACGCGGATTTGAATCCGCGATAGAGGCGTTGCCCCACCGGACCCGCAGATCCATCGCCCGCTGCGGACCACACGCCGGACACCGCCGGGCTCTACAACGGATCACCCGATGGCGAGTCGTGCGCGCGCAAGCGTGCCCAAGGCAATGCTTCGTGTTCCCATGCGCCCGGGCAGATCAACCGCGGCGACGGACACGGCTCTACGGCTCGCATCACGCGGCTGGCCCTGCCACGGCGCGAGCGAGTCACGCCCGCTCCCGCCGCCGCTGCAACAACGCTGCAACGACCGCCCCTGGCGTCCGCCAGCCCCTTCAGGCGGATCTGGTCGGTGAGCACTGGCGGGGCGAGAATCAGCCGCAAATGCGACAAAACGCCTGCCGCGCTGCCAACGGGGGACCCAGGAATCGAACCTGGCGTTGCGGTTTTGGAGACCACCGTGTTACCGATACACCAGTCCCCCACGCGCGCCTGCGCTGGCCATCGCGCGGACAGCGCAGTGTAAAGGGCACAGAGCGGCCCCGGGGAGGTCTAGCCAGCGGCCACCGGACTTAGCGCGGCGGGGAGCGACAGTCGCCGTAGCGCCCGTGCGGCGGTCTGTCTGGCGGTCTCGATGACTCGCTCCGAGCGATCGCGCGCCATCGGGTTCGCGCCCATCGCCTCGAGGTCCTCGATCTCGGGCTCGAGCACGACTAGCTCGAGCCCGCACTCCTCGAGCACGCGCGACTCGGCCGTGAGCGCAGCGGCCGCCCGGCGGCGACGCGCCGCGGCGATCCGCTCGAGCACCGTCGCGGCGGTCGTCGTCGCGCGAGACGACATCGGGCTGAGGCAGATCACGAGGTCGAGCTCCTCGCTCGCGATCAGGTCGAGATTCGAATGCGAGTGGATACCGCCATCGATGTAGCTGTGCTCGCCAATCCGGACCGGTCGGAAAAATGCGGGAATCGCGCACGAGGCGGCAACCGCTGCACCAACGCTCGAATCCGGCGCCCAGGCCGAGCCGAACGTCACGCGCTGGCCGCTGCGGTAGTCGCAGGCGACGACGCGGAGGCTGGGATTGACTGGCCAGGTCGCGCCAACGACGCGCTCGACCAGCCGGTGGATCGGCTCGGTATTGATCGCGCCGCGCGGGAGCAGCCCCATCACGAGCGCGCCGAGGCTGCGGTCGCGCTGCTGGCGAAGCATCGCGGCGGCCATGCGCGCCGAGCCGAACCCGAGCGGAGGTGGCCAGAGCGATACGCGGTAGGGACCGGCGGCGTCGCCGACGATGCTGCTCGCCGTACCAGAGGCGTAGCGAGACATCTCCTGCGGCGAGACGCCGGCGGCGCCGAGCGCTCCGACAAGAGCGCCGGCGGAGGTTCCGAGCACCCGCGACGCGTGCTCGGCGCGAAAGCCGACCTCCTCCTCGAGCGCCTGCAGGGCGCCGACCATCCAAGATGCACCAACGACGCCGCCACCGCCCAAGACGAGCCCGACACGCATACGAGACCCCGTTGTTGCCGATGCGGCGGACCACCCGCCGCTTTTGACCGAGCGAGAAGCCTAACGCGCTACGGGTGAGAGCTCGAAGCTCGCGTCGTCAAAGACGACGAGCCCGCCGTGCGCCAGCCAGGCGTGTGCGCCGCTCGGGCCGCTGAGGAGCGCTGCCTTCGCTCGCCACTCCGCCTCAACGCCGTTCGGAGCGACCGCGCTCGCTTGCACGATGCCGGTGTAGGCGGGACGACCGCTTGCCGGATCGAGCAGGTGGTGGGCCGGCCGGCCATCGTGGTCGAGCCAGCTGCGCTTGCCAACGCCGCTCGTCGCGACGGCGCCGCCGCTGAGCGAGAAGGTATGAAGGATCGCGTCCGCGAAGGGGCTCGCGACCTGGACCGGGCGCTGCAGCGCGGCGCGTCCGCCGAGACGCACGTCCCCGGCGCAATCGATTGCGTAGCTCTGATGGCCGTCGAGGATGCCCGCGAGGATGTCGCAGAAGAGACCCTTCGCGATCCCACCGCTGTCGAGGCTCACCCCCGGCGGACGTGTGACTGCTCCCGCGGCCCGATCCAAGCTGACCGCTCGCCAGTTGGCTGCTTCGCTGGGTCCGCCCGCTGCCCGCCTCGGCGCAAGCTCGAGCGCCCGCGCGAGCGGCACGGGCTCGGCGTCGAAGTGCGCGGCGTAGCCCGCAGCCTCGATCTCGCCAACCAGCGTCGCGTCAACGAGACCGCCAGTCTCCGCCGCCGCCCTGAACAGCGCGTCGACGAAGCGGGCCATCACCGGGCTGACCGGCACGGTCTCGCGTGGGTCCGCGTTGAGCCGCGAAAGCTCGCTGTCGGGCTCGAAGCGCGAGAACTGCTGGTGCCACTCGAGCATGCGGCGCTTGACCGCCGCGACAGCCTCGCCGGGCGAGCCCGCCGGCCCACTGCCCATGACGATCACCGTGACGTCGCCGCCGAAGCACGCGAATGTCTCGATCGCCTCGGCGCCGGCCACGATCACACATCATCGCGACTGGCGGGGGTGACGGTCTTCCGTGGAGCGTTGGCGCGTGTGTGGTTACATGGCCGCCGTGAGCCGAGTCGCTGAGATTGACCGGTTTGCCTCACGCGAGCCGGGCGATGCCGAGTCGCCGCGCGGCATCGCTCGGCTTCCAGCGTGGTGGCCGCTCGCCGCACTGACACTGCTCGCTGCGGTACTCCGGTTCTCGACTCTCGACCTGCAGAGCTTCTGGTACGACGAGGCCTTCACACCGGTTCACGTTCTCCATCCGAGCCTCGTGGCGACGCTCCATGGCGTCGTCAAGACCGAGAACACGCCGCCTCTCTGGTACATCGTGATCTGGGCCTGGTCGCGGATCTTCGGCGTCGGGATGATCGCCCTGCGCTTCCCCTCCGCCGTTGCCGGAGTGCTGACGGTGCCGGTCGCCTGGGCGATCGGCCGCGAGCTCGCCGGTGGCGCGAAGGGCAGCCGCCGCGCAGCGATCGTCTGCGCGGGCCTGGTCTCGGTGAACCCGCTGTTCGTCTGGTACTCGCAGGAGGCGCGGGCTTACGCGCTCTACGTGCTGCTCTCGGCGCTCGCGATGCTCTGCTTCCTGCGCGCGGACCGTGAGGCCACGCCGCGCCGGCTGGTCGCCTTCGCGCTGAGCGCGTCGCTCGCGCTGCTGAGCTTCTACTTCGAGGCGTTCCTGCTGATCCCGATGGCGCTCTGGCTGTTGCGCGACCGATCTCGCCGTCGCGCAACGCTCCCCGCGGTCGCCGTGCCGACCGTTGTCGGTCTCGCGTTGGTGCCGCTGATCCTCGCTCAGGGCGGCCACGGCACCCAGTGGATCTCGCGCTGGGCGCTATCGAGCCGCATCCAGTCGATTCCCCAGTACTACCTGACGGGCTACTCTGGCGCGCCGCTCGGGCACACGATCGAGCTGGCGATTGCGCTGCTGATCGGTGCCGGCATCGCGCTCGGGCTGTGGCGTGGCCTGCGTCCGGGCGCGCGTCGAGGTGCGCTGCTGGCGCTCGTCATCGTCGCCTGCGGTGTGTTGATCCCGCTCGCGATGGCCCTTGGCGGCGCCGACTACCTCGCACCGCGCAACGTAGTTGCGGCGATGGTTCCGCTCACCGCGCTGATCGCCGTATGCGTCGCGGCACGCGGTACGGGTCGCACCGGCATGATGCTGGCAGCCGTGATCGCGCTCGCTTTCCTCGCGGTGACGATCGACGCGAACTTCAATATCCGCCTGCAGCGAAGCGACTGGCGCGGTGTCGTCGCGGCGATCCGCACGAAGCTCGCGGGGCCGCGCGTGATCACACTCGAGGAGCTCGGCTCAGCCCCGCTTGAGTACTACCTGCCCCCGCTTCACAACATGACGGCGGGAAGCACGACCACGGTGCGTGAGATCGATGAGATCGGTTTCTTCCCCCTGCGCCATGACGCCACCGTGCCGCCAGCCCCTGGCTTCCGCCTCGCGGCGAGCCTCGACATCCACGACCTCATCGTCTACCGCTTCGTCTCGCCGACGCCACGCGCGATCTCCGAGGCGACGCTGATCAACCACGTGATCACGCTCGACCAGCACGCCGAGGTCCTGCTTCCCGGAAGCGGCGCGCAGAGCGTCAGCGCGCCTTAGACCGCCACGCCGTTTCAGCAGTCGCCGAGCGCAGCGAGCGCCCGGCATACCTCGTGCGCGCGTTCGTCGTTCAGGCGTCCGAGCCGCGCGGCGAGCAGCTTTTGGTTCACCGGCTGCAGGTTGTCGAAAGACGCCGCACACTCGGCCGGGAGCCCCTCGTCCCCGCCAAGGGCGACCTCGGTCGGTATGCCGCGGACAGTTAGGGTCACCGGTGCTACGACCAGGCGCCTCAGCACCGGACACGCGTCGCTGCGCGTAACGACGAGCACCGGGCGCCGCTTGTCCTCGGCCTCGGCCCACCACACCTCACCCTGCCGCGGGCCGCTCACCAAGGCTCCTCAGCGATCATCGCGGCGGTCGCAGCGTCGGACCATTCGAGGTCATCGCCAGTCTGGGGCACAAGCTCGTAGCCGGCGACGATTGCGCGGCCGACCGCCGCGCGGCGTTCACGCTCCAACACGGCCTCGAGGCCGGCCCGGACCACATCGGAACGAGAATCGAACAGGCCGTGGCTCACCAGATGATCAACCGCCGAAGCCATCTCATCCGGGACACGCACAACCAGCTGCATGACGCGAGTATAGCAATACGCATTGCGATCCGCATCACCGCGCACGGAAGGATCGATCAATCTCCTCGCGTCGCGACCTCGCTAGCCGTCACTAGGCGATCCTCCGGCGCTCCCCGCAGCGCTCAAACGCTCATTTCCAGATCATCCGCCACACCCCGGCGCGGGCGAGCGTCCGACCGAGCGCGACGTTCTTCGCCCGCTTCGCGATGCGTCGCGGGTTGCCGGATGCGAGCGAATCCAGATCGCTCGAGAGCCGCGCCGCCTGGTAGAGAGCGCTTGACAGCGAGCGTCGTTGCCTAGCCATTCGCCTATCCTTTCGTCGCCGACCCTGAGCCTAGCGCCGTTTGCGCCGGCGGCCACGGGCCGAGGGGTCGTCCGATTTCCCACTCGTGGCCTGACGGATCGACGAGCCGGCCCAGAAGCCAGCAGTGCGCGCTTCCGACCGGACTTGTCTGCGGCGCGCCCGCGGCCACCGCCACGCGCATCAGGGACTCGGGATCATCTACGACCAGCAGCGCTCGACCCGTCGCGCCACCGATCACGTCGGGGCTGAAGCGGCCCATCTGCTCCGATGCGCTGGAGACCCCGAACCGCGCGCCGGCAACCGACAGCTGAGCGAGGATGTCGTCATCTTCAGGCCCATCAACACGGTGCTCGACGACCGCGCCAAAGGCCCGCTCGTAAAATGCAACCGCGGCGGGGCCATCCTTCACCCACAGCTCGGGCTGAATATCGGCGCGCGCCTCGCTCACGCGGACAGTATGCGCCGAGCCGCTCCATCACCTCAAACGGCATCACGCGCGCATCAGAAGCGATGGCGCCCGAGAGCCACCGGCAGATTTATCGCGGCTTCGCCAATGGCCGCGTGAGGAGTGGTCACGATCACCGCTTGGTTGGCGGTTTTCCGCATTTTGGGAGCCGGCATTAGAGCAAGCGCGTGAGGTACACGCGGTCTGACGGCGGTTGCGCTACTTCCCGAAGGCAGCAGCGCTCCCGCGCGTTCCGGCTACGCGCGCCGAACGCGACCGGATGCGTCGATGCGGGCGGAGGGACTTGAACCCCCAAGGGCTTTCGCCCACCGGCTCCTAAGGCCGGCGTGTCTACCAATTCCACC
This sequence comes from Solirubrobacterales bacterium, assembly GCA_003132505.1. Lineage (GTDB taxonomy): Bacteria > Actinomycetota > Thermoleophilia > Solirubrobacterales > Solirubrobacteraceae > Palsa-513. The sequence goes on from PKXY01000023.1 coordinate 15,867, forward strand.
ACGCCCGCTGGTGTGGAGATCGCCAGCGCCGGATACTACGATCTCGCCAGTACCTGCCCGGGTGCCCAAATTGGTAAAGGGAGCGGTCTCAAGAACCGCCGCTGGAAACAGCTTGTGGGTTCGAGTCCCACCCCGGGTATGGGCTCGTTGCCATTTCGACAACGATTTGCCTGCTAAGAGCGTATTTCTTTTGTCGTGTCGGCTCGGTGAGCGAACTGTCGCGTCGGTCAGGACTGCACGAAGGCGAGCAGGTCAGCGTTGATCGTTTCGGCCTGGGTGGTCGGCATGCCGTGTGGGAATCCTTTGTGTGGGCGGCGCCACGAAAAAATGCCAGCGGCGAGCCCATCATCCGTCGATGGCGGATCGGCAGCAGCTCGGCCACGCGACCCGCCTCCTGCTCCTCTGGTACGACGATCGGATCACGCCGACCGGATGGTGGCTCCCAGCGGGCGTGTTCGGAACGCGGCAAGCTCTCGCGCCGCGCCCGCCCGCTCTTTCGCCTGAGCTCCGGCTCTAGGTGCTGGCCGCTCGTCATCGCCCCGAGCTCGCAACGCTCGAGTCGGCACGCTGAGTGCTACGTCTAGGATCGGCCCGTGTTGTCACGAGGGCAAGGCTGGTTCGGGGCGTTGACCGTCACTCTGATCACTGTCGGCCTGGCAATCCTTGATCTCACAGACGCTCCGCTGCGCCGCTGGTGGGAAGAGCGCGACTTCACCACCTCGGTGATCGCCGGGATTCTCGTACTGTTGGTAACGGTCGTGGTCGTCGATCGCGTGGTTAGCATCCGACAAGTCAAGATCGCGCTCAAGCCGTTGGCGCCCAAGCGGCGATCATCATGAGTCAAGCACTTCGTGCAACGAAGGCGATGTCCACCGCACTCGACGGCAGTGGTGAGCGAGACGCTGCGTCTGAGGAGCTTCGAACCTACGTGCTCATGTTGCTGATCGCCGCGCCGCTCCTGATCGACGCGCCGATCTCGCGAGGATTCCTGGAGGACGCCCAGCGACTCGCCGGCGAGTTTGCGCGCGCGCTGGCAACCAGTGCCACCGCCGCGAGCGCCACGACCGCGTCGAAAGCGCGAGTCGAGGCCGCGATTGATCAACTTCGAGCCGCATCGAAGCCGCTGCTCAAGACACTCGACCTCACGCAACTGGTTGCCGTCGCTGGCGAAAACGTCGAGGATCCTGCAGGGCCTGGATAGGCGTGGAGGAAGAGCAGAGACCAAGCCGCACACGCAAACGCGGCAGCGAACCTGTTGCAGGAGCCTGGGCCCCAGCAACGCCCCGACGTCCGATAGTGCCGACCCAACCGCCTGATAGAGACCTCGCCGAGCGTGCTCGGCATCCCTGAGCGAAAGGACACGAATGCCACTCGCCGCTTCTACCTTCACCTTCGGAGACGGGCTGCTCACAGTCCTTGAGTTCGCGTTCCTGTTCCTTTGGATTTGGATCGCGATCGGCGTGGTCTTCGACATCTTCCGCAGCCACGACCTCTCCAATTGGGCCAAGGCCCTGTGGATGCTCTTCATCGTCGTCTTTCCGCTGATCGGCGTGCTCGGCTACCTGATCGTGCGCGGGCATACGATGCACGAACACCAAGCGCAAGACAGGTCGCAGTTCGAAGCGTTCCGCCAGTTCACGCGTGGCGCCGCCTCAGGTGGGACGGCGGATGACCTCCACAAGCTCGCCGACCTCAGGGACCGCGGAGTGCTGACCGACGAGGAGTTCGAACGCGCGAAGGCCAAGGTTCTCGGGTAGGAGTTTGAGACAGCGCCGCCTGCGGCGCTGCGAAAGCGAGCGGCCCAAAGACTGATGCGTCCGATGCGTGGATGACCTCGGCCCACTGCCCTGGTGTGTGTAGGTGCCCGGTTGCTGGCCACCTTGTCAGTAGAGCGCCGGGGATTTGCGATCGGACCCACAGGCTGTAAGAGACCGGAATTGATCGGTCATCCTCACCGTGCCAGAGGCAGATCGGCGCGCCGATCTGCCCAGCCGCGCTCACCAGGTCCGTGATACACAAGCGCCTTCATCTCAATCGTTCCTTTCGTTCCTGAGCCTTCGAGTGTGAACCGCAAGAGGGGCGCCCCGCCACGATGCGCGAGGCGCTTCTCTGCGCCGTGTCCGCCGCGATCGCATCTCGCGCAGCGAACCGCGTTGATCGGGGCGTTAGCTGGCCTTTGGCGCGAGGAGTTCCGCGTCGGGCGGAGTCCGACGAGCGTGCCGGAAGCCAAGGCCGACGAGCATCAACATGACGAACGCGAGGACGAAGGAGGCGATCGCTCCCCATAGGAGGACGGTCCCCATCTCCGAGAAGCCGTAGGCCTCAAGCAGGAGCCCGCGAAGTGTCGTCCCTTGGAAGGACGTCTGCTCAAGCGCAGCTAGTTGCGTGTTCTTCGGGGCCGCGCGTGCCGCGGTACTGATCTTCGAGTACACGCCGCCGTAGGGCATCTCGGAGAGGTGAATGGCGATGAAATGATCCGCCCAGGCCTCGGCCTGGGCGCCGGTCAGCAACTCCTGGCCCGCGTACTGCGAAACGGATGGAATCATCGCGGCCGTGATCTCTGAACCGGCCACTGGGTGTGCAAACGCCGCCTTCGGCGGGAAGAAGATTTGCTGCTCAGCCAACTGGTTGTGGACGTTGGAGTCCACGTAATTGTTACCCCAGAGCATCAGCGCCCCGGCGACGACCAAGACCACCACGACGACGAGACCGACACCACTCGCCAATATGTCAAACGCCCTACGACGCATCGTCCTCACTCCTCTTCGGGAAACTGCTTGGCTGGTGCGTGACGGCTCACGGCCGACGCTCTGTACCCGGCCAGAATCGAGCACCGCCGAGCGGACACCAACCGCGCGACCCCACACAGGCACTACGTAGTTTTCACGCTGCCGCGGCCATCGGACAGCTCTGACCACCGCCGCGAATGAGCTGCCGCTTTCGCGTGTTAACGAGCGTGTTTGACGTACGCCATGGTCGCTATCGCAAGCGACTGCGATGAAGGAGGGCCTCCTCGGTGACACGCTCCAGGTGTCTACCGAGGAGCGAGCTCAAGGAGGCCCGACTTCAATGTTGCATGCTGGCTTGGATTTGAGTCGTAACCGCAACCGGGGAAGTCCAAACCACCGCACAGCCACCGCCACCGCCTAAAAACAAGGCCAGAGACCGGCTGGCCCGCCCCGGACCAGCCAACCGACCCCCAGCGGCCCGATCGCGCCGCAATTACCCGGCAGCCACGTCGGCGGGCCGGCACAACAACTCACCAATCGTGCGCGAACTCCCCTGGCTCGAGGATGAACAGCTTGATCTCGATGTCGGGGCCGACATGGTGATTCGAGATGAAGGCGAGCACGTCACGCCCTGACAGTCGCTCGACGGCGGTGATGAACTTTTGCTGTATCGCGTTCTGGAAGGCGCTCCGGGTCTCCTGGACGATCGGGGAGCGCTGCAGCTCGATCATCGTCTTCTCGACGTCGGTGTAGACGCCGCCGAGCACGCACGCCAGTAGATCACCGCCGAGCAGCAACGTCTTCGCGGTGACCGGAGCGCGGTGGTGGTAGCGCTGGTGCAGCGCGATCATCGCGTCCGTCACGGCTTCGAGCAACTCGTCGCCGACAAGCGGAGCAAGCGGGGCCGGCACGGCGGCCTTCTCTCTCGTCCTCCGGGACTGGCGCGCGCGAGGCGAAGGGCGTGACCCTGCGAACGATGCTAACCACAGCTTAGCGCTGCGCGAGCTAAAATCCCGGTATCTCCCGCCGTACGATTCAAGCTACCGGCATGAACCCCAGCGACGTCAGCACCCGCTCGCACGGTGACGTACTGACCGCCATATCGGACGGGATGGTCGCGCTGCTCAAGGAGTTCTACGGCCGGGGGCCGACGCGGACGAAGTCCTATTACGCGGATGACCTCGTCGTATGTGTGCTGCGAGGCGGCTTCTCGCGCGTCGAGCAGACGTTGCTCGAAGGCGGGCGCGGTCCCGCGGTGATCGACCAGCGGATGGCGTTTCAGGAGCTGATGCGAGAGCGCTTCGAGGAGGTGATCGAGGCGGCGACCGGGCGGCCGGTGATCGGCTTCATGAGCGGTAACCAGCAGCACCCCGACATGATGTGCGAGGTCTTCATCCTCGCTCCGACCGACCTGGTCGACCCGGCGGAGTTGACCGCCGGCGTAGCGAATTCGTTCACCGAAACGACCACGACCTAGTACCCGAGCGACGACCGCCGAGCCGTCGCAGGCGGCGGCCGGTAGGATGCTCCGCGGAGGGCAGCAGCGTGAGGTCGGCCCCAAGCGGGCCCGGCAGCACGATCCGACTTCCGAGGGTTCATCCAAAGCCTCGGAGGTCGCATGCCCCACACGCCTGTCAGGTCTCGCTCGTCACAGGATGGCGAGCCAGCGTTTGGCTGTACATCGGGCACCAGCGTTCGCGGAGCAGCATGGGTCTGCGTCGCCGGCGAGTTGAACCTCATGACGGCGCCACGGCTCGAGCAGAGCGTGCGCCAGGCAACCGGGCGCGCACGGCTCGTGGTAGTCGACCTTCGCGGCCTTACGCGCGTGGACGCTGCCGGCGTCGGCGCGCTCGTCAGCGCGAGTCGCAGCGCCCGCCGCGAAGGACGCCGTCTCGTCTTCGTTCGGGGACCCCGACAGGTGGATCGCCTCCTGGCGCTGACCGGAGCCGCGAGCGCGGTGGAGACCATCGATCTCGCCACCGGCGAGCCGACGGTCCTGGCCTTGCTGCACATCGCACGCCGCGACCGCGCCCACAGCCCTGCGCGTGCTCGGAGTCCTCGGCGCGCCGGCGAGCGGCCGAGCGAGCTGCCTCTGCCGGTTTGACAGCGCGAGTAGCATCGATAAACGAGGGCATACGTGGTGAGGTCGGCAGGCGCCGGCAGCACGACCTGACTTCCAAGGATCCAACCACCTTCTTGGAGGTCGCCGTGCCCCAGGCAACGCCCGCTCGAACCGCATCGGTAGCGGAGCGAGCACGTCGAGCCGCCACGCTTGTGGCGGAGACCGAGCGAGTGCTCGCATGATCGCCTACGTCGCGATCGTGGTCGTCCTCGTCGTGCTGGCACTGGCCGCATCCGGGTACGCGTGCTCAAGCAGTACGAGCGCGCAGTGATGTTCCATCTGGGAAAGGTTGGCCACGAGGCGCGCGGCCCCGGGTTGATCTTCTTCATCCCGCTGATCAATCGCGTCGATCGCGTATCGCTGCGGATCATCACGATGCCGATCCAATCGCAGGGCATCATCACGCGCGACAACGTCAGCATCGACGTATCCGCGGTCGCCTACTACCGCGTCGAGGATCCAATCCGCGCCGTCGTCGCGATCGAGAGCGTCGCCGAGGCGATCAACCAGATCGCACAGACCACGCTTCGCTCCGTCGTCGGCCGCCACACGCTCGACGAGACGCTCTCAGAGACCGACAAGATCAACCAGAACATCCGCGAGATCCTCGACATCCAGACCGAGGAATGGGGCATCAAGGTCACGACCGTCGAGCTGAAGGACATCCAGCTGCCCGACACGATGAAGCGCGCGATGGCTCGCCAGGCCGAAGCCGAACGCGAGAAGCGCGCGAAGATCATCGCCGCCGAAGGCGAAGCACTCGCCGCCGGCGAGCTCGCGCACGCCTCCGACGTGATGATGGCTCACCCGCTCGCGCTCCAGCTCCGCAACCTGCAAACGCTTGTCGAGATCGCCGTCGACAAGAATTCGACGGTCGTCTTCCCGGCACCGCTCATGAGCACGATCCAAGAGCTCGGCGCGTTCCTCGCTCGCGAGACCACCGCCGCCGGCGGACTCCCCGGCACGCCTGCCCCGCCAGGCGAAGTCAACGGCGAGCTGGCGCACGCATGAGCGACGACAACCACCTCCCTGTCCCGAGACACAGCTGAGTGCCGTGGCTTGGCTTGTCGTGATCCTCGTTGCGATCGTGCTGATCGTCCTGATCGGCGCCGTAGTTCGCCGTCACCGACGAGGCGGCGGCGTGATCGCCACGCGAAAGAAGCAATGAGGTCGCTCGTCACCGGCTCGTCGATCCGCGGTCTGCCGGTCGTCACGATCGCTGACGGCGAGGACGTCGCCGAGGTGCGCGACGTGCTCTACAGCCCCGAAGCCGGCCGAGTCGTCGGCCTGACGCTCAACAAGCGCGGATTCCTTGCGGGTCGGCGCCGCGAGGTGCTGCCCGCCGAGACGATCCACGCGATCGGCCGTGACGCGGTGATGGTCGACGATGAGAGCAGCCTGCTCTTGCCGGCCGACGCACCGGAGGAAGTCGGCGCCCCGCCATCCGGGCGCGACGTGACCGGCGATGAGGTACTGACCGACGGCGGCACCAGCCTCGGCCAAGTGCGCGACGTGGTCGTCCTCGTTGGCAGTAACGGCGAGGTGGTCGGCTATGAGATCGAGACCGCGTCTGGCGGAACCGGCTACATCCCGCTGCCCGTCCAGCTGGCGGTGTCGGGCAGCGCTCTGGTCGTGCCCGAGGCCACGAAGGAGTTCGTCGAGGACGACCTGGTCGGGCTCGGCGCGGCCGTTGACGAGTTCCGATCCACCGTGGGTATCTGATGAGTGAGCGGTTCGCGGCAGCGATGGGACGCAAGATGGTCAGCCGCGCCACCGCCGAGGAGCTTGGCGAGCTCGCTCACATCGTCGTCGACGTCGAGCACCGCCGGATCGCCTGCCTGACCGCCGGCAAGCGGCGCAAGGCCCTACTGGTCGACTGGGAGAACGTCAGCGGATTCGGGCCGGACGCGGTGATCGTCACGGATGAGAGCGCCTTGTACGCCGCGCGCGACGATCGCGAGCGCGCAGCCGTCGACGGCAAGCTGGATCTGCTGGGTAAGCGCGCGCTCAGCGAGATGGGCGACGACCTCGGGCCGGTGACCGACGTCGTGTTCGACGCGGCGAGCGGCGCCGTCGAGACGCTCGTGCTCGGCGACCACGAGGAGCCGGCGACATCGCTCCTCGGGGCCGGCTCGTTCGCCGCGATCATTCGCGCGCCCTCGCGCGAGTAGCGCGCAACCGCTAGGGCGTCAGGCGACCGATCGGCGTCGTTCTCAGCCGACGAGGTCGAGCAGCGGCTGCACGAGCGCGGGCGGCGCCGCGAGGATGCCTGACGGGAGTCCCGGACGCTCCGCCAGTGCGCGCACCTCGAGGCCCGCGCACTCGCAGAGGAGCGCGCCAGCCGCCGTGTCCCAGATCTTGACGGTGCGCTCGAAGAATGCATCGAAGCGGCCTGCAGCGGTCCATGCGAGGTCCAGGGCGGCGGCGCCGCAGCGGCGAATGTCGCGGATCTCACCGATCAGGCCAACGACGGCGCCGGCCTGCTCCGCGCGCACACGCGCGTCGTAGGCGAAGCCGGTCGCGACGAGCGCTTCGGCCAGCGACGTGGCGCGCGCGCGGGCCGCATGGATCGCGCGACCGTTGCGTTGCGGGCGCCCGCCGCGCAGCGCGCTGAAGGTCTCCCCGGCAAGCGGATCGTGGACGACTCCGGCGAGCGTGCCATGAGCATCGCGCACGGCGACGCTGACGCACCAGAGCGGGATTCCGAACAGAAAGTTGATCGTCCCGTCGAGCGGATCGACGACCCACTGCAAGCTGCTCGAACCGGCGCTGTCGGTGCCCTCCTCCTCGGCGAGAAAGCCATCCTCCGGTCGGCGGGCGCCGATCAGCTCGCGGATCGCGCGCTGCGAGGCGACGTCGGCCTCGCTGACGAGGTCAGTCGGCGTCGACTTCGAGGAGACGTCGTGCTCACCGCCCGCCTTGAAGCGCTCAGCCAGCAGCACGCCCGCAGCGCAGGCCGCCTCGATCGCGAGCTCGAGCAGCTCGTTGGGGTCGGTTCCCTCCACGCTGGGCAGCGTCGCTCAGAGGCGCAAGCGCCGCTCGACCCACGTCCGGTACTCGGGGTGCACCTCGTCGGCGGTCGGGCCGAGCAGATGCCAGCCGTCGTAGGCAAGTCGGAATGCCGAGACGAGGATCACCCACATCGGCCAGAAGCTTCCGTGTGCACCAACCGCGAACCAGGTGATGACGGAGCCGACGTCGATGAGGACGACGATCCCGACGTCGTGATAGACGCGGCGGCGCGCAAGCTCACGCGGCGTCGCCACAACCAGCTCGGCATGTGGATCCGGCAGGTCGGCCCGCAGCGCCGAGAGCTCAGCAGCCGTCTTCGCCGAATAGGCCACTTCCAGTCGATCACCCAACTCGCCTTCGCTCAGCCGGCCGGCAGCAAAATGATCCCGCAGCTCGCCCGCCACGCTCTCGCGGTCGGAGTCGGACACGCGCAGATCGGGCACTCCAGCCATGGTCGTCAGATTAGCCTGGCCTAGCGGTTCGTGACGGACGACACCGCTACGTGATTCAGGGCCGTGGGCGCCGCCTATACTCAGCCGCCGTGCCCGAGGGCGATCAATCGGTGACGATCATCGGTGCCAGCGGAGCGCTCGGCTTCGGCTTGGCCCTGCGGCTCGGTGGCGCCGGCGTCGCCGTGACGATCGGCTCGCGCGACGCGGCGCGCGCCGAGGAGGCGGCGCAGAAGGCGCAGGCGCTCGTGGCTGGCGCCAGCTTCCGCGGTGTCGAGAACGGCGTCGCGGCCGCCGCGAACGAGCTGGTCGTGCTGAGCGTCCCATTCCGCAACCACTCGGAGACGCTGACGAACCTGAGGAGCTCGCTGCGAGCCGGTCAGCTGGTGCTCGACGCGACGGTTCCGCTGGCCGCGGCGGTCAGCGGCAAGGCGACGCGGATGCTCGGCGTCTGGCAGGGCTCAGCGGCCCAGCAGGCGCAGGAGATGGTGCCCGACGGCGTCACCGTCGTCGCGGGGCTTCACACCGTCAGCGCGGCCCTGCTCGCCGACCTCGGGCACACGCTCGACGAGGACGTCCTGATCTGTGGCGATAAGCGTGAGGACAAGGCACGCGTGGCCGCGCTCATCGGCCGCGTCGCCGGTCTGCGTGTCGTCGACTGCGGCCGGCTCGAGATGGCGCGGATCACCGAGTCGCTGACCGCACTGTTGATCTCGATCAACGTGCGCTACAAGACGCAGGCCGGCTTCCGCGTCAGCGGCCTGCCCGAACCGCTCTGGTGAGCGTCGTGCTGCTGTCGGGCGGCACCGGCGGCGCCAAGCTGGCGCGCGGGCTCTACGACGTCGTCGGCTCAGAGCTCGCCGTGATCGCCAACACCGGCGATGACATCGAGATCTACGGCGCCTACGTCTCGCCCGATCCCGACCTGATCACCTACTGGCTGGCCGATCGGATCGACGANNTGGTTCAACCTCGGCGACCGCGACCTGGCGTTGTGCCTGGAGCGGCGGCGGCTGCTCGAGGAGGGCCTGAGCGCGACCGAGGCGCATGCCCGCCTGGTTGGCGCGCTCGGCGTCGCTGCGCGCGTGCTGCCGATGAGCGATCAGCCAGTGGCGACGCGCATCCGCACGAGCGGAGGCTGGGTCGGCTTGCAGGAGTTCATGATCCGGCTCGGCGCAAATGCGCCGATCGAGGATGTCGAGTTCGCCGGGGCCGTGGATGCGACGCCGTCGCCGGCGGTGCTCGCAGCGATCGCCGACGCGCGGGCGATCATCGTCGGGCCTTCGAACCCGGTGATCTCGATCGGCCCGATTCTCGCGCTGCCGGGCATGCGCGAGGCGCTCATCGCGGCCCCGGCGCGGATCGTCGCGGTCAGCCCGATCGTCGCCGGCGCCGTGCTCAAGGGACCGACGGCGGAGTGCCTTGAGTGGGCCGGGCTTCCGGCCAGCACGAACGGCGTCGCGCGCTTCTACGACGGCCTCCTCGACGGGATCGTCAGCGACGATCCCGTCGGCGATATAGCGTCGCTACGCTGCGAGACGCTCATGTCGAACTCCGAGCAGAGACGACTGGTGGCGGAGCGTGCGCTCGAACTGAGCACGTCGCTCGCGACCGTCTAGGCCAGGATGCGCACGCTCGCGATCCTTCCCGTCAAGCGCTTCGGGCTGGCGAAACAGCGGCTTGCCGAGCGGCTGAGCCCGGAGCAGCGCGAGGCGCTCGCGCAGGCGATGGTCACCGACGTGATCAGTGCGCTGGTGATCTCGCGACGCCTCGATGGAGTCCTGGTGATCACCAACGAGCCGTCGGTGGTGGCGATCGCCGAGGGGCTCGGCGCCACGATCGCGCCAGACCGCCGCGACGCCGGGCAGAGCGCCGCAGCCGCAATCGGCGTGGAGCACGCCAAGCGCGACGGCTTCGAGCGGGTACTGATGGTCCCAGGTGACTGCCCCGCCCTCGACCGCGACGAGCTCGACGCGTTACTCGATGAGCCCGCCGACAGCCCGTCCGTCGTCATCGTGCCGGACCGCCACGGGTCAGGCACCAACGCCCTGCTGTTGGCGCCACCGGACGCGATCGCCCCAGCCTTCGGACCGGAGAGCTTCGAGCGACACCGCGAACTCGCCGACGCGGCCGGGGTTCGCTGCGACGTCGCGCGACCACCGTCGCTGCTGATCGATATCGACACGCCAGCCGATCTGGCCGCCCTGCTCGCCGGACCGCGACAGCGCGCACCACGCACCCGCGCCGCATACGCGGCCGCCACCGTCGCGCGCTGATGGGCGCGCTCACCGCTCGCCCACTCGCTGGCCTGCCGGAGATCACGGCCGGCGCAGATCTGGCGACCTTGATCCTCGACGCCGGGCCGGCGCCCGCAGACGACGAGATCGTCGTCGTGGCGCACAAGGCGATCTCGAAAGCGGAGGCGCGCATCCGCGCGCTCGACTCGATCGTTCCGTCGCCGCGCGCGCACGAGCTGGCCGCCGCGAACGACAAGGACCCACGCCACGTCCAGGCGATCCTCGACGAGTCGGCGGAGCTGCTGCGAGCCGACCACGGCGTGCTGATCGCTCGCACGCCCCACGGCTTTGTCTGCGCAAACGCCGGCGTCGACGAGTCGAATACGCCGGGCGACGGGCTGCTGATCCTGCTGCCCCGCGACCCGGACCGCTCTGCGCGCGCCCTCCGCGCGCGCCTGCGCGAGCTCTCGGGCCGCTCGCCGGCGGTCTTGATCAGCGACAGCTTCGGCCGCGCCTGGCGTCTCGGCCAGCTCGACACGGCACTCGGCTGCGCCGGCCTCGTCCCGCTCGACGACTGGCGAGGGCGCCACGACCGCCGCGGTCGCGAGCTGCGCGCGAGCGTGATCGCGGTCGCTGACGCCGTAACCGCAGCGGCCGACCTCACGCGCGAGAAGGACTCGGGCGAGCCGGTCGTGATCGTCGCCGGCCTCGGCCAGCACGTGCAGGCCGACGATGGGCCCGGTGCCGCGGCGCTGATCCGCCCCATCGCGGAGGACCTCTTCAACTGAGCGGACCTCCTCCGGCCGGCGGAGTGATCCGGCCAGAGGACCCGCAGCCCCTCAGGCGCGCGCTGCCTTCGTCGCCGCGGAAGCGCCGTTGCTCTGCACGGCTCCAAGACCGAGACCGCCGGCGAGGCTCGCGCCGAGCTCGGCGTCGACCTTGTACCAGTGCTCGACCGCGCGGACCTGGACGTCGTGCTCGACCCCGTCGGAGAGGTGGTCGATCAGGTTGGAGGTGAGATTGGCGCGGTCGGTCTCCGAGAGCACCTCGCGATAGAGGCTCCCCGGCTGACCGTAGTCGTCGTCCTCGCTGTGGAGCTCCTGCGCCGTGCGCACGATTTCGCCCGTAGCATCCCAGGACGCCTCGATATAGCGACTCGGGTCGGCCGCCGGCCCGCCGAAGCTGTTCGGAGCGTAGACCGGCGCGCCGCCGTTGTGCTCGTAGCGCATCGCACCGTCCTTGTTGTAGGTGTGGACTGGGCTCTGCGGGCGGTTGATCGGCAGCTGCAGGTAGTTGGGGCCGATCCGGTAGCGGTGGGTGTCGGGGTAGCTGAACAGGCGGCCCAGCAGCATCCTGTCGGGACTCGGCCCGATGCCCGGCACCATGTTCGCCGGCTCGAAGGCCGCCTGCTCGACCTCGGCGAAGAAGTTCTCGGGATTGCGGTTGAGCACCAGACGGCCGACCGTGATCGGCTCGTAGTCCGAGTGCGGCCAGACCTTCGTCAGGTCGAACGGGTTGAAGCGGTAGTCGGCCGCAGCCTCGAAAGGCATGATCTGCATTTCGAGGCGCCAGACCGCCTCCTGGCCGCGGGCGAGGGTGTCGTAGAGGTCGCGCCGGTGAAAGTCGACGTCCTCGCCGACCATCGCCGCAGCCTCCTGACGGGTGAAGTTCTCGACACCCTGCTCGGTCTTGAAGTGGTACTTGACCCAGGAGCGCTCGCCGCCCTTGTTGATCCACATGAAGGTGTGGCTGCCGTAGCCGTTCATGTTCCGAAGCGTCCGCGGCGTGCCGCGGTCGGACATCAGGAACGAAACCTGGTGATAGGACTCCGGCGAGAGCGACCAGAAGTCCCACTGCGCGTCGTTGGAGCGCAGACCGCTGTCGCCCATCCGCTTCTGCGAATGGATGAAATCGGAGAACTTCGAGGGGTCCCTGACGAAGAACACCGGCGTGTTGTTACCGACCAGGTCGTAGTTGCCTTGCTCGGTGTAGAACTTCAGCGCGAAGCCCCGCGGGTCGCGGACTGTGTCGGCCGAACCGAGTTCACCGGCAACGGTCGAGAAGCGCGCGAACACGTCGGTCTTCTTGCCGACCTGGTTGAGGAATGCGGCGCTCGTCCACTCCGTGACGTCCTCGGTCACCTCGAAGAAGCCATGGGCGCCGTATCCGCGCGCGTGCACGACGCGCTCGGGCACGCGTTCGCGATTGAACTGCGCCATCTTCTGGATCAGGTAGTGGTCCTGCAGCAGCAGCGGGCCGTTCGGGCCGGCACTGAGGGAGTGCTCGTCGCTGGGGGCTGGGATACCGGAGTCGGTGGTCGTGTGGGGAGGGCGCTTGTCGCTCACTGGATCGCTCCTTGCGGGGTTTCTTGGCAGTCAGGGCACAGGCCCCAGTACGTCACTTCGGCCTCGTCGATCGAGAATCCGTGATCGGCAGCCGGCTCGATGCAGGGCGCTGCGCCGCGCGCGCACTCGACGTCCGCGACGGCGCCGCAGGCGCGGCAGACGACGTGATGGTGGTTGTCGCCGACGCGCGTCTCGAAACGCGCGGGGCTACCGGCCGGCTCGATCCGCCGCACGAGGCCGACACGCGCGAGCGCCGCGAGCACGTCGTAGACGGCCTGCGTCGAGATCGAGCCGATCCGCTCGCGGGCGCCCTTGGCGATCATCTCGACGGTCGCGTGGTTGCCGGAGCGCGCCGCAGCCAGCACGGCGGTGCGAGGCGCGGTCACGCGCAAGCCTGCGCCGCGAAGCTCCTCGGCGGCCGGCTCGTCGAAGCTCGCGTGCACGAAGCTCAACCTAGCACCAATCTGGAATCGATCAAGAGAAAGCTGTGCCCGTATGGTTAGCGCAGGATGGCCCGCTTGCAGATCTTCAGCGATGACCTGTTGTTCGGCTCGAACCTGCAGGCACAGCTTCTGGCCGCCGGTTACGAGGTCGGCCTCGGGCTGGGGGTCGAGCCGGGCTGCGCAGCGGTGGTGGCTGACCTGACGGTTGATGCGCGCAGCCGCATTGAGGCCCTCGCCGGCGTCGAAGTGCCCGTCCTCGCCTTCTACTCGCACGTCGAAGCTGACGTGCGCGATCTCGCTCTTGCGGCAGGAATCGCGATCGTCGTGCCGCGATCGCGGATGGCGCGGGAGGCGCCGGCGCTCGTCGAGCAGCTGCTCGCTACTGCGCGTTGATCTGGCGGAACGCGTCGCGCACCGAGTACGGCCGGCCCCAGACCGGCTCGATCGGATGGCGCCCTTCGCGGACTTCGCGCACGATCAGCTCGCCGGCGATGTCGTTGTCGTCGAGCAGCGTCAGCGCCGCGCGAACCGCCGGTACGGCGGCGGCGTGACCGAAGCGGTGCGCGACGATCAGGCGCCAGTGCCATTCGTTGGCCGAGTAGGGCTGGGCATTGCAGACGACGAGCGCAACCGCGGCCTCGACGTAGCGCGTCTCGTCCTTGATCCTCAGGTCGAGCTCGAGGTCTGTCCAGTCAGTGGGCAGCGCGTCGACGATCTCCTGGAATGTGTCGGTGAGCCCCATCGCGGATAAGCCTAGACGAGCGAGCGAAGGTCAGTGAAGTTGGTCGATGAAGGTGTAGAGGACCATCAGGCTGACGAGAACGACGAAGACGCGAAGCGCCCACAGCGCGGCGGTCGCGCGCGCGCTGAGGGCAGCTCGCGGCACCGGCCGCGAGGTCTTCTCGACGAACTGGTCGCGCTCGAGGTGCATGATCAGCTCGTCCTCAGCGCGCTCGCCCAGATAGACGTCCTGCTCGGCGAGCGCAAGGCCCTTGTGCGGGTCGTCGATGAGCTGCGTCGTCGGTTTCACGAGCCGATGATGTGGACGGTTTGCAGGAAGGAGTCGATGCCGTAGGCGGCTCCGCAGAGCCCTACGAAGGCGATCACGCTGATCCCGATCACGTTCGTGGAGCGCTTGTTCACCCACGGTCCCATCAGCCCCTTGTCGTTGGCGAGCATCACCATCAGGACGAGGCTGACAGGCAGCAGCACGGTCGCGAGCACGTTGGCGTTGAGTGCGATCGAGAGCAGCGGCGCGCCGGGGATCAGGATCACCGCCGCGGCGACGAGGGCGACGCTGACGTTGGCGGCATAGAAGAGAACGGCGTTGCGCGGCGAGCTGTTGAAGCTGTGCGAGACCCCGATGCACTCCCCGGCGGCGTAGGCCGTGCTGGCACAGATCGTGAGGATCGCGACCGCGCCAGCCTCGATCAGGCCGAGCGCGAACACCGCACCTGCAGCGCCGCCGGCCACGTGGCGCAACGCCTCGGGGAAGCCAGCACCGGCGAAGCCCTGGATGCCCGACCCGTTATGCGTAAGCAGCGCCGCCCCGGCGACCAGCGCGCCGACCCCGAAGATCGCGGCGAGCACCGCACCGGCCGCCGTGTCGTAGCGACCGTGCTTGATGTCGCGCGGCGTCATGCCCTTGTCCGCGGACGCGCTCTGCTGGAAGAAGATCATCCACGGCGTTACCGTCGCGCCGATCGTCGAGGCCAGCAGCAAGAGCAGCGTGTTGAAGCTGCCACCGGGAAACGGGCTGAAGTCGAACGAGCGCGCGACCGCCGCGACGTCTGGCTTGACGAGGATCGCGGCGAGCAGGAAGAGGCCGTTGAACAGCGCCATGCCGAGCACGATGCGCTCCCAGCGCCAGTAGCGCCCGCCGCTGAGCGTGAAGAGGACGAGCGCCAGCCCGAGTGCGACCGCGATCGCGGCACCAAGATGGAAATAGGCGAGCCCGACGCGGATCGAGACGAACTCGGCGACCAGCGTGACCAGATTGGTCAGCGTTAGATCGCCGGCACCGAACCAGCCCCAGACTGGGCCGAGTCGTTGCAGGACGAGCTCGCCGTAGCCGCGGTGAGTGACAGCGCCGACGCGCATGCACATCTCCTGGCAGACATAGGCCATCGCGAACAAGAGCGGGATGAACGGCACGAAGAACCCGAGCCCGTACTGGGCGCCGTCGGAGGCGTAGGCGATCATGCTCGGCCCGTCGTTCTCGCCGAGCATCGCGAGGATCCCGGGGCCGACGAGCAGCCACAAGAGCCGCCAGCGCCTGCGGTGGTGGCGGGCGTCGTGGACCCGCGAGCGATCCTGCGAGCGTGCCGCGTCCTCGTCGCTCAGCGGCGGTAGCGCTAGGCCGGAAGCCGTGCTTGCCTCCACCGCGGCCATCAAAGGGCTTCTTTCGCCCGTCGGCTTCGCGGCGTGCCTGGCGTCGGATCGAGCTCGACGCGCATCGCGTGCGCAAGCTCGCCGCCGATCGTCTGATCGCGCTCGCCGAAGCGCAGGAAGAGCGGCCCACCGAAGGGCTGACGCGATCTGACCTCGAAGCGATCGCCCGGGGCGATGCCGCAGTTGCCGAGATAGCGGAGCATCTCCGGGTCGGAATCCGAGACACGGACGAACGTGCCGCGGTCTCCGGGCTCGAGCGATTCGAGGCTGCGAGTCGCGCGCTCCTCGAGCTCGAGATCGGCAGTCGGTATCGGGTCGCCATGCGGGTCGATTGTGGGGTCTCCAAGCTTGGCCGAGATCAGCGCCTCGAGATCCTCGGAGAGGACGTGCTCGAGCACCTCGGCTTCCGCGTGAATGCGGTCCCAGGACATCTCGAGCGCTTCGGCGAGGAACAGCTCGAGCAGGCGGTGGTGGCGCACCATCTCGAGCGCGAGCCGCCGGCCCTTCGCTGTCAGCCGCACGCCGCGGTAGCGAACGTGCGTGGTCAGGCCGAGCTCGTCCAGCTTGTGCAGCATCGCCGAGACGGAACCCGGGGTGATTCCGAGCCGCGCGGCGAGAGCCGTCGTGCTGACCGGCTCGGAGCTGCGGCCCTCCAGCGCGAAGATCGCCTTCGCGTAGTCCTCCACCGCCTGCGAGCGCACCGTTTCCTTTGTGGCCATGCCGACAACAGGTTATGGCATTCCAAACTTCTGAGCAGGGGCACTCGAACAAACGTCCACGGGCGTATCCTCGGAGGACCGTGTCGAGAACCCTCGAACGCCTCTCCCCGCCCGCGAGCGAATACGCCGCGGTGAGCGAGGATGCGGGTCTGCTCGACCGCTCGCAGCGCGGGAAGCTCGCGCTCAGCGGGCCCGATGCCGCGCCGTTCCTCGACTCGGTGCTCTCGAACGACATCGCAGCGCTGACGCCGGGGCACGGCGCTGACGCGACGCTGCTGACGCACAAGGGCCGCATGCTCGCCGAGGTGCGCGTCCTGAAAACCGAAGAAGAGCTTCTCCTCGACACCGAGCGAGTGGCGCTGCAGGCGCTGTTCGACGCTCTCCACCAGTTCGCAATCGGGTACAGCGCGGAGCTGCACAAGCGCACACTCGAGGTGACGTTGCTTTCTGCCATCGGTCCGGGGGCCGACCGTCTGTTTGCGCAGGCGCCGGCCGCCGAGGAGCTTTCCCACGTGGCGAGCGAGGTGGCCGGACGCTCGGTGCGCTTGGTCCGCACGCGGTTGGGGGTGGACGTGCTGTGCGAGGCCGGCGATCTGGACGCAGTATGGGCGGGGCTGTTGGCGGCTGGTGCGCTCCCGATTGGTGAGGCGACGTTCGAGTGCGTGCGGATCGAGGCGGGGATCCCGCTCTATGGCGTCGAGATGGATGAGACGACGATGCCGCAGGAGGCCGGCATCAACAAGCGCGCCGTGTCCTACTCCAAGGGCTGCTATATCGGGCAGGAAACGGTTGCCCGGCTGTATTGGAAGGGCAAGCCGAACCGGCTGCTGCGCGGCCTGCGCTTCAGCGACCCGGTCGAAAGCGGCGCGCCACTCCGCCAGAACGAGCGCGACGTCGGCAGCGTCGCGAGCATCACGGCCTCCCCACGCTTCGGCCTGATCGGCCTAGCGCTCGTGCGGCAGGAGGTCGAGCCGGGAGACATCCTCGCGGTCGGCGACACGAGCGCCGCCGCAACCGTCGTCGAGCTGCCGTTCCACCCCACCAGCGCCGAACACGGCTAGCATTCGCGCCTCGCTTGCCGCTGGAGACCGCCGACATCACGAAGCTCAGCGTCGAGCCCGGCGAGCTACCGGCGAGCATGGCGGCCTGGGTGATCCGCAAGGAACGCGAGGGCGAGCCGATCGACGCCTTCCAGATCGAAGAGGTCGACGTGCCCGAGCCGGGGCCGTTCGAGGTCACGGTGCGGGTCATGGCTGCCGGCGTCAACTACAACAACGTCTGGGCTGCGATGGGCAAGCCGGTCTCGGTCTTCGACTACGGCGATCACCCCGAGTTCGGCCACCACATCGGCGGCTCGGACGCCTCCGGGATCGTCTGGAAGGTCGGCCAGGGCGTGACCCGCTGGCAGCACGGCGACGAGGTCGTCATCCACTGCAACCAGGCCTCCTACGAGGACGTCGAAGTGCACGGGCTCGACCCCCTCGCGGCGCCATCGCAGCGGATCTGGGGCTACGAGACGACCTGGGGCTCGTTCGCCCAGTTCACGCGGGTGCAGGCGCAACAGCTGCTGCGTAAGCCGCCGGCGCTGAGCTGGGATGAGGCGGCCTCCTACGGGCTCGTCTACTTCACGGCCTACCGGATGCTGATTGACCGCTGCGCGCTGAAGGCCGGTGACCGAGTGCTGGTCTGGGGCGCCGCCGGCGGCCTCGGCGTGTTTGCGACCCAGCTCGCCGCCGCTGCCGGCGCCCAGAGCGTCGGGGTCGTCTCCTCGCCCGAGAAGGGGGCGCTCGTCGAGCAGCTCGGCGCCACCGGCTGGATCGATCGCAGCGAGTTCGCGGGGATGATGCGCACCGGGACCGAGACGCCCGAGGAAGAGCGGGCGCGACAGGACGAGGCGCGGCGCTTCTCGAAGCGCGTGCAGGAGATCCTCGGCGCGGCGCCCGACATCGTCTTCGAGCACGTCGGCAAGGCGACGTTCCCGACATCGGTCTTCGTCGTCAAGCCGTTCGGCAAGGTCGTGATCTGCGCCGGGACGAGCGGGTACGACGTCGACTTCGACGTTCGCTACCTGTGGATGCGCCAGAAGGAGATCATCGGCTCGCACTTCGCCAACGCCTACGAGTGCCAGCGAGCGAACGAGCTGATCGAGCAACACCTGATCCGCCCGGTACTGTGGCGGACATTCGGCTTCGACGGCGTCGCCGAAGCACACCAGCTGATGAAAGAAAACCGACATCTCGGCAAGATCGCGATCCTCGTCGGCGCTCCCCTGGAGGGCGCCGGGCGGACCGCGGAGGGCCCGGGAGCGATCCGCGCGGAGGTGGGTATCTGATGGCAGGCGTAGTTCACATACCTTGGTATGCCACGGGCTTCCGCGGCGATCAGCTGCAGTCGGAGCTGATTCGAGTCTCGGAGCAGGCAACCCGCTACAACGCCACCGCCTACGCGGTGTACCGGCTGCGTGACGATCGCTACAAGTTCCTCCAGCTGCTCGAGTTCGACGAGCACTCCGACTTCGAGCGCTTCTGGCAGGGCCCGGAGATGATCGAGTTCCGCACCTACTGCCAGGGCTGGTTCCAGGTCCCCGTGGCGTACGGCTGGTCCGATCTCGTCACCGAGGGCACCAGACCGCACCGCGACGGCGCGCACGCCCACGCAGTAGAGACCTAGCCCTGGCGTAGCGGCATGTGGCGAGCACGGTTCGGACTCGTTGGCGCGCTGGCAATCGGCGGGGCGCTGGCGAGCGGCGGCGCAAGTGCGATGGCGACGGGGCCCAGCGGGATCACGGGAACGACCGGCTCGACGACAAAGCCGCGCGTGGTGGCGTGCCCGGCCAACGCGGCGGCGGGCACCGGCGCGGTGCAGTGGACCTGGAGCGCCTACGGCAAGCCGAGCGCCAGCAGCTCGAGCGTCTCCTACTCGCAGACCACCGGCGCCGGCACGTGGAACAACGCCCACGCGAAAGGCACGATCTGCAGCCAGGACCAGGGCGGCCGCTCGCCAAAGCGCAGCATCGTCCTGAAGGTGTCGGGGACGTCAAAGCTGACGCCGAACACCACGAAGCTCGGCCTCCTCGGCGTGGCGATTGTCCTGCCGGTCGCCGTCAGCAAAAGCGGTGATCCGGCGGTCTGCCCGATCGGATCGACAGGCACGGTGGCGCTGTTCGCGAGCTACTTCTCGGTCCACCACGACAAGGCGACCATGACGTTCACGGGGAGCTGTGCCGGGTGGGACCAGACGTTCAGCGGCGCGGTCCTCCACGTGGAGATTGCGCGCGATGGGCATGAGGTGAAATAAGACCCGGCTGTGCGGCGCGGCCGTGCTCGCCGCTTCGCGGCTGCGCGCCGCCTCCATTCGGGGCACTGCAGGCGGGCTGGCCCTGTGGGCTTGCCTGGTTGGCTTGTGTAGTAGGGACGTGCTTCGCCCCACTCAACCTTTCACCGGCCCGCCCGGTTAAGGTCGATGATGCCTGCGATGCCACTTGCCAGACGCGGCAAGACGCGTCTCGAGTTCGAACGATTCGTCGATGGCTGCGCCCGCGACCTCCTGCGGACCGGCTATCTGATCGCGTGGGATCTCGCGGAGGCCGAGGATCTGGTTCAGGAGACCTTGCTGCGGGTTGCCCGGCACTGGCCGCGCGTGCGTGAGATGGACCAGCCGGTCGCCTACGCACGCCGGATTCTCATCAATCTGGCCATCGGCGACACCAAGCGCCGCTCGCGCCGTCGTCATGAGCTTGACCCGGTGGCTGGCGCGCAACTGGAGGCACACGTCGACAAAGCTTCAGCACGCTTGTCCGGCGGGACATTCGAGCTCCGCGCCGAGCTGTTCGACGCACTGGCGAGGCTTCCACCGCGCCAGCGCGCCGTGCTCGTGCTGCGCTACTTCGAAGACCTCTCGGAGGCGCAAACGGCGCAGACGCTCGGCTGCTCGTTGGGCACGGTGAAGAGCACTGCCTCTCGCGGACTGGCGCGGCTGCGCGAGACGCTCGAGGAGAACGGCGCGTCGCCCGCAGACAGCAATGAACATCTGATCAGCTACACAAAGGAGTGGCAACGATGAACAGAGGACTCGAGAGCGAATTGCGCGCGGCCTTCACGGAGCGCGCCGGGGACGTAGGAGTGCAGGCCGCCGAGCGCATGCGCCGGATCGACTACAAACCGCGTGCGTACTCCCTGGGACCGCGCGCGGCGCTCGGGGCGGGAGCAGGACTGGCCGCGACCGGTGGCGCAATCGTTGCCGTCGTCGGGCTCGCCGCTAGCGCCTCCCCGGCCTTCGCCGGCTGGACCTCGACGCCGACAGCGCCCGCAAACGGCGAGACGGTAGGTGCCCTGGCAGCGTGCACTGCGCAACTGGCTGGAGCCGGAGGAGGGCAGTCAGGCCTACCGACCACGGGCTGGCAGGCGGTGCTCACCGACACGCGTGGGCCGTTTACGGCGATGATTCTGCGAGACGGCGGGGCGAGCGCGACGTGTTTCAGCGGGCCATCGTTCACCACCGTTTCGGCCGACAGTTCCCAGGGAGCGGCCGGATCCCAACACGTTCTCAGCGGATCCCAAAACGTTCTGAGCGTCGGCTCGGGTAGCGGCGCCGGGCAGTCCACCACATCGGTCATGGGTCGCGGTGACTCGAACGTCGGTCCGATCAGCCAGGCCTCACAGGCGCACCTCGCCACCGGCGGCGGGCAGCCCTACACGTTCGTGCAGGGGCAGCTCGACGCCGGCGTGACCGCGGTGACGCTCGTCCGCTCTGATGGCAGCAGCGTGCAGGCAACCGTCTCAGACGGGTCGTTCGTGGCCTGGTGGCCGAGTAGCGCCGATGCCAGCTCGGCGCAGGTGGCGAGCGCCTCGGGCATGACGACGCAACAGCTGACCTTCACGGCGCTGCCGTCGAACCCAGCGAACACAAACCGTTCCACGAGCGCGTCCGCGTCGAAGCCTTAGGTCGGCCTCCGCTCAGTCGTGCTCGAGCGGTGCCATCGTGAGGCCGGCTGAGCGGAGTTGCTCCCAGTAGTGCTCGGCCGGCTCGCGGTGGCCGGTCCAGACGATCGCGAGGCCGTTGTTGTGGATCTGGTCGGCGAAGGCGTATCCACCGTCGAGGCTGACCCCCGGTATCACCCGGGCGAGGGTTTTGGCGACGTGGTCGAAGGTGTTGTGGTTGTCGTTGCGGACGATCACCTTCCAGGCGCCGCCGGTGCCGCTGTCCGGTCCGGCGGTCCGCGGCAGCTCGACCGTCTGGCTCATCCGGAGACCTGTGCGTCGCGCTTTGACCAGTAGCGCGCGAGCCCGTCGTAGATGTGCTCGTAGGGCGCGCCCTGGCGGTAGCAGCTGGCGTCCTCGGGACCGCACTGCGCCTCGATGTCGGCGCGCAGCTCCTCGGCGAACTCCCCTCGCTCGGCCTCGCGCGCGCGGGCGGCCCAGCGGTCGAGCGCGGCGTCGAGGCGATCGAGGTGGGCCTGCGGGTCGGCCGCGGCGCCGAAGTGCGTGATCGCGAGCCGCTCCGGCTGCCAGCGGCGCAGCAGCGCGATCGAGTCGTGCCAGGCCTCGATGTCGACGTCGGGCGGCGGCGTCGGCGCGAGCACGTAGTCGAGCGGCTCGATGCGCACGCCGGCGACGTCCCCGGCGAACACGGTGCGCGACCGCGCGTCCCAGTAGCTGACGTGGTGGGAGGCGTGACCGGGCGTGTACGCGACGTCGAGATCGCCAAGCCGCTCGCCGCCGCGCAGGACGGCGACGCGGTCCTCGGGGACCGGTAGGACCTCACCCCAAAGCCGCTCCATGTCATCACCGTAGAGGCGCGTCGCGCTCTCGAGCAGGCGCGAAGGATCGATCATGTGGCGCGCGCCGCGCTCGTGGACCGCGATCTCGACGTCCGGCCAGAGCGCGGCTAGCGTGCCCGTCGCACCGGCATGATCGAGGTGGATGTGGGTCAGCGCGATGCGGCGCGGCACGAAGCCGGCAAGCCCGTCGAGCAGTGCCTCGATGCTCGAGGCGGGGCCCGGATCGATCAGCACGTCGCCCGCGAGCCAGGCGCAGATGACGCGGGGACGACCGAGGTGGCGAACGTCGATCGGGCGTATCTCCGCGGCGGACATCGCCAGGCTAAGCCTACAATCCAGCTTCGATGAGCGGCGAGCGTGCGCCCCACCGCCTTGCCGCGCCGGACCCTGCGTGGCTGATGCGGACCTACGCCGGCCACTCGACGGCGCAGGCGTCGAACGAGCTCTACCGAACGAACCTCGCCAGCGGCCAGACCGGGCTCTCCGTCGCTTTCGACCTGCCGACCCAGACCGGTTATGACCCCGGCGACGGGCTGGCGCGCGGCGAGGTCGGCAAGGTCGGCGTGCCGATCGCACACCTCGGCGACATGCGCGCGCTGTTCGACGGGATCGACCTCGCGCAGATGAACACCTCGATGACGATCAACGCGACCGCGGCATGGCTGCTGGCGCTCTACATCGCTGTGGCGGAGGAGCGCGGGATCGAGCCCGAGGTGCTCCAGGGGACAACGCAGAACGACATCCTCAAGGAGTTCCTGGCGCGCGGAACCTACGCCTTCCCGCCCGTTCCCTCGCTGCGCCTGACGGCCGACATGGTCGCCTACACGGTGGAGCACGTACCACGCTGGAACCCGGTCAACATCTGCTCCTACCACCTGCAGGAAGCCGGCGCGACGCCGGTGCAGGAGATCGCCTTCGCGCTCGCCAACGCGACCGCCGTGCTCGACGCCGTGCGCGAGCGGGTCGCGGAGGAGCGGATCGGCGCCGTCTTCGGGCGGATCTCGTTCTTCGTCAACGCCGGCGTGCGCTTCGTCGAGGAGCACGCGAAGCTTCGCGCCCTGGCGGTGCTGTGGGAGGAGCTCGGGCGCGGACGCTACGGCGTAAGCGACCCTACGCAGCTGCGCCTGCGCTACGGCGTGCAGGTCAACTCGCTCGGCCTGACCGAGAGCCAGCCCGAGAACAACGTGCAGCGGATCGTGCTCGAGACGCTCGCCGTAACGCTCGGGCGAAACGCGCGCGCCCGCGCGGTCCAGCTGCCGGCGTGGAACGAGGCGCTCGGCCTGCCGCGCCAGTGGGACCAGCAGTGGTCGCTGCGGATCCAGCAGGTCCTGGCGTATGAGACCGACCTGCTCGAGTACCCCGACATCTTCGAAGGCTCACGCGTCATGGAGGGACTCGTCGACGAGCTCGTCCAGGGCGCCCGCCTAGAGCTCGCCTCGATCGAGCAGCGCGGGGGCGCGGTCCAAGCCCTCTCCCATATGAAAGCGGCACTGGTCGAGTCCAACCGCGGGCGACTGCGCCGGATCGAATCGGGCGAGCAGGTGGTCGTCGGCGTCAACCGCTACCTCGAGACGGCCCCGTCCCCCCTCACCGCGGACGGCGCGAGCGCGTTCCTCACGATCGACCTAGCCCACGAGCAGGCGCAGATCGACGCACTCGAACGATGGCGCGCAGAGCGCAACCCAAACGCGGTGGCCGAGGCGCTGGAGGAGCTGGCACGTGTCGCGCGCAGCGACGAGAACATCATGCCGGCGACGCTCGCGGCCGCCCGCGCCGGCGTGAGCACCGGCGAATGGGCGGGAACGCTGAGGGATGTCTTCGGCTCCTACCGCGCGCCGACCGGTGTCGCCGACGCGCCACCGGCGCGTGGCTACGCCGAGATCGAGCAGCTGCGCGAGGACGTCGATCGCGCCTCGGAGCAGCTCGGCCGGCGGCTGAAGCTGCTCGTCGGCAAGCCGGGGCTCGACGGCCACTCCAATGGCGCCGAGCAGATCGCGCTCTATGCGCGCGATGCCGGGATCGAAGTCGTCTACGAGGGGATCCGCCTCACGCCCGAGCAGATCGCGGCGTCAGCACTCGAGGAGGGCGTACACGTCGTGGGCCTCTCGATTCTGTCGGGGTCGCACAAGGTGCTCGTCCCCCAGGTGGTTGCTGCGCTACGAGACGCCGGCGTTCAGGCCCCCGTGGTGGTTGGCGGGATCATCCCGCAGGGGGACGTTGCTGAGCTGCTCGCGGGAGGTGTGGCCGCGGTCTATGGGCCGAGGGACTATGAGCTCGGTGCGATCGTGGCGGACATCGTGGCGCTCGCGGTGGGCGGCTCGCAGTCTTGAGCCGGACGGCGCTCAGTGGCTCGGAGCTGGCCGGGCGCTTGCGGGATCGGGATGTCAGCGTCGCTCCGGCGGTGCTCAATCTGCTGGAGGACGCGTCACGGCGCGAGGAAGCTCGTGAGCTGCTCGTGGCGCTTGGCCCGGGAGTACTGGGCGGCGAAGCGCCGGGGCATATCGTGGGTGTCACCGGACCGCCGGGAGTCGGGAAGTCGACGCTGCTGGGCGCGCTGGTCGCCGTTTGGCGCGCCGCGGATCGCACCGTCGCGGTGCTGGCCGTCGACCCGTCCTCGAAACGCTCGGGTGGCGCCCTGCTGGCGGACCGGATCCGAATTGCCGGTCCGGCCGTCGGTGGCCCCGGACGGTTCATCCGCTCGATGGCCGCCCGCGAGCGCGTCGGCGGGCTGGCGCCCGCCACCAGGGCGGCGGCGCAGGTGCTGGCGGTCGCGTTCGACGTCGTCGTCGTCGAGACGGTCGGGGTCGGCCAGTCGGAGACGGAGGTCGCCGAGCTTGCCGACACGGTGGTCGTGGTCGTGCAGCCGGGCGCCGGCGATGCGCTCCAGTTCCTGAAGGCCGGGCTGATGGAGGTGCCGGACCTACTGGTGGTCGCAAAGGCCGACGTCGGCGCCGCCGCGCAGACGACGCTTGGCGAGGCTCAGGCAGCGCTCCATCTGCTGGGAGCAGACGACACCGCCGCGCTCGCGGTCAGCGCGCTACCGCCGGGCGCGGGCATCGCCGAGCTCGCGCAGGCGCTCGACGATCACCGGGCGCGAACTGACGGCCCAGCGCGTCGGCTCGCCACGAGGCGCGCCGGCGCGCTGGCCGATTTCATCAGCGAATACGGGGCGCAAGGGCTCCGTGCGGTCGGGGGGCGGCGCGGCGCAGAGCGAATCCTCATCGCCCAAAGTCCCGAACTCGACGGGCACTCGCTGGTGGAGATGCTGGCCCTGCAGGCCGGTCTCGATCAGACCTCGTGACGGCGGAACGCATTCTTCAGCGCTCGGCCAGGTGCGCCCGCCATGTGCAGCGCGGAGCGCATGCCGGCGTTGTGCCAGACGTTGCCGACGCGTGACCACTGGCGCTTGCGATCGACGCACACCGTCTCGGCGCTCACCTCACCCGAAGCACCGAGATGCTCGGCCAGCGCTTTCAAGGTGTGGCTCCAGTGGGCGTCCTCCTGGCGGTGCCCGCCGAAAGTCATGCCGAGCTCGTACAGCGGATCGCTGGCTCGCATCAGCACCTGCGCCTGAGCCCACGTCGCCCCGTCCTCGGCGAACGCGCTGAACGTGATCCAGCCGGCGAACATATGCCCCTCCGGGGTCATCAGCGTGAACGACTCCTCGTCTGCGTAGAGCACGAGGACGCCCGTCGAGAGCTTCAGCCCGCCGGGCATCGACAGGTCGAGCGCGGCAACCTCACCCGGCGCGATCCCGGCGAGCGGGGCGAAGAAGCGGTTGCCGGCCGGCCAGAACTCGGGGAAGTGCTCCTTCCAGACGGTGATCACCTCGCTCGGCGACAGGTTGGTGCCGGCCAGCGACGTGCGGTACGTCTTCTGCCACATCCGACCAAAGCCGTGCATCGGCGCGGTCGGCCGCCGTCCGCTGACGTTTATGTGTCCTTCGGAGACGGTCAGCCGGTGGACCGGCTGCGCCCACGCGCCAGCATCCCGATTTTCGGGTTGAGTGCTCATGGTGAAGCCTTTCGTAGAGGTCAGGCGACCGCCGTGAGGGCGGCGTCTTCGGTTTCGTAGATCGAGATCACCTCGTCGAGACGGGTCAGCTCGAAGATCTGGCGGTAGTGCTCGGTGAGCCCGCAGGCGAGGATGCTCTGACGGCTGCGCTGCGCGCGGACCAGCAACGTGACGAGCAGGCCGATGCCGCTCGAGTTCATGTATTCGAGCTTGTCGAACGCGAGGATGATCGTCCGCGCCTCATCGCTCGCACGCTGGTAAGCGTCGGCCAGAGCGCCATCGGACTCGCGTGTCACCTCGCCCGAGATCTCGATCACGCTCACGCCTGGCGCGGGCATGCGAACCTCCAGCTGGGTCGTGAGCTCGTTCATTTCTCTGCCTCCTGATCTGCGGTGGACGCCGACCGCTAGCCGGCGAGGATCGTCATGAAGTCCGACAGGCGCGTGATCTCGAAGATCTCGCGGTAGTGCTCGGTGAGACCGCGGGCGCTGACCGGCCGCTGGTCGGAGCGGGCGCGGGCAAGAAGGCCGACGATCAGCGCGATTCCGGTCGAGTTGATGTAGTCGACCTGGCTGAAGTCGAGCAGTAGGTTGCCGGGCCCGGCGGCAGCGTCGTAGGCGCTCGTCAGTGCGTCGCGGGCTGAGCCGTCGATCTCGCCACGCAGATCGATGACCGCGCCGTCAGCCACCGCTCGAGTGTTGGCCTCAAGCGTCGTCGGTTGCATCGTCGCCTCCTTTCAGGAGCATCGCCAGCTCGACCGTGTGGAGCGAGCCTTTGGTGTGCTGGTCGACTCGATCGACCATCTTCTCGATCAAGAACAGGCCCCAGCCGCGCGGTGACTGGAGTCCGGCGAGCTTCGCCTCGATGTCCGGCGTCGCCGCCGCGCGAATCGCGTGATCGCCGCCGTGATCAACGATCCGGACGACCGCCTCACTCTCGCTCAGCGAGACGATGACCCGCACGGGGCGATTGGCCGAGTAGCCGTTGCCGTGCTCCATCGCGTTCATCGTCGCCTCGGCGACCGCGGTCTGCAGGCGTTCGAGCCGCGCCGGTTCAAGCCCACTCGACGCGAGCGCCGCGCCCACAAGGCGCATCGCCTCGCGCTCATGCCCGGGCGCGCTGTCGAGCTCGAAGTCCGCAAGCGCCGACGACGGAGCGGCCTCACGCCGCTGGATGACGACAAGCGTGATGTCGTCCTCCTGCTCCTGGTGGCCGGCACCGAAGCTCTCCAGAGCACCAAGCAGATCAGCGATCAGGGGCTCGGCCTCCCGGTCGGCGGCGAGAACCTCGACCGCGCGGGCCGTCCCGAACATCTCGCGCGCGGGGTCATGGGCCTCGACGAGACCGTCGCTGTAGAGCAGCACAGTGGCGTCGAGGGCGATCGTCGTCTCGCACTCCTCGTAGTTCATGCCGGGCATCAGACCGAGCGGCATGCCTGTCGCCCGCAGCTCTGAGGACTCCGATCCGCTGCGTACGAGCGGCAGGTTGTGGCCTGCGTTTGCGTAGAGGAGGTGGCCCGTGGCCGGATCGAGCACGCCGTAGAAGCAGGTCACGAACATGTTCTCCGGAATGTCCGGGCAAAGGTTGTCGTTGACGCGCGCGAGCACCGCGCCCGGCTCCTGCAGCCGCTGCGCGCTGGCCCGCAGCACGCTCCTGGTTGCCGCCATCACCATTGCCGCCGGGATGCCCTTGTCGGTGACATCGCCGACGACGAGTCCGTAGCGACCGTCGGGCAGTTCGATGAAGTCGTAGAAGTCACCACCGACCGTCCGTGCCGGGCCGTAGTAGGCGGCGACCTGCCAGCCCGCGAGCTGCGGCAGCTCCTTGGGCAGGAAGTTCTGCTGGATCAGCTGAGCGACGGCGAGCTCCTGCTCGAGGCGGCCGCGCGCCTGCATCTCGGCCTGCTGTTCGCGCACGAGCTGCCCGACGCGAACAGCTGGCGCGGCCTGCGCGGCGAGCGTCTCGAGCAGGCGGCGATCGTCGGCCGAGTAGTCCTGGTCGGAGCGGCGGCGGCCGACGTGAAGCAGTCCGATCAGCTCGCCGTTGCTGACGAGCGGGACGACAAGTGTGATGCCATTGGCGCGAAGCTCGACGAGCGCGGGTGAGTCAAGATCGAGCGTTGCAAGCTCGACCGCCCCCGAAGCGCTCTCGAGGTAGGCGACGATCGGATCGTTTGCAGCGATGTCGAGCGCCAGCGACTCGTCGTCGAACGTCGCCTGCTGAACGGGCTCGGTGACGGTCTCGGCGACGTCGGCTGGGGCCGCGGCGGAGCGCGGTCTGCGAAGTGAGACGCGGCGGATTGTTGGTTGGAGTGAAGCCACGCTGACCTTTCTACTCCCTTAGCGTTCCGGAAACGTTACGGCGAAGCGCGTTGCACGGCTTCTCGTTTCGCAGGGGTGCCATATTTGCGCGATGCGCTCGCTTCGGGTCGCGCTCCTTGGTGCTCCAAGCATCGAGGTCGACGGCACCCCGCTAGCTGTGGATACACGCAAAGCGACCGCCATGCTCGCACTGCTTGCGCTGAGCGAACACGGGTACACGCGCGCGGCGATCGCCGAGCTGCTCTGGCCTGAGCTCGACGGCGAGCGCTCGCGCAGCGCGCTGCGTCGCACGCTGTCGACGCTTCGCACAGCACTCGGAGACGGGCGCGTCGTTAGTGACCGGGTGTCGATCACGCTCGACCTCGAGGGCGCCTGGTTCGACCTCGCCGAGTTCCGGGCGGTCGCGAGAGATTTTGCCGCCGATCGCGCTGCACTCACCGCCGCGTGTGATCTGCATCGTGGTGAGGTGTTGGCAGGGTTTGCCCTACGCGAGGCCGCGCCGTTTGAAGCCTGGCAGGTGGGCGTGCAGGACGCCGTCCGGCGTGAGCGCGCCTCGCTACTCGACCGGTTGATCGAGCTGCTCACTGCCGAGACACGTCTCGAGGACGCGATCGTACGGGCCCGCGAGCGGCTCGGCCTCGACAGCCTGCATGAGCCCACGCACCGCCGGCTGATCGAGCTCTACGCTGCCGTCGGCCGGCGCGGCGACGCATTCGAGCAATATCGCGAATGCGTGCGCGTCCTCAATCGGGAGCTCGGTGTTCAGCCGCTCAGCGCCACGACCGACCTCTACAACTCGATCAGCGCCGGCACCGAGATCCACGAAGTTGAGCAGCACCCGGCCGAGCCCGCCGGCGAGCTGCGGCTGGTCGGCCGCTCGGACGAGCTACGACGCCTGACCGAGGCCTTCGCAACGCTCGACGGCGATGGTCGTTTCGTGCTGATCGAAGGCGAGTCAGGGGTCGGCAAGACGCGTTTGGCGGCGGAGGCGATCGACCGGATAGCCCGCAAGCCCGTGCAGGTGCTCGCCGGGCGCCCGCACGCCGGCGAGCGGGGCCTGGCCTACGGACTGATCGCGCAGCTCTTGCGCCAGGCCTGCGCCGCACGCGCGCCCAGCTCCCCAGCGCTACGCGCCGAAGCCGCGCGCCTGCTGCCGGAGCTCGGTCCCGCGCCGCGCGGCGCCCTAAGCGAGCCCGGTGCGCGGCTGCGCTTTCTCGAATCGGTGTGCAGCCTGATCGCCGACGCGTTCGGCGATGCTTTTGGCGTCGTGTTCGTGGACGACCTCCACGTGTGCGACGCCGCCTCACTGGACGCGCTTGCCTACCTGGCGCGGCGACTCGAAGGTAGGCGACTGCTGATACTCGGGGCCCGGCGGACCGACGAGCCGGACCCCGACCACCGCTGCGCCGCGCTGGCCACACAGGCGGCCGATCGCATCGTGCTGGCAAGGCTGAGTCGCGATGACGTCCTCGCGCTCGCGCGCCGTCGCGGTCTCGACGAGGCCGCAGCCGATCAGCTGTACCGCGACACCGAGGGTCTGCCGCTGTTCATCGCCGAGCTTCTGATCGGTGGCGGCGAGGCCGGCGCCGGCGGGGTTCGCGCGGCGCTCGAGACAAGGCTCGACGCTGTGAGCGAGGCCGCCACGCAGGTTCTCGCCGCCGCCGCGCTGATCGGCCGCACGTTCGATTCAGAGACGGTAAGGGATGCGAGCGGACGCTCTGACGATGAGGTCGCCGCCGCGCTCGAGGAGCTGACAAACCGTGGGCTGATCGTGGAGCGCGACGCCACTTATGACTTTGGACACGAACGCCTTCGGGCAGTTGCCGAGGAGCGAATCGGGCTGGCACGCCGGCGTCTGTTGCACAGGCGGATCGCCGAGGCGCTCGTCGCACGCCACAAGGATTCGGCGATCGTCGCACGACACCTCGAGCTGGCGGGCCGTGAGGCCGAGGCTGCTTTGACGTACGCCGCTGCCGGCGAGGATGCTCGCGCTCTGCTCGCCGGCACGGAGGCGATTGCCCATTTCGAGGCTGCGATCGGGCTCGGTCACCCGGAGCCGGCGCTGCTCTACGAAGCGATCGGCGACGTCCGGGTGCTGCGCGGGGAGTACCGCGAGGCGCTAGCCGCCTACGACGGCGCCGGCGCAGCCGCTGAGGCCGCTGGCGCTGCGCGACTCGAGCAGAAGATCGGCGCCGTGCACGAGCGGCGCGGTGACCTGCAGCTCGCAGCGAGTCACTACGAGCGGGCCCTGGCGCTCGGCGTCGACGCGGCCTCGCTACAGGCCGACCGCAGCCGCGTCGCCTGGCGAGGCGGTGACGGCGAAGCGGCCCGGGCACTTGCGCTCGAAGCTCTTGCGCTGGCCGAGCAGGCCGACGATCCGAGCGCCGCCGCCCAGGCGCACAACATCCTCGGGCTCGTCGGAGAAGGCCGGGTGCACCTAGAGCGCAGCCTGGCGATCGCCGCCGAGCTGGACGACGCGAACCTGCGCATCGCCGCGCTCAACAACCTGGCGCGCGACCTCACGCGCGAGGGCGAGCTGGGCGGCGCGCAAGCGCTACTCACCGAGGCGCTCGAGTTGTGTCATAAGCAGGGCGATCTCCATCACGAGGCGGCACTGCACAACAACCTCGCTGACGTGCTCCACAAGGCAGGCGCACGGGACGAGGCGATGGAGGAGCTCAAGCGCGCCGTCGCCGTGTTTGCCCGGATCGGCGCCGAGGACGAGGAGCTTCGACCCGGCGTCTGGAGCCTCGCCGACTGGTAGCGAAAGGTCGGCTCCGTAACGATCTCGGGACGGTTGGCTGGCTAGATTCCCCGGCGATGTCTTTACGCGCGCGAGGAAAAGAGGGAGAGGGCCGCCTCCGGCTGGCATCGCCCGCCACGGTAAACCTCGCGGGTGCGATAACGCTCCTGTCGCTCGCCGCGCTGATCCCGCTGCAGGCTCTGAGCCACCAGCTGGACACATCGTCCGACGCCCTGCAGGCTGTCGTGGAGGTTGCGTTCGGACTGACGTTCATGGTCGTCGGCATGGTCGTGGCCCGGCGCGAGCCGCGCAACCCGATCGGCTGGCTGCTCCTCCTGGCGGCGTTCGGACTCGTGGCGTCTTTCGATGGGGCGGCGTACGCTCAGCTCGACTACTTGCAACACAGAGGGGTGCTTCCGCTGGGCCAGGTGGCGGTGCTTTTCAGTCCGGCCTGGACGTACTCGTTCATGGCCCTGCCACTGATAATCCTGCTTTTCCCCGACGGCCGGCTCGGCGCGCCCTGGCGCTGGCCGCTGCGGGCCTACCTTGCGTTGTTCGCAGCGTTCGCCGTCGGAACCCTGAGTGTCGCCGTTGCTGCCTGGCGCCTGCGCAATCCGATTGACGCATCCGGCAATCTCGTCGGGTTCAACCACCCGAGCGGCGCGAACGCGTGGTTCGGCCCCGTCGAGGGAGCCGGCTACGTATCGCTCGCCGTGCTTGCGATCGCGGCGATTGTCTACCAGGTACGCAACTATCGTCGCGCCAGCGGCGTGCGCCGCCAGCAGCTGAAGTGGCTGGGGAGCGGTGGCGTCGTCTGCGTCGTGTTTCTCCTGCTCACCTCTCTCTGGTCGAACGCGCCGGCGATCATCGGCGATCTCACCCCCATCGCCCTCGCCGCGTTGCCGGTCACGATCGGCGTCGGCATCCTCCGCTACCGCCTCTATGAGATCGACCGACTGGTCAGTCGCACGCTCGCCTACGCGCTGCTCACCGGCCTCTTGGTCGGCACGTTCATCGGCTTGGTGGCGCTCACAACCGATACGCTCGCACTGTCCGGCCGCGTCGGCGTCGCCGCCTCGACGCTGGTCGCCGCGGCGCTCTTCAACCCACTGCGCGTCCGCACCCAACGACTAGTCGACCGCCGGTTCAACCGCGCGCGCTATGACGCCGAAGCAACCGTCGCCGCATTCACGGCGCGCCTGCGCGACGCCGTCGAAATCGATGCTGTGCGAGCCGACCTGCTCGACGCCGTCAACCGCGCCGTCCAACCCAGCCAAGCCTCGATCTGGATCAAATCGTGAACGCAGCAACGCCGCATCGCCATTTCAACGGCACCCGAGGGATCCAGAAGACGCTACCCAACATCGCCGCGGGACTTGGCGTGCTGGCGCTGCTGCTGACGCTGGCCGACATCCCTATCGAGCTGGTGTCCCCCGCGGCGTCGCCGAGCGGATCGGACGTGTGGTCGAACGTGACCTGGTTCGTGTTCGGGCTGTCGTTCACGGGCGTCGGGGTCCTCGTTGCCCGCCGCGAGCCCCGCAACCGGATCGGATGGCTGCTCATCGCGGCCGCGCTAACGCTGCTGCTCTCGAGCGACGGGGCGAGCTACGGTTACATCGACTACAGACTCCATCGCGGGGCCTGGCCGCTCGGGGACGTGGCGCTGCTCCTGGCCGCAGGCTTCTTCTACACCTTCCTGCTGGTACCGATGATCATCCTGCTGTTCCCCGAGGGCCGACTGGGGCCGCGCTGGCGCTGGCCGGTGCGCGCCTATCTCGCGCTGACCCTCGCTTACATCGCTGGCTCGATCAGCGTGGCCGTCGCAGACTTCGACCTGCGCTTTCCGATTGACGGATCCGGCAACCTCACGGGCCTCAATCACCCGCGCGGCGCCAACCACTGGCTTGGCCCGGTCTCGGGCCTCAGCGCCGTGGCCGCTGGACTGCTCGCCGTGGCGGCTGTGGTGTACCAGTTGCGCCGCTATCGGCGGGCGAGCGGTGAGGCACGCCAGCAGCTGAAGTGGCTCGGCGCCGGTGCCACGACATGCATCGTGTCACTCTCGGTCGCGCTGGCGTGGTCGAACTCGCCGGCCTGGGTGGGCAACATCCTCTACCCGCTCGGCCTCCTCAGCGTGCCCATCACGATCGGTGTGGGGATCCTCCGCTACCGCCTCTATGAGATCGACCGCCTGGTCAGTCGCACGCTCGCCTACGCCCTGCTCACCGGCCTCCTGGTCGGCACGTTCATCGGACTCGTCGCACTCACAACCAACACCCTCGCGCTCTCCGGCCGCGTCGGCGTCGCCGCCTCGACGCTGGTCGCCGCGGCGCTCTTCAACCCACTGCGCGTCCGCAGCCAACGACTAGTCGACCGCCGGTTCAACCGCGCGCGCTATGACGCCGAAGCAACCGTCGCCGCATTCACGGCGCGCCTGCGCGACGCCGTCGAAATCGATGCTGTGCGAGCCGACCTGCTCGACGCCGTCAACCGCGCCGTCCAACCCAGCCAAGCCTCGATATGGATCAAGCCGTGACTCCGGGATCAGCGCCTCGGCCGGTGACGCCCACCCTCTCTAGACGGCCCGGCCTGGCGACCGTCGCGGCGCTGCTAGGCGTGCTGTCGCTGTTGTTGCTGGTCGCGACACTCGTCATTGCGAGCGTGTCGGGCAGCCTGTCCTCGTCTGGGGACATAGCAAACAACGTGTCGTGGACGGTTTTCGTCGCGGCTTTCACCGTCGTCGGGGTAGTCGTCGCTCGCCGCCAGCCACGCAATCCGATGGGCTGGCTCCTGATCGGGGTCGTGCTCTCGCTGGAGGCGGAGAACGTCGGCGCGAACTATGCGTCCTACGACTACTACAACCACCACGGAAGTCTGCCGCTCGGCGCCGTGGCGGCGCTGCTCAGTCCGTCCGCCATCTACGCGTTCATGCTGGTGCCGCTGATCATCCTGATGTTCCCCGACGGGCGGCCGGGGACACGCTGGCGCTGGCCGCTGCGGATCTACGCGTCGATCTGCGCTCTAGTCTCTGGCGGCACGTTGAGCAACGCGGTCGGGAGCCTCAGCCGGCGGATTCCGGTCGATGCCAGCGGCGCCGTGGTCGGACTCAACGACGCCAAACCAGGCGTTGCTGCAGCTCGGGTCGTCGTTCAGGTGCTCTTCGCGCTGGCGTTCGTGGCGCTCGCGATCGCCGCGGTTGTCTACCAGACACGCCGCTA
The DNA here is from genome assembly GCA_003132505.1 of Solirubrobacterales bacterium. Taxonomy (GTDB): domain Bacteria; phylum Actinomycetota; class Thermoleophilia; order Solirubrobacterales; family Solirubrobacteraceae; genus Palsa-513. The sequence goes on from PKXY01000023.1 coordinate 50,386, forward strand.
TCGGCGAGCGAGCGGCGAGCGGCGCCAGCAGCTGAAGTCGCTGGAAGCAGGCACCGGTGCCCTGATCGTCTGCTTCGCGGTCCTGTTCGCCTCGGGCGGCTCGTCGAACGTCGTCGGCAGCGTGTCGTTTGCGGTCGGGCTGGCGGCATTGCCGCTCAGCATGGGGGTCGGCATCCTGCGCTACCGCCTGTACGAGATCGACCGGCTGATCAGCCGCACGGTCTCCTACGCTCTCCTCACCGGCCTCCTGGTCGGCACATTCATCGGACTCGTCGCGCTCACGACCGACACGCTCGCGCTATCCGGCCGCGTCGGCGTCGCAGCCTCAACGCTGGTCGCCGCGGCCCTCTTCAACCCGCTGCGAAACCGCGTGCAACGCCTCGTCGACCACCGCTTCAACCGCGCCCACTACGACGCCGAAGCCACGGTCGCCGCCTTCACCGCACGCCTGCGAGACGCCGTCGAAATCGACGCGATCCGCAGCGACCTATTAGACGCAGTCAACCGCGCGGTGCAACCCACGCACGCGTCGATCTGGATCAAGCCGTGAGGCAACGGCTCCCGTCGGCGAACACGGTAGCCGTGCTCCTCGGCGTGGCATCGCTGGTGGCCGCCGTCGGCACTGTCCCGCTCGAATTCCTCGTCCCGGGGACGGCGTCGCCGTCCGGAGCGACGAACCTGGCGACGGTCGCTGCGTTTTTCGTGTTGGGGCTCTCGTTCACCGTCGTCGGGGTGGTGGTTGCGCGACGCGAACCGCGCAACCCAATTGGATGGCTCATGCTCGGCGTCGCACTGGCTGTTCAACTCGGCAGCGACGCGCCCGCTTACGCCTACCTCGACTACTACAAGCACCACGGAGCGCTGCCGCTCGGTGCGCTCGCTGTGCTCATGAGCGGAGACTGGATCTACGCGTTCCTGTTTCTGCCTCTGATCATCCTGCTGTTTCCGGATGGCCGCGCGGGATCGCGCTGGCGTTGGCCCGTGCGCGCCTACCTCGTCGTGTGCGGTGTTTTCATCGTCGGCGCGCTGGCCGTCGCGGTCGAAGACCTCGGCTTGCGACACCCGGTCGACGGCTCGGGCAACCTGATCGGCCTTACTAGCTCGTGGTACGGACCTTTCTACAAGGCTGGTTTCGTTGTGTGCCTACTCCTTTGCGTTGCCGCGATCAGCTACCAGGTGCGAAGCTACCGCCGCGCGAGCGGGGCACGGCGCCAACAGCAGAAGTGGCTCGGGGCGGCCGCAGCGACCAGCGTGTCCATGCTGGTGCTGACCATCGCTTGGCACAGTGCGCCCGCGATCGTGGGCGACCTCCTTTTCCCGCTGGGCCTCACGGCGCTACCGGTCGGCATGGGCGTAGGAATCCTCCGCTACCGCCTGTATGAGATCGATCGGCTGGTCAGCCGCACGCTCTCATACGCAGTGCTCACCGGCCTGCTCATCGGCTTGTTCGTCGGCTTGGTGGCACTCACGACCGACACGCTCGCCCTGTCCGGACGCGTCGGCGTCGCCGCCTCAACACTCATCGCAGCCGCCCTGTTCAACCCGCTCCGCGTCCGCGTCCAACGCCTCGTCGACCGCCGCTTCAACCGCGCCCACTACAACGCCGAGGCGACCGCCGCGGCATTCAGCGCTCGCCTGCGCGACGCGGTAGAGATCGACGCGATCCGCAGCGACCTGCTCGAAGCGGTCAATCGCGCCGTCCAACCCACCCACGCCTCGGTGTGGATCAAGCCGTGATGCGAAGACTCGCATCCCCGACCATCGCCGGGTTGCTCGGCTTGCTGACGCTGGTCGTGATGGCACTCGACATCCCGCTCGAATCTCAGATCCACACCCTCGCGGCCGCAAACGCTCTGGAGCTTCTGTTGGTGGCACCGTTCACGGTGGTCGGCACCGTGGTCGCGCGGCGGGACCCAAGCAACGCGCTCGGATGGCTGCTCATAGCCACCCCGCTCAGCGTCATTCTCGCCAGTGTCGGCTCGGACTACGCGGTTTTCGTCTATCACTTTGGCCACCGCAACTGGCCATTTGGATCGTTGGCGGTGTTCCTGGATTCGCTCGGGATCCTCGGCGGGCTTCTGTTGCTGCCGCTCGTGATCCTCCTGTTCCCCGACGGCCACGTCGGCGGGCGGTGGCGCTGGCCGCTCCGGCTTGGAACTGTCGTATACGCAGGCTTCCTCGTGAGCCATGGGGCGATAGCGGTCGTGGCGCTTGGCCGCCACGTGCCGGTGTGGGGCGGCGGCGGCGTCATCGGCGCCAACCACCCGACCGGCGCCGCAGCATGGACCGTCGTCACCAAGCCGATCATCGTTTCACTGTTCGCGGTGATTACGATCGCGTCGATCGTTCGTCAAGTCGTTATCTACCGGCGGTCGAGCGGAGTTCAGCGCCAGCAGCTGAAATGTTTGGGCATCGGCGGCGCCGCGACCGTCGGGAGCCTGCTTCTCGCGGGCGTCTCGAACTCTGCGCCCACGTGGGTGTGGGCGTTCATCATCCTCGGCTGGGCTGCGGTACCGCTGAGCATCGGCGTCGGGATCCTCCGCTACCGCCTGTTTGAGATCGACCGGCTGATCAGCCGGACACTCTCCTACGCAATCCTCACCGGCCTCCTCGTCGGCACCTTCATCGGCCTCGTCGCGCTCACCACCAACACGCTCGCCCTTTCAGGTCGCGTCGGCGTCGCCGCCTCGACCCTCGTCGCGGCCGCGCTCTTCAACCCGCTGCGCGTCCGTATCCAGCGCGTCGTCGACCGGCGCTTCAACCGCGCCCACTACGACGCCGAAGCAACCGTCGCCGCATTCACCACCCGCCTCCGCGACGCCGTCGAAATCGACGCCATCCGCACAGACCTCCTCGACGCAGTCAACCGCGCCGTCCAACCCACCCACGCCTCGATCTGGATCAAACCATGAGCGAAACAGAGATTGGGCAGGGCGCGAGCACACCGGGAGATGTGACCGGCCACGCCCTGCGGTGGCTGTTGTCGCCTACTACCGCCGTGCTGCTGGGCGCACTGTCACTGCTTTCGCTGCCTGCCTCATTCGTCCTCACCGCGCTGATCCACCAATTTTCGGCATCCTCATCCGGCGTCGCCAACACCGCGGCGGGCCTCGTGTTCGTGCTGGCGTTCACCGTTGTCGGGGTGACGGTGGCGCGACGCGAACCGCGCAACCCGATGGGCTGGCTCTTGATCGGCCTTGTGCTGGCCGTGGACGTCGGGAACACCGCCCCCGCTTACGCCTACCTCGACTACACGCTTCATCACAGGACCCTGCCACTGGGCCGGCTGGCGGTGCTGCTCAGCGCAAGCTGGGAATACGCGTTCGTGCTGTTGCCACTGATCATCCTCTTGTTCCCCGATGGCCGGCTCGGCGCGCGTTGGCGCTGGGTCGTGCGCGGCTTCCTCGTCTTCGCGGCGATATTCGTAGCCGGAACGTTGAGCGTCGCCGTCTCAGCGTTCAGCCTGCGCCACCCGGTGGACAGTGGCGGCAACCTCGTCGGGCTCAGTAACCCCAGTGGCGCGAACGCCTGGTTTGCGCCCGTTCAGGGCGTCGGCCTGCTGGCCAGCGCGTTGCTCGTGATCGCGGCGGTGATCTACCAGACGCGCCGCTACCGACGCGCAAGCGGCGAGCAGCGCCAGCAGCTGAAATGGCTAGCGGCCAGCGCCCTCTTCTGTATCGCCTGCTTCACGCTCAATCAAGCGACAGGGGGCGGGGGACTCCTTGGGGGCGTCACCTTTTCAGTCGGTCTAGCCGCGCTGCCCGTCGGTATGGGCGTCGGAATCCTGAAGTACCGCCTGTACGAGATCGACCGGCTGGTCAGCCGCACGCTCGCCTACGCAATCCTCACCGGCCTCCTCGTCGGCACCTTCATCGGCCTCGTCGCACTGAGCACCGACACCTTTGCGCTCTCGGGACGCGTCGGCGTCGCCGCCTCGACGCTCGTCGCAGCAGCCCTCTTCAACCCGCTGCGCGTCCGTATCCAGCGCGTCGTCGACCGCCGTTTCAACCGCGCCCACTACGACGCCGAAGCAACCGTCGCCGCGTTCACCACCCGCCTGCGCGACGCCGTCGAAATCGACGCCATCCGCACAGACCTCCTCGACGCAGTCAACCGCGCCGTCCAACCAACCCACGCATCGATCTGGATCAAGCCGTGAGCCGAGTGGCAATCGCGGGGCTGACGACCGAGTCGACCACGACGACGGGTCGTCTGGCTCGCCTCGCGTCGCCGACCACGGCGCTCGTTGTAGGCCTCGTGGAGGGTGCGCTCCTCGTAGCGTTCGCGCCGATTCTCGTCGTCGCGCACCAGTTCACTCTCTCGAACTTCGGCACGCCTTTCCTGATCGAGACGCCATACGTGGCCGTGGGCTTCCTGTTAGCGCGACGCCAGCCGCAAACTCCGATCGGATGGCTGCTCCTCGTGGTCGGCGGCGCCACGGCACTCAGCGGTGACAGCGGCTACTACGCATCGGCTGTCTACGGTTTGCACCGAGCGCTCCCGCTCGGTCCACTCGCGCTGCTCCTGGGAAACAGCATGGCCCAATTCGCGCTGCTCGCGCTGCCGCTCGTGATCCTCGTGTTCCCCGACGGGCGCCTACCGAGCCGGCTCTGGCGGTGGGTCGTCGCTGTGTACCTCGTTCTCGGTGCAGTTGGCGTGGCAGGCCAGGTGGCCTTTGCCGCCAGCGCGCTCATCGGCCACCACGTGAATGCTCACACGGTCAGTCCGGGAGGCGGCTCGATCCTGGTGAACCAGCCATCGGGCACGAGATGGCTCTCGCACCTTGATGCGCCGGCTTTGGGTGCGTGCCTGCTGCTGATCCTTGCGTCGGTGGTCGTCCAGGTCAGGAACTATCGGCTATCGGCCGGCGTGCGACGCCAGCAGATGAAGTCGCTGATGGGCGGAGCGACGGTCTGCGTGCTCGCCCTTCTCGCGTTCGGCTCGGGAACGGCGAACGGGAACTCGTCCTCGCTCGTCGAGGAGATCTGGTCGCAGATCCCCTGGATCGCGTTCTCGGCGCTGCCGATCAGCATCAGCGTTGCGGTGCTCCGCTACCGCCTCTATGAGGTCGACCGGCTGGTCAGCCGCACGCTTTCCTACGCAGTCCTCACGGCGCTACTGGGCGGCACCTTCATCGGCCTGATCGCACTGAGCACCGACACGCTCGCGCTGTCCGGACGCGTCGGCGTCGCCGCCTCAACACTCATCGCCGCAGCCCTCTTCAACCCGCTGCGCCTGCGCATCCAGCGCGTCGTCGACCGCCGCTTCAACCGCGCCCACTACGACGCCGAAGCAACCGTCGCCGCATTCACCGCACGCCTCCGCGACGCCGTCGAAATCGACGCGATCCGCAGCGACCTACTCGACGCCGTCAACCGCGCCGTCCAACCAACCCACGCATCGATCTGGATCAAACCATGAGCCAAGGAGCAATCGCGGGGCGGGCAACCGGGGCGGGAGCACCGGCGGGTCATCTGGCGCGCCTCGCGTCGCCGACCACGGCGGCGGCCGTCGGCCTGGCAGCGATGCTGGTCCCGTTCGCCGCGATCCCGCTTACGATTCTCGTACACCTGACGTCACTGTCTGATGCGTCCTCAACCGCGACGTATCTCGTCTTCGGAGAGTCGTTTGCGGCGGTCGGACTCGTTGTTGCGCGACGCGAGCCGCACAACGTGATCGGGTGGCTTCTACTCGGCGCGTCGCTCGCGATGACGCTTGGGACCATCGGCCCGCAGTACGCATACCTCGACTACAAGATCCACCACGGCGGACTGCCACTCGGGCCGATCGCGGTCCTGTTGAGCCTGGCATGGGTGTACGCGTTCATGCTGCTGCCGCTCATCATCTTGTTCTTTCCCGACGGCCGGCTCGGGCGGCGCTGGCGCTGGCCGTTGCGCGGGTACCTCTGCGCAATCGTCGTGTACGTCGCCGGCACGGTGAATGTCGCTGTCGTGGCTCTCGGCGTGCGGCTCCCAGTCGACGACCACGGCAGCCTGATCGGCTCCAACCAGCCCTTTGGCAGCGCCGCGTGGTTTGGCCCGGTCCAAGGCGCGATCAGTCTTCTATTCGGCTTGTTCGCCGTCGCTACCGTAATCCATCAGGTCCGCAGCTTCCGCGGTTCCAGAGGAGAGCTCCGCGAGCAGCTGAAGTGGTTGGGCGCCGGCGGCGCGACGGCAATCATCGTCCTGCTGACCACGATCATCTGGAAAAGCGCACCGAGTTTTGTCGGTAACGTCCTGCTTCCGATCGCGCTCACAGCGCTGCCGGTTGGCATCGGCGTTGGGATCCTCAAGTATCGCCTGTACGACATCGACCGGCTTGTCAGTCGCACGCTCTCCTACGCCGTTCTCACGGCCCTGCTGGGGGGCACCTTCATCGGCTTGATCGCGCTGAGCACCAACACCTTTGCGCTCTCGGGACGTGTCGGCGTCGCCGCCTCAACGCTCGTCGCCGCAGCCCTCTTCAACCCGCTGCGCGTGCGCATCCAGCGACTCGTCGACCGGCGCTTCAACCGCGCCCACTACGACGCCGAAGCAACCGTCGCCGCGTTCACCGCACGCCTCCGCGACGCCGTCGAAATCGACGCGATCCGCAGCGACCTACTCGACGCCGTCAACCGCGCCGTCCAACCAACCCACGCCTCGATCTGGATCAAAAGGGAGGTAGCGAACCGATGAGTACACCCAGCGCCGCTGAGGTCAACCCCGACTCTGACAAAACCGCCTTGGGCAAGGTGTTCGGCTGGCTCGCGGCGGTGCTGTTCATCGCCGTCGTCGTGCAGGTCGGACTCGCCGGCTACGGCGCCTTCCACGCGGTCCATGCCGCGGATCACAGCTCGATCTCGAAGAAGACGATCGAAAACGCGTTCAACGCGCACGTCGCGCTCGGCTACATCATCGTGCTCGTCATGCTCGTCCTGTTCCTCGTCGCGCTCGCCGGACGCCTCGGCAAGCGCAACATCAAGTTGTCGGGCGCCATCGTCGTGCTGGGGATCGTGCAAGCGATCATCGGGATTGCGTCCGAGTCGACCCCCGCCATTGGGCCGCTGCACACGATCAACGCCCTGGGGATCTTCACGACGACCGGGCTGCTCGCACACCGCACGATGGCAAGGAGGCGTCGGACCGTGTCATGAAGCTCGGTCCGGGCGACCCGAAATATCGAACGACAATCGCTTGACAGTCGATGTATTGCGATATATCGTGATGTGAATGAGTTATTCACAACACGAGGAGTACAAGATGACTGCAAGTCATGCAGCCGGCGGCCGCTGTGGCCACCGGCACGAAGGTGGAATGCCGTCCGAGCGGTTCGCCGCGCTCGCTCAGATGCTGATGATGCGCGGACCGGGAGGACCCGGACACCGCGGACCCTACGGAGAAGGTGGATTCGGGTTTGGTGGTCCGCGCGGCTTTGGTGGAGGACCCGGCGGGTTCCGCGGCCGTGGCGGCAAAGCCCGTCGCGGTGACATCCGCACCGCAGCACTGCTGCTGCTGGCCGAGGAGCCGCGCAACGGCTACGCGATCATGCAAGAGATCGAGCAACGCAGCAACGGGGTCTGGGCCCCGAGCCCGGGCTCGGTCTATCCCGCGCTCTCACAACTCGAGGACGAGGGCCTGATCCGCTCCGAGGAGCAGGATGGTCGCAAGCAGTTCGCACTCACCGACGCCGGGCGCGAGCACCTGGCGGCGCGCCCCGCAGACGCGCCTGCGCCATGGGATACGCTCCAGGGCGGCGTATCAAATGAAGTGCGTGAGCTCTTTCACGTGTTTCGCCAGATAGCAGTCGCCGCCTCGCAGCTCGCGCAGACCGCGAGTGAATCCCAGCTAGCGGAGGCAAAGAAGGTGCTCAGCGACGCACGCCGTGCCATCTACCGGATCCTCGGCGAAGGTGACGAGTGAGCGCTGCGACGAGCGCCAACGGGGCGGCCGCAACGGCCGCCCCGGAGCCGTCTGACAGCGCGACCGTTGTCGTGCGCGGCCTTGAGAAGCACTACGGTGAGATCGAGGCCGTGCGCGGCATCGACTTTGACGTCGAGCAGGGCGAGACCTTCGGCTTCCTCGGTCCCAACGGGGCGGGCAAGTCGACGACGATCTCGATGCTCTGCACGCTGATCCTGCCGACCGGTGGCTACGCGCGCGTCGCCGGCCACGACGTCGCTAGCGACCGCGACGCGGTCCGCCGCAACATCGGTCTCGTCTTCCAGGACACGACACTCGACGGCTACCTGAGCGCGGAGCAGAACATGCGCCTGCACGCCGAGCTATATGGCGTGCCCCGCGAGCTCGTCAGGCCCCGGATGCAGCAGGTGATGGAGATGGTCGGCCTCTGGGAGCGGCGTAAGAGCGCGGTCAACACCTTCTCCGGCGGGATGAAGCGGCGCCTCGAGATCGCACGCGGACTGATGCACTCCCCGCGCGTCCTGTTCCTCGACGAGCCGACGGTGGGGCTCGACCCCCAGACACGGGCCTCGATCTGGACCTACATCCGCGAGCTGAAGGTCGCCGAGGACATAACGATCTTCCTCACGACCCACTACATGGACGAGGCCGAGAACTGCGACCGAATCGCGATCATGGACAAGGGCAAGATCATCGTGCTCGACACGCCGGAGGCGCTGAAGTCGGCGGTCGGCAAGGACCGCGTCCAGATCCAGACCGACGACGACGATGCGGCGATCGCGGCGCTCGCCGAGCACTTCGACATCAAGGCCCAGATCGCCGAGGGGGCCGTGACCTTCGGCGTGCCCGGTGGCGAGCAGTTCGTGCCCCGCCTGTTCGCCGAGCTCGGCGTCCCGATCCGCTCGGTCAGCGTGTCGCGTCCCTCGCTCGACGACGTCTTCATGCTGCACACCGGCTCGACGATCCGCGACGCCGAAGAAGACGCGGCAACCAACCAGATGCGCACGATGGCGCGCGCGTTCGGACGGAGATAGCCAATGGCCAGTACCACGGCCCCAAGCGGCCGCGCCACCCCTCCCCCGTCGCTGACGCACCAGATCGCGGCGGTGCGGGTGCCGAGGAGCAGCATCCGCAGCGAGCTGCGCGCGGTCAAGATCGTCTGGCAGCGCGAGCTGATCCGCTTC
>PKXY01000023.1:59476-77138 GCA_003132505.1 Solirubrobacterales bacterium
TCGATCGTCTGGGACCGCGAGTTCGGCTTCCTGCGCGAGATGATGGTCGCGCCGGTCAGGCGCAGCTCACTGGTGATCGGCAAGTGCCTCGGCGGCGCCACCGTCGCGGCGTTCGAGGGCGTAATCCTGATCTGCCTCGCCGGACTCGTCGGCGTCCCCTACGCGCCAATCCTGCTGCTCGAGATATTCGGACTACAGCTGCTCGTCGCGTTCTCGATCACCGCCTTTGGCGTCATGGCGGCGGCCCGCGTCAAGCAAATGCAGTCGTTCATGGCGCTGACGCAAATGATCATCCTGCCGATGTACTTCCTATCGGGCGCGCTCTTCCCCGTTTCCGGCCTGCCGCAGTGGCTGGCGATCCTCAACCGCCTGGACCCACTCACCTACGCGGTCGACCCGATGCGCCGCGCCGTCTTCGCGCACCTCAGGATCAGCCCCCTCGCTCGGCACATCCTGGACCCCGGAGTCACCTGGTTCGGCTGGCATCTGCCCGGGCTGTTCGAAGCGGGCGTCGTCGCGCTCCTCGGGCTGTTGATGCTGGGTATCGCGATCTTCGAGTTCTCGCGCATTGAGTAACGGAGGAGGATTTCGAGCAGAGCTCGAAAACCTCCGCTGGCACTGTTGACGCGGCATCGAGGCTAGGCGCGGCATGCGGGTCGGCTGATGCAGCGATGTCGTGCGCGCTCGTCGCGGCGCGGGGCCAGTGTCGTTCCAGCGCCGATCGAGTGCTACATTGCTCGCAGGATGCTTCCTCGAGTTAGCTAGCAAGGTCCCGGCGGCCACAGCCGTCTTCGCGCGCCCTCGCAGTCCGGCGCGCCAGCTCGCTCTCATTTCTGGAGGTTTCCGTTGTACGCAGCACCCGATTCTCGGCCTCGTGCCGACACAACAACCGCGATCAAGCTATCCGGAGTCGTCAAGCACTTTGGCTCGCTCGTCGCCGTCGACGGGCTCGACCTCGAGGTGCCGACCGGCACCTGCTTCGGCCTGCTCGGACCGAACGGCGCCGGCAAGTCGACGACGATGCGGATGCTCACAGGCCAGACGATCGCCGACGCCGGCTCGCTCAGCGTGCTCGGACACGAGCTGCCGCGCGAATCGAAGCTCGCGCGGGCGCGCATGGGCGTCTGCCCGCAGGAGAGCAACCTCGACATCGATCTCAGCGTGCGCGCGGTGCTCGAAGTGTTCGCGCGGCTCTATCGCGTGGCGGCCGATGATCGCGACCGCGCGGTAGCCGCCGCCCTCGCGCTCGCGGGGCTCGGGGAGCGCGCCGAGGACCGCGCGGCGAAGCTCTCGGGCGGCATGCAGCGCCGGCTGCTGATCGCGCGCGCGCTGATCCACGACCCGGAGCTAGTGCTGCTCGACGAGCCGACGGTCGGGCTCGATCCACAGGTGCGCCAGGAGCTGTGGTCGCTGATCGTCGCGCTGCGCGAGCGCGGCGCGACCGTGCTGATGTCGACCCACTACATCGAGGAGGCCGAGCGGCTCACCGACCACGTTGCGATCATGTCTAAGGGCAGGGTCGTCGCCGAGGGATCGCCGCGGGAGCTGATCGCACACTACGCTGGGGTCGAGTCGCACGACGTGCTCGGCTCGCCGCAGGAGCTCGAGGCGCTGCGCGGACGAGCGCTAGCCGACGGGCTTGCGACACGAGCCTCGGGCCCGGCGCTGACCTACCTGCACGCCGAGACGGCGGACGGCTCGCTGCCGACCGGGCGCCGACGCGCCGCAACGCTAGAAGATGTCTTCGTTCACCTGACCGGCGAGTACGTGGAATGAGCACGATCACCCGCACCCCCCCACGGCCTGGTCGGATCGAACCAGCAGCGCTTGCCGCGGTCTGGCTGCGCGAGTGGACCGTCAACAAGTACTTCTGGCAGTCACGCACGTTCGCAGCGGTCGTGGAGCCCGTCATCATGCTGCTCGCGTTCGGGTTTGGCTTCGGCAAGCTCGTCTCGCACATCGCGGGGATCCCCTATATCCAGTTCGTCGGGACCGGCGTCGTCGCCACGAGCGTGCTCTTCAGCGCGACGTTCTCGGGCATGTTTGACGCGCTGTACAAGCGCCGCTACCAGCGCGTCTATGACGCGATGCTCGCAGCGCCGGTCGATGTCGACGAGATCGTCACGGGCGAAGTGCTCTACCTCGGCACGCGCGCCGGGATCTACGGCATCGCGCCGCTGCTCGTGGCGTTCTGCTTCGGCCTGCGCCCCGAGCCAGCGATGCTGCTCGTGCCGGCGATCGGGATCCTGACGGGCGTGGGCTTCGCCGCCCTCGGAATGCTGTTCGCTTCCTTCGTGACGACGTTCGACGGTCTCAGCTACGCCATCAGCGGCGTGATCACGCCGCTGTTCCTCGTCGCCGGCACCTTCTTCCCGCTGACGCGGATGCCGCTCTGGCTGCGCGACGCGGCCCAGTTCAACCCGCTCTTCCACTGCGTCCAGCTCGTGCGCCACTGCGCCTTCGGCCTGCACCCGCTCGCCGACCTCGGCCACGTTGGCGCGCTCGTGCTGTTCGCGCTTCTCGCGTGGCAGCTCGCGATCTGGCGCACGCGCGCGCGACTGATCGACTAGATGCTTGATTGCGCGGCCGGCGCAGCGTTCGGCGCCGGACGATCATCGAGACCTGTGCTACGCGGACGATTCCACGCCGAATGCGCGGCCTCTCGACATGCTCTTGAGTCGCGACGTTCCAGCCCATCGCCCGAAAGCCCGAGGAGGAGTTTTGTCGGGCTTTGCCCGACAAGAGCTCCGACGATCCTCAAGCCAACATAACGATTGCCGCACCGGGTGGCGCGCTCGGTCAGGATGTAGCTGCTGTGCTGGTATTGATGCTGTTCGCGGTCGTCGTTGGGGCGGGTACCGCCGTCTCGCCGTGTGTGCTGCCGGTGTTGCCTGCGATGCTCTCGGCGAGCGGCGCCGGAGGTGCGCGCCGTCCGCTCGGGATCGTGATCGGGCTGACGACGACGTTTGCGATCACGATCATCGGCATCGCGAAGGTTGTCGATGGCGTCGGACTCGGCTCCGATCCCTTGCGCGATGTCGCGATTGTCGTGTTGCTGGTGTTCGGGATAGCGCTGATCGTGCCGCAGCTCGGCCAGCTCGTCGAGCGGCCGTTGGCGGCGCTCTCAAGGCTCGGTCCGCGCACGCGCGGCGACGGCTTCGCGTCCGGCCTACTGGTCGGCGGCGCGCTCGGGTTCGTCTACACGCCGTGCGCGGGCCCGATCCTCGCCGCGGTCATCTCGGTCAGCGCGGCAAGCGGCAGCGCGGTCCTCGTCGGGCTGGCCTACGCATTCGGTACCGGACTGATGCTGCTTGCGCTGGCACTCGGCGGCCGGCGGATCCTCGATCGGCTGCGACGTGCTGGACGTGGACTGATGGTGCAGCGCTCGCTCGGCGTCGTGATGATCGCGACGGCGCTGGCGATCGCCACGATGCTCGACGTGAAGCTCGACGAGCTGATCGCCGAGCACATCCCCAACGTCAACATCACCGCGGCGATCGACAACTCGGGCGCGGTCGCATCGCGCCTCAACTCGATTCACCCTCACAAGTCGCTCGTTAAGTCGCACGGGAGCGCCACCGCCTCGAGCGCTGCGGACCTGCCTGTCGGCCCGGTTGCACCGCCGTTCGTCGGCACCGAGGACTGGTTCAACACGGCCGGCGGACGCCCACTCACTCTTGCCGGATTGCGCGGGCACGTCGTTCTCGTCGACTTCTGGACCTACACCTGCATCAACTGCATTCGGACGCTGCCCTACCTGGAGGCCTGGTATCGCAAATATCGCAGCGACGGGTTGGTGGTGATCGGTGTCGAGTCGCCCGAATTCCCGTTCGAGCGCGATGCCGGCAACCTCAAGGCGGCGATCGCCCAGTTCGGGATCCACTATCCGATCGTGCAGGACAACAACCTCGACACCTTCAACGAGTGGGGCAACGAAGGCTGGCCCTCGGACTTCCTGATCGACGCCCGGGGAAGGGTGCGCTACGCGGATCCATACGAGGGCTATTACCCGCAGACGGAGGCCGCAACACGCGCGCTGCTCGTTGCGGCCGGCGCCAAGGGCCTCGGCGCGGACGCGCGCCCGACGCACGTCATCACCCCCTCGCTCGAGGCGAGCCCCGAGACCTACCTCGGCACGGCACGCGCCGCGGGCTGGGCGAGCGGTCCGTTCAGTGGCACTCACACCTACGCCGGGCCGACCGGAGTGATCGCGCTCAGTGAGTTCGCCTACGGCGGCACCTGGACGATCGCCTCGCAGCAGGCGCTAGCCGGGAGTAACGCGACGATCACCGCGAACGTCCAGGGCAAGCACGTTTACATCGTGCTCAGCCCGCCGGCGCATGGCGTCGGCCACGTCGGCGTGCTGATCAACGGCCAGGTTCCGACCGCCGCCGACGCGGGTAGTGATGTTCACGGCGGCTACATCACCGTCACGGGGCAGCGCCTTTACAACATCGTCTCCGAGCCGAGGGACGAGGACGAGACGATCACGCTGAGCTTCTCCCCGGGCACGAGCGGCTACTCGTTCACCTTCGGCTAGCCGGCAGCTGCAGCCGCCGCCATCGCCCGCGCGATCGACTGAAGCTCGGCGTCGGTGCATATGTAGGGCGGCATCGCGTAGATCAGGTTCCTGAACGGTCGAAGCCATACGCCGGCCGCCGTGGCCGCGGCGGTAGCCGCAGCGATGTCGACCGCGTGATCGAGCTCGATCACCGCGACCGCGCCGAGCGCGCGCAGATCGGCAACGTGCTCAGCTCCACACAGCGGCGCAAGCGCGCTCGTCAGCGTCTGCTCGATCCGCTCCACGTTCGCCTGCCAAGCGCTCTCCTCCAGCAACCGCATGCTGGCGAGGGCGATCGCGCAGGCAAGCGGGTTCGCCATGTAGGTCGGGCCGTGCATCAGCGCTCCGCCGGCGCTCGCGCCGATCGCCTGGGCAACCGCCGGCGTGCAGAGCGTCGCGGCGAGCGTGACGTAGCCGCCGGTCAGCGCCTTGCCGACACACATCACGTCGGGGGAGATCCCGGCGCGCTCGCAGGCGAAATACGTTCCGGTGCGCCCGAAGCCGGTCGCGATCTCGTCCAGCACGAGCAGCACGTCGTGGGCGTCGCAGAGCTCGCGCAGGACGCGGACGTACTCGGGCGAGTAGAACCACATGCCGCCGGCGCCCTGCACAACCGGCTCGATCACGACGGCCGCGAGCTCGTCGCGATGCCCTTCGACGAGTTCGGCGAGCACCTCGACATAGGCCTCATCAAGCGGTCGTTCCACGCCGCCAGGCGGGCGCGGTGCGAAGAGGTTGTCCGCGAGCACATCGGTAAACAGCGAGTGCATTCCGTCGACCGGGTCGCAGACGCCCATTGCTCCGAAAGTGTCGCCGTGATAGCCGCCACGCAGGCTGAGCATGCGCGTCTTTCGCGGGCGGCCACGCCCGCGCCAGTACTGAAGGCACATCTTGAGCGCGACCTCGACGGCGACCGAGCCGGAGTCGGCGAAGAAGACGTGGGCCAGGGGGTCCGGGACGCGCTCGATGAGTGCCTGCGCGAGCGCGACCCCGGGCTCGTGCGTCAGGCCGCCGAACATCACATGCGCCATCTGCTCGAGCTGTGCCCTCGCCGCCGCATCGAGCACCGGGTGGCGGTAGCCGTGGACCGCGCACCACCAGGACGACATGCCGTCGATCAGCTCGCGACCGTCGGCCAGGCTGAGCCGTACCCCTGCCGCCGAGCGGACCACCAGCGGCTCGAACTCTGCCGGCATCGGCGCGTACGGATGCCAGACGTGGGCCCGGTCGCGAGCGAGCAACTCCTCTGCGTCGCCGGGACCGGACACCCCGGCAGCATAGAATCAGGACGTGAGCACCGAACCCCGCAGCTGGCTGCGCTGCTACCGCTGCTGGTCCCAGGACCTCGAGGTCCAGGTGCACTACGAGGGGATCCACAAGATCGATCCGGAGACCGGTGAGCGCGCCGACGTGGTCGATGAGATCCAGGAGGCGGTCGTGCAGTGCCTCGAGTGCATGCACGACCAGCCGCACCTCGGGTTCGTCGACGGCCGCGTCGAGCCGGTCGAGGATCGCTGGGAGCGGATGGTGACCGGAACGCCCTGGGTGGCGTCCTGCACGGTTACCGTCCCCGCCGCCGACGTCGAGAGCTGCTCGGGACCCGAGGCCGGCGACTCGCTCTCATACGCCGCGTTCGGCGACTACGGGGTCCGCGAGTTCTTCACTCACGTGCGCTTTCACAAGCACGACGACGACGCGCGGATCACCGTCCACCTGCTCGTCGAGCTGTACGCGCGATCGCTCGACGAAGCGGGCGAGGTGCTCGAGGGCGCCGCGCAGGGCGCGCTCACGATCACCTCACTCGCCGAGGAGTCGCGCCCGCCGGCAGCGACCGGCGGCGACCGCCACTAGCCTTGGTGCGTAGGCCTCGGCGCATGCGCCGAGGCACGGATCGGTGCATGCACCGATCCGCCGGCGGGTGCATGCACCCGCCGGTCGCTAGCTCAGCAGACGCTGCTCGAGGGCGTCGAGCTGCTCCATCAGCGCGGCCGGCAGGTGATCGCCGAAGGTCGCGAAATGCTCGCGCAGTAGCGGCAGCTCCGCCGCCCATGCCGCTCGATCCACGCGCAGCAGCTCCGCGACCGCCTCCGGCGTGATCTTGAGTCGTGCGACGTTCAGGGCGCCAGGCGCGGGCAGATGGCCGATCGGCTCGTCGACCGCCTCGGCGCTCCCTTCGAGGCGGCGGAAGATCCACTCGAGCACGCGGCTGTTCTCGGCGTAGCCGGGCCACAGCCAGCGGCCCTCGCTGTCCTTGCGAAACCAGTTGACGGCGAAGATCCGCGGCAGCTTCGCCGGGTCGTGCTCACGGCCGATCTGCAGCCAGTAGGCGAAGTAGTCGCCCATGTTGTAGCCGCAGAACGGCAGCATCGCGAACGGATCGCGGCGCAGCTTGCCGACGACTCCAGTCGCAGCGGCGGTCGTCTCGGACGCCATTGTTGACCCGAGGAAGACGCCGTGCTCCCAGTCGAACGCCTCGTAGACCAGCGGCACGACGCTCGAGCGCCGCCCGCCGAAGAGGAACGCATCGATCGGCACGCCGGCGGGGTCCTCCCACTCCGGCGCGATCGCGGGATCCTGCGACGCGGGCACGGTGAAGCGGGCGTTTGGATGCGCGGCCGGGGTCTCGGCGTCCGGTGCCCAGTCGTTGCCGCGCCAGTCGATCAAATGCTGCGGCGGCTCCGTGCTCAGCCCCTCCCACCAGACGTCGCCGGTGTCGGTGCGCGCGCAGTTGGTGAAGATCGTGTTGTAGCGAGTCATCGCCATCGCGTTCTGGTTCGTCCGTGTGCTCGTTCCGGGCGCGACGCCGAAGAACCCTGCCTCGGGATTGATCGCGTAGAGGCGGCCGTCGGCGCCAAACTTCATCCAGGCGATGTCGTCGCCGATCGTCTCGACCTTCCAGCCTGGAAGCGCCGGCACCATCATCGCGAGGTTCGTCTTGCCGCAGGCCGACGGGAACGCACCGGCGAAGTACTTGACCGTGCCCTCCGGCGAGCTCACCTTGACGATCAGCATGTGCTCGGCGAGCCAGCCCTCCTCGCGCGCCATCACCGAGGCGATCCGCAGCGCAAAGCATTTCTTGCCGAGCAGCGCGTTGCCACCGTAGCCCGAACCGAACGACCAGATCTCGCGCGTATCGGGGAAATGCACGATGTACTTGTTCTCCGCGTTGCACGGCCACGCCACGTCCTCGGCGCCGTCAGCTAGCGGCGCCCCGACCGAGTGCAGGCAGCGGACGAACTCCCCGTCAGCGCCCAGCAACTCGAGCACCGTGCTGCCGGCGCGCGTCATGACGCTCATGCTCAACGCGACGTAGGCCGAATCGGTGATCTCGACGCCGATCTGCGACAGCTCCGAGCCGAGCGGGCCCATCGAGAACGGCACGACATACATCGTGCGCTCGCGCATCGCGCCGCTGAACAGGCCGCCGAGGAGCTCGCGCATCTCGGCCGGATCGCACCAATTGTTCGTCGGTCCGGCATCCACCTCGCGCTCCGAGCAGATGAACGTACGGTCCTCGACACGAGCGACGTCGCCCGGATCTGACCGCGCGAGGAACGAGTGCGGGAGGCGCTCGGGATCGAGCCTCTCGAAGGTACCAGCGTCAAGCAGCGTCTGACAGAGCCGGTCGTACTCGGCCAGCGACCCGTTGCACCAATGGATATCCGCCGGCTGCGTGAGCGCGGCCACTTCCTCGACCCACGCGAGCAGTTGTTCGTTTGCAGTTGGTGCGCTGGCCTCGATCACGGGGGAGCTCACTCTTTCCTGGTGTTGGCGGCACTGCCGCCAGACTGACTCGAGCTCTCCTCCGCTGGTGCGGTCTCGGGTTTTCGGGGGACCAGGGACAGACGCTTGAATTCGGTCACGAGGACGCCATCCTGGTTGTAGACGCGCGTGTGGACCTTGACCACGCCACGGTCGGGCTTGGAGCCCGACGGTCGAGTTTCGAGCACCTCGGATTCGACGAAGAGTGTGTCCCCGTGAAACACGGGCGCCGGGTGGCTCAGCTCCTCGGTTGCGAGGTTGGCGAGTGATTTGCCCGACACGTCGGGAACCGAGAGCCCCAGCGCCAGCGCGTAGACATAGGTGCCGACGACGACATTTCGGCCCTGCTGTGAAGCGGCCGCGAACACGTCGTTGGTGTGCAGCGGGTGGTGGTTCATCGTCAGCAGGCAGAACAGGTGGTGCTCGCCCTCCGTGATCGTCTTGCCGGGCCAGTGTTTGTAGACGGCGCCGACCTCGAACTCCTCGAAATAGCGACCGAGCGGCCGGGCCCCGCTTGCTTCGCGGCTGGCCTGGTCGGTATCTAGCTGAGGCGTCACGTAAGTCTCGAAAACGCGTAAGCGCCCCATCTGGAGCGCCAATTTGCGATGCCACGGGTCGGGGTGCGGGCCCGGCGAGACCAAACAGCATACCTGTGGTTTAAGTCTCTGCGCAAGTTGGGGGCGCTCGCAGATCCCGGCGCGACACCCGGGGTGGCCGACCTGAGACGATGCCCGCAGTCGCCGGCGATCCGCCACCGGCGGGCCTGAGACAGACGCCGAGGAGCCGGACGTGCGAAACCCCCGAGACTTCACCAAGCCGCTCGCGATCGGCGCGCCGATGCCGCTGCGCGAGATACCGGTGACGCCCTCGCGGGTGATCCACTTCTTCGACCCGTCGAACGAGAGCATGGCGGCGAAGGTTCCCGCGCTCGCGGCGCAGAGCGACATTGTGCTCGGCAACCTCGAGGATGGCGTGCCGGTCGAGCGCAAGCTCGCGGCCCGCGACGGGCTGATCCGAGTCGGGCGTGACGCCGAATTGTCCGGGGCCGCTCTGTGGGCGCGGATCAACGCGCTCGAGTCGCCCTGGGCACTCGATGAGTTGACCACGCTGGTCGGCGAAATCGGTGATCGCCTGGAGGTCGTAATGGTGCCGAAGGTCGAGGGCGCCTGGGACATCCACTATGTGGACCGGCTGCTCGCGCAGCTCGAGGCCAGGGCGGGACTCGATCGTCCGATCCTCGTGCACGCGATCCTCGAGACGGCGCTCGGGGTCGTGAACGTCGAGGAGATCGCCGCCGCGAGCCCGCGGATGCAGGGCATGAGCCTCGGACCGGCCGACCTCGCCGCGTCACGACGGATGAAGACGACGCGCGTCGGCGGCGGCCATCCGGGTTATGTCGTGCTCGCAGACCCCGATCCGGACGCCGCTGACGGCGTCCGCGCCGCGAGCCAGCAGGACCCCTGGCACTACACGCTCGCGAGGATGGTCGACGCGTGCGCCGCGACCGGCATCCTGCCGTTCTATGGGCCGTTCGGCGACATCCGCGATCTCGCCGGCTGCGAGGCGCAGTTCCGCGCCGCGTTCCTGCTTGGCTGCGTCGGCGCGTGGTCGCTTCACCCCGACCAGATCGAGGTCGCCAAGCGCGTGTTCAGTCCCGATCCCGCCGAGGTGGCGTTCGCGCGGAAGATCGTCGAAGCGATCCCGGACGGTGCCGGGGTCCACATGATCGACGGCAAGATGGCCGACGACGCGACCTGGAAGCAGTGTCAGGTGATGCTGACGCTGGCGGAGATGCTCGCGAGCAAGGATCCGGAGCTCGCAAAGGCCTATGGCTTTTGAACGGCGCGTGCTCGCGCCGGTGCTCTGCGTACTCGCGGTATTGGCCAGCGGCGCGACCGCGCTTGGGGCAGGCGTCGCCATCGTGGCGCAGCGGAGCGGCGGCGTGAGCGCCAAGCTCAGCTACCGCCACGACGCGAAGAACGCAGTCGAGCCGTTCAGCGACCTCCAACTCGAGATCGTGCGCAACGGCAAGCCGCTCTACCGCGCCGCGGTGGCAAACAAGGCGTGCGGGACGATCTGCTGGCCGAATCTGCCGGACGCCCTGCGGGTCGCCGACGTCGAGGCCGATGGCCAGCCCGACGTGCTCCTCAACCTCTACACCGGCGGCGCGCACTGTTGCAACGTCACCGACCTGTTCCGCTACGACAGGGCGCGCGACGACTACTCCTCACTGCTGCACGTCTGGGGCGACCCGGGCTACTCGCTCGAGCGCCTGGACGCCAGTAAGGAGTATGAGTTCGTCACCGACGACGAGCGCTTCGCCTATGAGTTCGCGGCCTTCGCCTTCTCGGGACTGCCGCTCCAGATCCTGCGCCTGGAGGACGGCAGGTTCGTCGCTGTGACGCGCGCCTATCCGAAGCTGGTCGCGCCGGCCGCGGCCCAGCAGTGGCGCTATTACCTCGACAACCGATCGGACGGCACCGGACTCGGCTTCCTCGCGGCCTGGGCAGCCGACGAGTACGTGCTTGGCCGGCACGACCAGGTCGCCCAGAAGCTGACCCAGCTCGAGCGCGCCCGTGAGCTGCGAAGCAGCGGCCCGCACATCTGGCCGGCCGGCGCCGGATTCGTCGCGCGGCTCAACGGCTTCCTGCGAAAGACCGGGTACACGAGCTGATGGCACGGATCGACCTGCAATCGCATTCGCTCCACTCCGATGGTGCGCTGCCGGCGGCCGCGGTCGTCGCGGCGGCGGCGACGGCCGGCGTCGAGCTGCTTGCGCTGAGCGACCATGACACCGTCGGCGGCATCGACGAGGCGCTCGAGGCGGCGCGCGAGCACTCGATCGACCTGCTTACGGCGACCGAGATATCGGCGGTCGACGCGGACTACGAAGACCTTCACGTCCTCGGATACGGGATCGACCATCACGACCCGCTGCTGCTCGAGCGGCTCGCCGACGCCCGAGCCGACCGCGGTCGCCGGGCTGGGCGGATGATCGCGCTGCTACGCGAACTCGGCTTCGCAATCGACGAGACGCCACTCGATGCGCGGCGGGCGCAAGGCAAGCCGATCGGCCGGCCGCATCTCGCCGTGGCGGTCTTGGCACACCCCGACAACGCTGCGCGACTCGCGAGCGAGGGTCACACGGACGTCTCGTCGTTGATCCCGGCTTACCTCATCCCGGGCGCTCCGGCTTACTCGGGCCGGACGCGCCCGACCGTCGCTGAGGCGATCGAGTGGATTCACGCCGCCGGCGGGCTCGCAGTCTGGGCCCACCCGTTCTGGGACATCAAGGACGATGGCGCGGTCGTGGAAGCGATCGACCGCTACCGGGCTGGCGGCCTTGACGGTGTCGAGTGCTTCTACGTCACCCACGACGAGCGCCAGACGCGGTTGCTAAGCCGTCGCTGCGAGGAGCTCGGCCTGATCACGACTGCGTCATCGGACTACCACGGGCCCGAGCACCGCCTGTTCAGCCGCTTCCTCGCCTACGAGCTGTATGGCCTGGAGCCGCGGCTGGGAGCGCTGGGGCCGAACCGATTCCGATGAATGCGCGCTAACGCGTTGCTAATCAAGGGCAACATTTAGCGCGGTCCTGTAGCTTGTCGGCGCCGCACGCAGATCGTCTGCTGATCGAGTCCGGCTACGGGGTCGAGTTGACAGCACCGAACCACGGACGCAGGCGAGAAACGGAGTGATGAGCCCCCCGAGGACGAGAGCCGGAGCAGTGGGCGTCAGGGCGCGCTTCGGACGGCGCGCTGCTCTTCTCGCAGTGGTTGCGACCGCGGTGAGCGGCCTCGCGCTCGCGGCCTGGGGCTCTGCCAGCGCCGGCGCGCAGGGCGGTGCCAGCGCCCCCGCGTGCCTGCCAGCGAGCGTCGACCACAGCGCCAAGCTCGCGGGCGTGCCCGTCGATGTGTCGCCGGCGCCCGGGACCGACACGGCCGACCCGGACACGCAGATCAGCTTTCTCGGAGTCCCGGTCGGCGAGATTCGCGACGTGCGCGTCGCCGGCGCCCGCAGCGGCAACCACGCGGGGCGCCTCGTGGCCTACTCGCAGGGAGACGGCGCGAGCTTCGTGCCGGCCACCGCGTTCACGCCCGGCGAGGACGTGACCGTGCGTGCCGTGATCGGCGCGGCCAAGGGCGGCAAGCGGGTGTCGTTCGGCTTCGTGGTCGACACCCCTTACTCGACTGCGGCGGTCGGTGGCTTCTCGAACCCGGCAACGCCGCCCAGCGACTACCAGACCTTCTACACGCTGCCGGGCCTTCAAGCGCCGGTGATGACGGTGACCGTAGCGGACCGCGATGCCGGCGCCGGCGACATCTTCACGACCAACGGGCCGGGACCGGGTCGCTACGGCGAGCTGATCTACACGCCGCAGGGCCGCCTCGTCTGGTTTCGTCAGCTCTCGGGCGGCAGCGTCGCCGACGATCTGAGCGTCCAGACCTACAACGGCCAGCGCGACCTCACGTTCTGGCAGGGCAAGGTGCTCTCGCTCGGCTACGGCGACGGTGAGGACTTCGTCATGAACTCCCGCTACCAGACGGTCGCCACCGTGAAAGCCGGCAACGGGCTACAGGCCGACCTACACGAATTTCAGATCGCGCCGCACGATATCGCCTACATCACCGCCTACAACCCGATCCGCTGCAACCTGTCCTCGCAGCACGGACCGCGCAACGGCGCGATCCTCGATGCGACCGTCGAGGAAATCGACATGAAGACCGGCCTCGTGCGCTGGGAATGGCACGCTCTCGACCACGTTGCCGTGAGCGAGTCCGAGACCTCGCCGCCGAGCGACCGGGCGTGGGACTGGTTTCACATCAACTCGATCGATCCGGAGTCCGACGGCGACCTCTTCATCTCGGCGCGCAACACGTGGGCCGGCTACCAGCTCCAAGGGGGCAGCGGCACGATCCTATGGCTCCTGGGCGGCCTCAAGAGCTCGTTCAAGATGGGCGCCGGCACCGCGACCGCCTGGCAGCACGACGGCCGCATCCTCCCGGACGGCGACGTCACGTTCTTCGACGACGGGTCGAGCCCGCCGCGCCATTCCCAGTCACGCGCGATAACGGTCGCGCTCGACTTCAAGACGCACCAGGCGCACCTGGTCTCAGCCTATGTGCACTCGAGCCCGCCGCTGCTCGTTGCGAGCCAGGGGAACATGCAGACGCTCGCCGACGGCAACACGCTCGTGGGCTTCGGCGGCGAACCGGTGATCAGCGAGTACGCAAAGAGCGGATCGCTGCTCTTCGACGCGCACCTGTCCGACGAGCTGGTCTTCTACAGGGCCTACCGCTTCCCCTGGAGCGGACGTCCGCTGACGCCGCCGAGCGCCGCCGCGAGCCAGAACAACGTCGGCGACACGATCGTGCACATGAGCTGGAACGGCGCGACCGGCGTCGCTTCCTGGCGCGTGCTCGCCGGCAAGCGCGCCGGATCGCTGACGACGCAGACGACCGTCCAGCTGGGCGGTTTCGAGACCTCGACGATCCTGCCCAGGCAGTACGGCTACGTCGCCGTCGAGGCGCTCGACTCAGCCGGCCACGTACTCGGAACCTCGCACGCGGTCGCGGTCAAGAGCTACACCGCCGAGTACCCGGTCAGCGGCGCGTCAGGCTGAGACGATGATCAGTAGCCGCCGGAGGATGACTTCGGTTTATGCGGCGTGCTCTTGTGGTGCGAGCCGCCGTTGCCGCCGCCGCACGCTGCCAGCAGGACGGCGACCGCCGTGGCGGCCAGCAGACTGCGCACGGCGATCGAGAGCTTTCGCTTCATGGACTGGACTCCTGTTGTTGCTCGGGGACCTCGGCGCCCATCCTAACAGCCACCCTCGCCGCCAATCCCAGGCTGCGCCGCCATCTTCGAGCCATGCGCGATGCGCTGGGAGCAGTCGGTCAGCGCCTGCGCAGCGGCGGGGAGAGCCGCTACGCGTAGGGTATCGTCGGCTTTTGGTGCACACGCAACTGCGACAGCCGCTCGCGAGCCGGTGAGCGTCGAGGCGCCAGCAGGTCCCCCCGAGAGCGGGGCCACGCCGGACGGGCCCGGCCTGGATTCGAGTTCCGGATGGCTTCTGGGCGTCTGCTGCGTGGCGCAGTTCATGGTCATCCTCGACCTGAGCATCGTCAACGTGGCGCTGCCCTCGATCCAGTCGAGCCTCGGCTTCTCATCGCCCGAGCTGCAGTGGGTCGTCGACGCGTACGCGATCACGTTCGCGGGGTTCCTGCTGTTCGGCGGGCGCGCAGCCGACCGTTTCGGGCAGCGGCGGATGATCGTTGCGGCGCTGCTCCTGTTCGGGATCGCGTCGCTGGCCGGCGGCGTCGCGCCGGACCGCGGCCTGCTGATCGGCGCCCGCGCGGGGCAGGGTCTCGCCGGCGCCCTGATGGCGGCCTCGTCGCTCGCGATCATCACCTCGTCGTTCCCGCCGGGCCCCAAGCTGCATCGGGCGATCGCCACGTGGGCGGCGATGAACGGGCTCGGGGGCGCCGCCGGTGTCCTCTTCGGCGGGATCATCACCCAGGAGCTCACCTGGCGCTGGATCCTCCTGATCAACCCGCCGATCGCGATCCTCGCCGCCGTCGTTGCTCACCTCGTCGTGCGCGATCGCCGCAGCGGCGAGGGCCAAAGCTTCGACGTCGCCGGCGCGCTGACGTTGACGATCGGACAGATGGTGCTGGTCTACGGCGTCGTCCAGGCGGGCCTCCAAGGCTGGAGCTCGTTCGGCGCGCTCGGTCCGATCGTCGCGGGAATCGTCCTGCTCGTGGTGTTCGTGGTGATCGAGACGCGGATCGCGTCGGCGCCGTTGATCCCGTTCAAGGAGTTGACGCTGCCGCTCCAGCTCGCGAACAACATCGTCCTCATATTCAGCGCTTCGCTGTTCCCGATGTGGTTCGTGAGCTCGCTCTACCTGCAACAGGTGCTGGGCCTCTCGCCGCTCAACACGGGGCTGATCTTCCTGCCGATGACGTTGATGATCATGCTGGTCGCCTCGCGCACCGGCAAGCTCGTCGGCCGCTTCGGCGTGCGGGCGGTGCTCGGCAGCGGGCTGACGATGCTGACGGCCGGAATGCTTCTGCTCGCGCGGATCGGCGACAGCGGCAGCGGCGTCGTCTACGTGATGATCCCCGGGCTGCTGACCGCGGCGGGCATCGCGATGTCGATCGTGCCATCGACGATCGCCGCAACCCAGGGCGCCAAGGAGGGTCAGGCCGGGCTCGCCTCCGGGCTCGTGAACACCTCGCGCCAGGTCGGCGGCGGACTCGGTCTCGCGGTCCTCGTCACTCTCGCGACGCAGCGCAGCACGCATCTGATCGGCAGCGGTATTCAGGTGTCGCAGGCGCTGACCGAGGGCTTCCGCCTTGCGTACCTGATCTGCGGCGGGCTGGCCGGCCTGGCGGCCGTCATCACGATCACGGCGATGCCCAAGCCCGCCGCCGCCGTCGCCTCGCCGGCACGGCGCCTGGCTGTCGTTATCGGCGTCCTCGTGACGGCGTTCGTCGCCGCCGACATCGCGTTCGCAAACTCCCGCGGGGCGCCCGTGGGGTCGTATGTCACCAGCGGCTCGGACAGCTTCGTCAGCGCGCCGACGCTGCGTCCGCCGACGCTCTACAGCGACCACAAGGCTGCCATCGGCAAGCTGGCGCCCGGCTACATCTTCACCGCGGCCTTCTACAACCTGAGCTATCCGCCGATGGTCGGCCAGAGCGGGCCGCTGATCCTCGACGACCAGCTTCAGCCGGTCTGGTTCAAGCCGGTGCCGAAGAAGTACGTCGCGGCCAACCTCAGCCTGCAGACCTATCAGGGCAAGCCCGTGCTCGCGTGGTGGCAGGGCGTCGTGACGAACATCGGCCAGACGGTGAGCGGCGAGGACGTCGTGGCCAACCAGCACTACAAGACCGTCGCGACGCTCAAAGGGAAGGACGGCTGGGTCCTGACGCTGCACGAGATCGTGATCAGGGGCAACGACGCTTGGGTGACCGCCAATAAGAACATCCCGCGGAACCTCTCGAAGTACGGCGGCGCCTACAACGGCGCGCTGATCGACTCGGCGGTGCAGGAGTACAACCTCAGGACCGGCAAGCTGCTCTACACCTGGGACGCGCTGAAGCACATCCAGCTCAGCCAGTCGCAGGCCACGCTCCCGACCAACGGATTCCCGTGGGACGCCTATCACGTCAACTCGCTCGAGCTGGTCGGCAACGACACGTTCCTCGTCTCGATGCGCGATACCTGGGCCGCCTACCTGGTCAACGTCAAGACCGGCAATATCGAGTGGACGCTCGGCGGCCGGCAATCGAGCTACAAGTTCGCCTCGAAGGCCGCTTTCCAGTGGCAGCACGACGTCGTCCTCCAACCCAACTCGGTCGTGACGATGTTCGATGATCACTGCTGCCAGCTGACCGGTGGCGGCACCTACGTCCCCGCGACCGGGCCGTCTCGAGGACTCGTGCTCAAGCTCAACCAGCAGACCCACACAGCGACGCTCGTAGCCCAGTACGGCCAGGGCCGCAACCAAAACGCCGACTACATGGGCGACGTCGAGCCGCTGGCGAACGGGAACGTGTTCGTTGGCTGGGGATCGCGGCCCTTCCTCTCCGAGTACACCAAGTCGGGCAAGCTGCTACTGGACGGCTACTTCCCGGGGTCGGATCTGAGCTACCGGGCGACTGTCGAGGAGTGGGTCGGCCTGCCACTCACCTCGCCCTCCGGCGCCGCTCGCCGAACGAACGGCAGGACGACCGTCTACGCCAGCTGGAACGGCGCGACCCAGGTCGCCTCCTGGCGGGTCATGGCGGGGACCGGCTCCGGCCGGCTGACGCTCGCCGCGAGCGCCCGCAAGTCAGGCTTCGAAACGGCGATCGCGCTACATCGCAGCGACGCGACGTTCGAGGTTGAGGCGCTCAGCGCCGCGGGGCGCGTGCTGGGAACCTCGAAGCAGTTCACCGCGCGGGCGTGAGCGGCGACGCCGCCCGCGTTTCGGGCCTATTTCGTAGACGAACCGGGCCATTTCGCTGCTCGACGCCGCCTGAGCGCAACAGCCGGTCCATTAGGATCCTTCAAAGGACCTTAACTCCAACCAACACTATGGGCTGTCACCGCAACCTGCGACCCTCCGCCGTGTCCATATGGCCGTGAACGCTCCACCCAATACCCGCAAGCGAAGCGAACGTCCGGCGCCGCGCCCGGTCGATCGGTTTGCGGGCCGCGCGCTGAGCATCGTCGCGGCGCCCGAGCAGCGCCACATTCGCCGGCCCACGCATTTGGAGGCGTTGGAGTCGGAGGCGGTGCATGTGATGCGTGAGGTTGTGGCGACGTTCGAGCGGCCGGTGTTGTTGTTCA
>PKXY01000007.1 GCA_003132505.1 Solirubrobacterales bacterium
CACAACGTATGTAGGCACGTCAGCCAGCTAGTCGCGGCGCCTCCCCCGGCCTCCGGCCGGAGACCACTCCGCTCCCAGACGGACACTTCAGTTGGTAAAGTCTCGTGTATGTCTCTGGAAGACACGTGCCCCGTCTGCCATACGGCCGAGCTCGTGTGCGGCAAGTGGACGCTGCTCTTGGTCCGTGACCTGGCGGCCGGACGCAGCCGCTTCTGCGAGCTCGAGCGATCGCTCGCCGGTATCAGCCCCCGCACCCTGTCGCTCCGCCTGCGGGCCCTCGAGGAGGATGGGATCGTCGAGCG
Source organism: Solirubrobacterales bacterium (assembly GCA_003132505.1). Taxonomy (GTDB): domain Bacteria; phylum Actinomycetota; class Thermoleophilia; order Solirubrobacterales; family Solirubrobacteraceae; genus Palsa-513. The sequence continues at coordinate 303 of PKXY01000007.1, forward strand.
GCACACCTACCCCGAGGTGCCGCCACGCGTCGAGTACTCGTTGACTGAGAAGGGTCGCGACCTGCTGCCGATCATCGACAGCATGCGCGATTACGGCCGCCGCTGGGTCTGCGAGGAGCTCACGCAGGCTCCACCGCTAAGCGAGCCGGTCGCAGCGTAAGCGCTGCAACGCCCGCTGCGCGGGCAGGAGGCGGCACGGGCGGAGCGAAACGCCAACAATGCGCTCCGGCCAGCTGCATCAGTCTTTGCACGCCTTCGCCATCGAGGCGGCCCAAGCACTCACCGCGGCGACGGCGAGCGGCGCCGAGGTCGGCTTCGACATCGTCGAGGAACGCGCGCGCCTGCACCGCCCGGCGCTGTACTGCTACCGGCCACTCACGAGCCAATTCGTCGCGCGCCAATGGCCGGCGCTGCGATCGCTGCCGTCCGCGGCGACTGCGCTGGCCGAGCTCGCCGGCATGCCGGGACTGAATAGCTATCTCGCCGCGCACGCGACGCCGCCCGACGATGACAGCTGCGACCACTCGGAGGCCGCGCTGCAATGCTTCACGGCGCGAGTCTTCGACGGTGCCGACAAGACGTTCGTGCTGGTTCCCGAGCGCTTCGAGCCGGCTTACCGCGAACTCTTCGAGAACGCTGTCGAGCAGTGCAACGACATCGCGCTGCTTGGTCTGCTGCGCGGAGTCAGCACGACCGCCAGGGAAATCGTGCTCGGCAACGGCATGCTGCTGGCGTCGCTCGAGCGGCTCGGGAGCGTACCGCCGGATCCCGCGTGGAGTCGAGACGACCGGCCGTCGCTCGTGGTCGCCGTCGACCCGGGGGACGACCCCGACGGTGTCGAGCGCGCGCTGGCGCAGATGCTCGAGCTGCAGACTGCGATGCGGCTCTACGCGGGTGGGATCTCCCTGGCGCCGCTCGCGTGGATCCATTCCGGCGGCTCGCACTGGCGTGCGCTGCAGCTCGGTGGCGGACGCACGGACGGGCAGGTCCTGCTCGTCGCCGAGCAACAGGAACAGCTGTGCAACTTCATCGCGACCGTCGCGCGACGGCGGCCTACCGCGGGCGCGCTCGGCTGGGCGCTCCGGCGCTTCGAGCTCGGCTGCGAGCGCGAGAATCGCCTGGACGCCCTCACCGATCACCTGCTCGCGCTACGAGCGCTGCTCGAGCCCGAGGGCGCCGGTAGCGGCCGGCTCGCGGGACGCCTTGCCGCGCTCTGCGCGGAAACCGGCGAGCGCAACGACATGACCCGGCGGATGCTGCGGGCCGTCGCGCTCGAACAGGCTGTCATGGCAGGGGAAGAAATCGCGCCGTCCACACCGGACGCCGGCGCCGGCGCCGTCGCGAGTGAAGTCGAGGAGCGCCTTCGCCAGATCCTGCGCGACGTCATCGCGGGAGAGTTGCGCGGAGATCTCGCGGCCCTCGCCGACGCCCGCATCTACGTGCCCGAGGACGATGCCGGGATCGGCCATGTTGGTGACTTTCAGGTCACCCGGACGGGCACGGGCAGGTTCGCCTCCGAGCTCTTCGCGACGCCGCACTCCTCACCGCGCCCGGGTGCTGGCGACGACTCGGTGTTCACCCATCCGGGGAGCCCCCACGGCAGCTGGGAGGCTGTCGAGCCGCCGACGGACGAGCTGCGCACCACGGCACGCGGTTAGTCGAACAGGCGCCGCGCGACGGCGCCGAGCGTCTCGAGTTCGCCGAGTGAGCGATCGAGCCGCGGCACTAGCGTCAGCGGAACGCCGTCGAGCTGCCCGCGCAGCCGTGCGACGCCGAGCTGATCCTGGTGCGCCTGCCGCACGGCTCTTTCGGCGCTCGCTGCGACGATTCCGCCTAGGCGCTCGCCGAGCGCCGCGACGAGCGCCAGCTCGGTCGCGGGCGAATCGCTCGGAGCGTCGTCGTCGGTGGACATCGCCACACGATTGACCAGGACACCGCCGATCTCGAGGTCGGCCCGCCGCAACTGCGCAGCGAACGCGATCGACTCGCGAACCGGCTCGCGCTCGGGTGAGCTGATTAGCACGAATGTCGTCCCGCGATCGCGCAGCAAGGCCTCCACTGCTGCGGCGCGCTCGCGAAAGCCGCCGACAAGCGAGCCGACGGCCGCGAAGAAGAGCGCGATCTCGCCGAGCAGATCGATCCCGATCAAGCGCCGCATCAAGGCCATCGCCGGGGCGCCCGCCCGGTTCGCGAACCGGGCACCGAGACCGGCCGGAGCGAGGAAGAGGCGAAGCGCCGGCGCGTCGAAGAACTGCATGAGGTGCTCCGGCGCGCGCAGGAAGTCGAGCGTGTTGCGCGAGGGCGGCGTGTCGAGAACGATCGCGTCGAACTGCCCCGAGCGATCTAGCTCGAACAGCTTGGCGACCGCGGTGAACTCATGCGACCCGCCGACGGCCCCCGAGATCTCGCGATAGATGCGGTTGGTGAAGACGCGGTCGCGTGTGGCTTGATCGACGGCCAGCCCGCGGATCAGATCATCGAAGGTGCGCTTCGGGTCCAGCACCATCGCCCAGACCTCACCGCGCAGCGCCACGCCGCTTGGGGCGAGGTGCTCCGCGCTGAGGAGCTGTGGCTCGCTGGCAAGCGCGTCGAGCGCCAGGGCACCGGCGAGACGCCGCGACGGATCGATCGTGATCAGCGCCACGCGTCGACCTTTTGCTGCGAGGCCAAGTGCGATTGCCGCAGCGCTTGTGGTCTTGCCGACACCGCCAGCCCCGACGCAGATGCAGATCCGGCGCTCGCTGAGAACCGCATCGAGGCTCACACTGCCGCCTCCAGCTCCGTCGCGAGGGCTGCGAGTTCGAACAGGCCCAGCTCCCCGCCGTAGCAGCGGCGAAGCTCGACGCGCGCCACGGCCGGCAGCGCCGCTGCCAAGCGCTCGATCTGCTCGCGCTCCAGGCGCGACTCGAGATCGCCGCTCAGCGCGCGCTCGACGGCGACCCGTGCTCCCAGTGGCAGCTCGCCTGGGCGACCGAGCACGCCGCGCAGCGCGCTCGCATCGGCCTCATCCAGCCGCTCGTCCGAGACCGCATTGACGACGACCAGGTCGAGCGGTAGTTTGGCTTCGAGCAGGAGTCGTTCGTTCAGCTCGAGCAGCTCGCTGACCGCTGCATCCTCGGGCCGTGCGATCGCAACCACCGCGGTGCTCCTACGGTCGTGCAGGAACTCGTCGATCCGCCCCCCCTGGCGAGCGATTGGGCCTCCCTGCGCGGTTCGCGCGAAAGCCTGCGGGGCCGTCAGGAGCGCCAGCGAATGGCCGCTCGCGGGCGCGTCGACCACAACGAGGTCGTACGGTGACACGTCGGGCACACGCCGCTCCGGCTGCGCCAGCTCCCAGAGCTTGCCGACGTTCAGGAGCTCACGCAACCCCGGTGTTGCCGCCGCCAAGTAGCCGATCAGACGCGTCGCTCCAACGAGATCGGCAAGCATCCGCAGCGGCAGATGCTCGTGGAGATATTCATCGAGCGCTCGCTCGGTATCTATCTGGATCGCCCACAGCCGTGGCGCGACCTCGACCTCGCCCTGTTCCACGCCGACGCCGAAGAGCTGCGCCAGCTCGCCACGCCCGCTGACCTCGGCCACGATCGTCCGCGCGCCGCGCCGCGCCGCGAGCATCCCGAGCGCGGCCGACAGGGTCGAGCGGCCGACGCCACCCTTGCCGACGACGAAGACGAGACGTCGGTCGAGGAGTCCTGGCGCGGGGGAGCCGTCGATCATTACTGCCGATGCTAAGGGTCGACGGCCTCGCGACTTTCGGCGAGAGGATTTGCAGACCCGGAAGGATTCCGATCGCGGCGTCCGAATACTCCGGCGTGGAGCTCATCCATAAAGAGTGCAGGCTTCCGTGAGCCCGGCGCGTGTCATAGCGTTCGCCAACCAGAAGGGCGGCGTCGCAAAGACAACCACAACGCTCAATCTCGCGGCAGCGTTCGCCGAGGAGGGCCACCGCGTGCTCTGCATCGACATGGATCCGCAGGGCAACCTGACGATGTCCCAGGGAATTGATCCCGACACGCTGGAACGCTCGATGTATGACGTGCTGGTTCACGCGACCTCGATCCGCGAGGTGATCCGCAAGCGAGAGATCGACGTCGCCTGCTCGTCGATCGACCTTGCGGGGGCCGAGATTGCGTTGGCAGCGACGATCGGACGCGAGCGCGCGCTGGAACGAGCGCTGAAGCCGGTCTCCGACGACTATGACTTCATCTGCATCGATACGCCGCCGAGCCTCGGACTACTGACGATCAACGCCCTTACCGCCGCGCACAAGGTGATCGTCCCGGTGCAGTGCGAGTACCTCTCGATGCGCGGCTTGATCCAGCTCCAGAACACGCTGTCGATGGTCCGCGAGAACCTCAACCCGACCGTCGACATCCAGGGCATCCTGCCGACGCTGGTGGATTCGCGAACGATCCACGCGAAGGAGGCGATCGAGATCCTCGAAGAGAACTTCGGCGACCGGGTATTCGCCTCGCGGATCCGCAAGACGGTGCGCTTCGCCGAGGCTCCGGTGAAGGGGATGTCGGTGCTCCGCTATGACCCGTCCGGCACGGCTGCGAAGGCCTACCGCGACCTTGCAAAGGAGATTCTCGATGGCGCCGCCTAGCAAACGCGCGAGTATGCGTGAGGGTCCGCTTGCGGCGCTGTTCCGCAAGACCGACGGCGACGATCTCGAACCGCCGCCGATCGATCCGGAGCCTGCCGGCGCGAGTAACGATCTGGCTGCGCGGCTTCTGAGCCCTCGCGACCGCTTGCGCGAGGCCTTCGGCTCAGAGCTGCCGAACGACATCCTGGCGGCGCCCGCGCTCGGTGACATCACGGCGTCGGCGCCGGGTCGGAAGCCCGACGCCGAGGGCGCGCCAAAGCCACTGAGCCCGCTCGAGGAACTCGAAGCGACACGTCTGCTCGGCCAGGCTCGACTGCGCGTGGTCGGCGTCGGCGGGGCCGGCGTCAACGCTGTCAACAGGATGATCGAGGCCGAGGTTCCAGGCGTCGACTTCGTCGCGATCAACACGGACGTGCAGTCGCTGCAGCAGTCGACGGCGGGTAGCACGATCCACATCGGAGCCGAGGTCACACGGGGTCTCGGATCGGGCTCGGACGCCGCGGTTGGGCGGGAGGCGGCGATCGAGGGTTACGACGAGTTGAAGGCCAAACTCAAGGGCTCGGACATGGTGTTCATCACCGCCGGCGAGGGTGGCGGGACCGGCACCGGAGCGGCGCCGATCGTCGCTGCGATCGCGCGGGAGGTCGGCGCGCTCACCGTCGGCATCGTCACTAAGCCGTTCGGCTTCGAGGGCGCGCGTCGCGCCGCGCAGGCCGACAAGGGGATCGAGGAGCTCGGCCGCGTGGTCGACACGCTGATCGTCGTTCCGAACAACCGGTTGCTGGCGGTGCTCGACAAGAAGGTGTCGATGGTCGATGCGTTCGCCGTCGCTGACGACGTGCTGCGCCAGGGCGTCCAAGGCATCGCCGACCTCGTCACCCTGCCGGGTCTGATCAACCTCGATTTCGCTGACGTGCGGACCGTGATGTCCAACGCCGGGACGGCGCTGCTCGGGATCGGCATGGGATCAGGCGACGGCCGGGCAGTGGAGGCCGCGATGGCCGCTGTCTCCTCGCCGCTGCTCGAGACGTCGGTCGAAGGAGCCCGCAGCATCCTGCTTTCGATCACAGGTGGACCAAGCCTCTCGCTGTGGGAAGTCAACGAGGCGGCGAAGGCTGTGAGCGACGCCGCGCACCCCGAGGCGAACATCATCTTCGGCGCGACGGTCGACGAGAAGCTCGGTGACGAGGTCTGGGTCACGGTCGTCGCCACCGCTCACGGCGATCGCGTCCGGCCACCGGCGCTCGTCATCGACCAGCCGGCAGGCGAGCCGCGGGTCCACCGGACGGCGGCGCAACGCATCACCTCCCGCTCAGCGCTCGCGATCGCAGAGATCGAGGTGCCGGAGTTCGGGTCGCGAACTAGCTGAAGCGGACCTTGCCATTGGATCGGGCGCGCGCCTGCGCCCGATCGACGAAGTCGAGCCGCCTCAGCGCGGCGCGAAGCAGGCGCGCGAGCAGTCGCATCCGCGCATTCTCCGAGCGCAGCTCGAGCAGGCGCTGCTTGGCCTCGAGTCCGAAGTCGACGGTTGCCGCCATGTCGTAGGCGGACATCGTCGCGAGCATGTTCTGGTCGGGCTCATCGTCGGTCGCGGCGCTGACGAGCGCGGCATAATTCTCGCGGGCCGCATCGGCCGCGTGCGCGTCGCCCGTCTCGTCGTCGTCGAGGATCAGATCGATCGTTCCGGCGGGATAGGCCAGGCCGTCTTCGCGCTCGAGGAGTCGGAACGGGCGCGTCGCACGCGCGAGGATGTTCATCCGGCCGTCGTCCATCCGTTCGATCACGCGCGCGATCTCGCACGCGCAACCGACGTCCTTGAGCTCATCGTCCGCCAGCCAGATGATCCCGAATTCGCGCTCGTGCTCGAGGCATTCGCTGACCATCGTGCGGTAGCGCTGCTCGAAGATGTGCAGCCGGATCTCCTCGCCCGGCAACGCGACCAGGCTGAGCGGGAAAAGCGGGAATTGACTCTGGCGCTCCACGCGAGTCGAATCGTAGAGCGCCGGTAGGCAGGATCGGCCTGCTCCGCGTAGCCGTCTGCGCGGTCTGCCTGTTGTCGCGAACCGCTCCAGCCGGGAGTCGGCGCCTCCACCTGGCGCCGGCAGGCCTCGAGCCTGCGTCTACCCCTTGCGACGCGCGACGAAGCGCAGTCCCGACCAGGTGTCGTCGATCGCGCAGATCTTGTTGTCGACAAGCCCGGTTGCCAGCCCGATCGCTCGCACGACGTGCTCGTCGACGTCGGTGGCGATACCCGAAGCACGCTTCGGCCAGGCGAGCCAGATCCGCCCGCTCGCCTGCCTGGCCCGCAGGATTGCCGGTAGACGAGTCTCGAGCGATCGGCGCGAGTGCGCGAAGTACACGACCAACTCGAACTGGCCGCGCAGCTGACGGCTTATCCTTGCGCCTTCGAGCCGCTCGGTAAACCCGCTCGGCCCACCGATCACCGCGACGCGCATCTGCGGCTCGACTCCGAGCTTGCGCTGCAGGGGCGTGCCGGAGTAGCCGGCCTCCATCGCCGGGCCGCCCCCTCAGCGGTTGGCGCTCGCGAGCTCCACGAGCAGGCGCACACCGAATCCCGAGCCGCCCTTCTCAGCGTAGGCGCGGCCGAGGTTCCAAGCGGTGCCGGCGATGTCGAGGTGCACCCACGGCGTGTCGCCGGCGAAGGCGGCGAGGAACTCGGCGGCCGTGATCGAACCCGCCTTTCCGCGCTCGGGCGCGTTGTTGAGATCGGCGTAGCTTCCCCGGACGAGCTTCTTGTACTCGGGGTGGAGCGGCATCCGCCAGACGAGTTCCCCCGTCGCGGCGCTGGCAGCTTCGACCGCTGTTGCCCATTCATCGTCGTTGCTCATCAGCCCGGCGTACGTCGAGCCAAGCGCGACGATGATCGCGCCGGTCAGCGTCGCCAGATCGATGAGTCGCTCGGCACCCTCGCTGATCGCGTGTGCGAGGCAGTCGGCGAGCACGAGCCGGCCCTCGGCATCGGTGTTGTTGATCTCAACCGTCTTGCCGCTCATCGTGCGCACGATGTCGCCGGGCTTGACCGCACGGTCGCTCGGCAGGTTCTCGGTTGCGCCGACGACGGCGACGATCTCGACAGGCAGCTGCAACGCTGCGATCGCGCCAACGGCCTCGATCACCGCCGCGCCACCGGACATGTCGAACTTCATCTCCTCCATGCCCGATCCCGGCTTCAGCGAGATGCCGCCACTGTCGAACGTGACGGCCTTGCCAACGAACCCGAGCACCGGGCCGCTCGCGTCAGGCCCGCGGTAGCGCAGCGTGATCAGCGCCGGCTCCTGCGCAGTGCCCTGCGCCACGGCGGCGAAGGCTCCCATGCCGCGCTCGACCAGCTCCTTGCGACCTTCGACCTGGACCTCGAGGCCCTCGTGCTCGCCCGCGACCGCGCGCGCTCGATCGGCGAGATCGGTCGGCGTCATGTCGTTCCCGGGTGTGTCCTGGAGGAGGCGCGCCGAGTTGACCGCGTCGGCGATCACCTGGGCCCTGGCCAGGGCGGCGCCGTAGTCGCCGTCTGCGCAGATCGTTAGCGACTCAAGCCCACCATCGGCCTCATCATCCTCCTGCGTGCGGTAGCGATCGAAGCGGTAGCTCGCAAGGATCGTGCCCTCGACGAGCGCCGCCGCGATCCGCTCGTCGGAGCCCGGCGGCGCCTCCCAGCACAGCGCTCGCGCCCCGAGCTCCCGTGCCCGCTTGGCAGCGCCTGCTGCCGCGACGCGCGCCGCCTCGGCATCGAACTGCTCGCGGGCACCGAGGCCGGCCAGCAGGAAGCGTCGGCCGTCGACGTGCGTGAGTCCGAGCGCACCTAGCTTGAGCTTGGCCTCGCCCGAGTCGAGCAGGACCTGCAGTGTCGCCGATGAAACGCTCTCGCCGTCAAAGCCGCCGACAACGATCGTGTCGGCCGAGGTGCTTTCCGCCGGTCCGCTGGCCAGGCGCACGTCCATCCCCGGCGAGCATACAGCGGCGGGTCATTAGCATCCTGCCGAGAGTCCCGTGACCCTGGAGGGAGTGCCGATGTCGACGCGATCGTCGTCCGGGCTTAGGCCACCTTGCCGGCGGCAGCTCATTTTGAAACAAGTTGGCGAACCTCGTGCCAAATCGACTGGCCCCTAAGGTCCACCAGGTCATGACAACAGACAGCGAGACCGACAGGAAGATCCGCGTCGTGGTTGCCAAGCCCGGGCTTGACGGGCACGATCGTGGAGCCAAGATCATCGCGCGGGCGCTGCGCGACGCTGGCATGGAGGTGATCTACACCGGGCTGCATCAGACGCCCGAGCAGATCGTCGAGACCGTGATCCAGGAGGACGCTGACGCCGTTGGGCTATCGATCCTCTCAGGTGCTCACATGACGCTTGTCCCGCGGATCATCGAGCTGCTGCGCGAGCAGGACGCAGACGATGTCGTTATAACCCTCGGCGGCACCATTCCATCCGACGACATCGCCGCGCTGAAGCGGTTGGGCGTCGCTGAGGTGTTCACCCCGGGCGCCTCGACCAAGACTGCGGTCGAGTTCATCCGCAGCGCTGTCGCGGCCGCACGGTGAGACGCGACGCAGTCCCGCGCCAACCCGCCCCGTCCACGAAGGAGCCGACTTGAAGATCTGTGTTCTTGTGAAGGAGGTGCCTGACGCCGCGGTGCGTAAGCGCACCGACCCGGTGAGTGGGCGCTTGGACCGCAGCGGCGAACGGACGTTGAATCCGTACGACACGCATGCGATCGAGGCGGCGATGGTGATCAGGGAGGCTGGCGGCGCGAGCGTCGAGGAGATCGTCGCCGTCACGATGGGACCTGACACTGCGGCTCGCGCGTTGCACAAGGCGGTGTCGCTCGGTGCTGACCGTTCGGTGCATCTGTGCGATCCGTTGCTGGCGGGGTCGGATGTGGCGGGGACCGGTTACGCGCTGGCGAAGGCGCTCGAGCGCGAAGCTCCCGATCTGGTGTTGCTCGGTCAGCAGTCGGATGACGGCGAGTGCTACACGGTTGGGGCGGTTGTCGCCGACCATTTGCGGATGCCGTCGCTAACGCAGGTGATCAAGCTCGAGGTTGGCGACGGCGTGTTGCGTTGTGAGCGTCAGGCTGAGTACGGCTACGACACCGTCGAGGTCGAGTGGCCCGCGGTGATCGCTGTCGGGGATGCGATCAACGAGCCGCGCTATCCGTCGCTGAAGGCGATCATGGGCGCGAAGAAGAAGCCGCTCGACGTCCTCGCCGCCGCAGACCTGGGTATCGATCCGTCGCGTGTTGGTGGCGAGCACGCTGCTGCGCAGTGGATCGCGGCGCAGGCGCCGCCGAAGAAGGCGGCGGGCATGCTCATCGAGGACGATGACACCGACGCCACGGTGGCTCGGGTCCTCGCCTGGCTCGATGAGAGGAAGCTTGTCTGATGGCTGACATCCTGGTGTATGCGCTGCATTACGACGGCGCGTTCAACAAGAACTCGCTGGGCGCGGTATCTGAGGCGGCGAGGCTCGCCCCGGGACTCGGTGGCGAGGTCCACGCGATCGTCGTTGGTGATGGCGCGAGCGAGGGGCTCTGCCAGCAACTCGGCCGTTACGGCGCGCGAAGGGTCTACCGCGTCCCGGGTCCCGAGGGGCTCGCGCAGCCGGTCGTCGATGCGATGGCGAGCGTGATCGGTGACGCTGGTTACGGCTACGCGCTGTTCGGCGGCGGACTGCTCGGCTTCGAGATCGGTGCGGGGCTTGCCGCGCGGCTTGGCGGCGGCGTAGCGATGGAGGTGACGGGGATCCGTGTCGATGGCGGCAAGCTGATTGCGCAGCGTCCGATCCTCGGTGATTCGCAGATCTCGGAGATCAGCTTTCGCAGCGACGTCGGGATCATCATTGGCCGGCTGAACGCGTTCGAGGTCGCGGAGACCGCGGCCGCCGATGCGCAGGTGCAGGAGACGGTGGTCGAGTTCTCGGCGTTCTCGACGCGCGCGCGGATGATCAGCCGCGGTGAGCAGCGCGGCGAGGACATCGACATCGAGGGCGCCGACATCCTTGTTGCCGGCGGTCGTGGACTCGGCAACGCGGAAGGGTTCGCGTTGTGCGAGGAGCTCGCAAAGGCGTTCGGCGCGCGCAGCGCCGTCGCGGCAACCAGGGCGGTCGTCGATGCCGGCTGGTACCCCTACGCGGCGCAGATCGGGCAGACCGGCAAGACCGTCTCACCGAAGCTCTACCTGGCCGCGGGGATCTCCGGGGCGATCCAGCACAAGGTCGGGATGCAGGGCTCGGAGAACATCGTCGCGATCAACAAGGACCGCAACGCCCCGATCTTCGAATTCTCCGATCTCGGCATCGTCGGTGATCTCAACAAGATCCTGCCGAAGCTGAGTGCGGCCGTGCGCACCAAGAAGGCCCAGTAATGGACGGCGGGGGTACGCGCCCAGCGGACTATCCCCCGCCGATCGACACGCAGGGCGAGCTGATCAAGCGCGAGCTCGACGCAGACGACGATCGGATCGAGGTGGGTGTGGCGATCGTCGGCGGCGGCACCGCGGGGCTCGCATGCGCGAACCGGTTGCTGCAATTGCTCGCCGACGATCCCGACACGCTCGAGCGTCTTGGCGAAGTGCCTGTTTGCGTGATCGAGAAGGCGAAGGTCTGTGGTGCTCACAGCCTGTCGGGCGCGGTGATGCGCCCCGGGCCCTTACAAGAGCTTTTCCCGGAGCTTTCCCGTGAGGACTGGCGCAGCGAGGCCTTCGCGTTCGGCGAGGTAACGAAGGAAGCCGTTTACCTGCTCCCGAGCGCGCGGACGAGGCTGCGGATCCCGCCGCCACCGCCGTTTCGAAACCACGGCAACGAGGTCATCTCGGTAGCCGCGTTGGCGCGCTATCAGCAGCGTCGTGCCGAGGAGGCCGGCGCCCACGTGCTGGCAGAGACTGCGGCGAGCCAGCTGATCGTGCTCGACGGACGCGTTGCGGGCGTTCGCTCCGCCGACAAGGGCCGCGGCAGGCACGGTGAGGAGCTCGCGGGCTTCGCCGCGGGCACCGACATCAAAGCGCAGGCAACGGTTCTGGCGGAGGGCTCGTGGGGTTCTCTGACCGGCGCCGCGATCCGCGAGTTCGGCCTCGCCGACGGTCGCGAGCCGCAGGTCTGGGAGCTCGGCGTCAAGGAGGTCTGGAAGGTCGCGCGGCCGCTCGACCGTGTGATCCACACGATCGGCCCCTGGCCGGTGAGCCTGAGCGCGCGCAACGGGCAGATCGGCGGCAGCTGGATCTACCCGATGAAGGACCACAAGACAGGCGAGGACCTCGTCAGCATCGGCTTCGTGGTCGACCTCGACTACGCCGACGCGACGACCTCGGTCCACGACCTGCTTCAGCTCTTCAAACAGCACCCATTGGTCAAACGGATCCTCACCGGAGGGGAGCGCGTCGGCTGGGGCGCGAAAGCACTTCCCGGCGGCGGCTGGTGGTCGATGCCGGGACTCGTCATGCCCGGCGCAGTCCTCGTCGGCGACGCCGCCGGACTCGTCGACACGGTCGCCCTCAAGGGCGTGCATCACGCGATCCGCTCAGGAACGCTCGCCGCCGAAGCAATCCACGAAGCGCTGAAAAGCGGCGAGGAGTCGCTCGCACGCTACGAGCAGACGCTCGAGGCTTCGTCGAGCGGCGAAGAGCTGTACCGCGTGCGCAACACCCGCCAACCATTCCAGCGCGGCTTCCTGCGCGGCGCACCGCTCGTCAACCTCGCGATCATGACCCGCGGCAAGCTTCCCAGCGGACGCCTCTCCTGGGAGCGCAACAACGAGCGCAAGATGTTCGTCGGCAAGACCTCGCAGCGCTACCCCAAACCCGACAACAAATACACGTTCGACAAGCTCTCATCCGTCTACCTCGCCGGCAACACGACACGCGACGATGCACCGAACCCCATCCGCATTCAACGAACCGTGCCGCGCGAGCTCGCCGAAACCTGGCGCTGGATGTGTCCGGCAGGCGTCTACGAGATCCCGGAGGACGCTCCCGCAGAGGGCGACGTCGAGGTCACGGTGAACTACACCAACTGTGTCCAGTGCGGCGCGATCACGGCGAAGGGCGGGCGCCTCATGACCTCGGAGGGCGGCGACGGGCCGCTCTACCGGCTCACCTGAGGGCGCGTCCCGGCCGCTGCTCGGCGCTGCGAAGGCGATAGCGCCGTTGGCCGTGGATCGCAGCCGGCGAAGGCACGCCGACGGCGTCGCAACATCCGCCCGGCTGACGTGTTCAATTAGGCGCGATGAAGCGTCTTCAACGCCTGCTTGCGCTCATGGTCCCGGTCCTCGTGGGATTTGTAGCCGCGTCCGCGTCTGCGGCAACGCCAACTCTCGCTCGCGACGGCGCGAGTCTCCTGCGCGCATCGCTCGCCTCGGCGACGGTGACGGACTGCACGACGGGCGACACCGCCACCGAGCGCTCCGCAACCTTCAGCGCCGGCATGGACGCTGTGCCCGGAACGAGCACGATGTCGGTGGCCTTCGATCTCTACGAGCAGACGAGCGCGACGAGCCCCTACGTTGCGGTCAGCGCCCCCGGCTTCGGCGTCTGGCAGAGCTCGAATCGCGCGATCGCGTCGTTCACCGCGAACGAGAACGTGGTGGATCTCCCCGCGCCGGCAGCGTTTCGCGCGCTCGTCAGGTACCGCTGGCTGAGCCGCAGCGGCCGCGTGATTCGCCGCGCGGAGCGTGTCACCAAGGCGTGTGTCGAAACGGCACCTGAGCCCGATCTCTTCATCGTGCAGATCACTCATGCCGCGGGATCGCCGGCGAGGACGAACGAGCTGTACAGCGTCGCGATCCGTAACAGTGGCCCGGGCTCGGCCGGCCCGTTCGAGGTCGCTTTCAGCGTTGATGCGACGCCACTCGCAGACCAGCAGGTTGTCGGCCTGGACCCGCGTTCGGACACGACGGTGCAGTTCAGCGGACCGCGCTGCACGGCTGGCAGCACGATCACCGCGCAGCTCGATCCGGCGGACGCGATCAGCGAGCCGAGCAACCCGAGTCGCAGGATCACGCTGACCTGCGGCGCCGCCGACGGCGCGAACGCGGCGAGCGGGGGCTGAGCGCGCTCGCGCCCCGGCCGCTGTTTTCTCGCCCGCTACAATTTAGTCAGATGAAGACCGAGATACACCCCGAATATGTTGTTGCCCACGTTCGCTGCACGTGCGGCAACGAGTTCGTCACGCGCTCGACCAAGTCCGAGCTGCACGTCGAGATCTGCTCCAACTGCCACCCGTTCTACACCGGGCGCCAGAAGCTGATCGACACCGGCGGACGCGTCGAGCGCTTCCAGCGCCGCGCTGCTCGCAGCGCCTCGCGACGCGCTCCCGCGACCAAGTAGGGCGGGCGCGTGGCGGCGGTGCACGCTGCGGGCGTGCGTCGGGCCCTGCCTGCAAGCGGCGAGGACCGGCCAGTCGGCGGCCAGGCGGTGCTCGAAGGCGTGATGATGCGCGGCGTAAGGACCTGGTCGGTAGCGGCACGTGCGCCGACCGCTGAGCAGCTCGAGGATCCCAAGCGCGAGCCGCCCGCGGGCGAGATCGTCGTGCGCACCATGCCGTTCGCGTCGGTGCTGCGGCGGCGGCGGATGCTGCGTCTGCCCTTGCTCAGGGGCATCATCGCGCTCGGCGAGTCGCTTGGCATCGGTCTGCGGGCGCTCAACATCTCGTTGGGCGTGCAGGTCGGCGAGCCGGACGGGGAGGGGAAGGAGGAGCTTTCTGGCAGAGCGTGGGCCGGAGCGGTGGCGCTATCGCTGGTCTTCGCGATCGGCCTCTTCTTCGTCGTCCCGGTCGGGCTCGTCAGCCTGATCAAGGGCTCGCTGCATTCGGCGACGCTGTTCTGGCTGATCGAGGGCGTTGTTCGGACGGCGATCTTCCTCGGTTATCTCGTGCTGCTGTCGCGCCTGCGCGAGCTTCGGCGTGTGTTCGAGTATCACGGCGCCGAACACAAGGCGATCGCCTGTTACGAGGCCGGCGCCGAGCTGGAGCCGTCCGAGGCGGCCCGCTTCTCGCGGCTGCATCCGCGCTGTGGCACGAGCTTCCTGCTGATCGTGATGATCGTCGCGATCTTTGTTTTCGCGCCGTTCGGCCTGCCCGCGTGGTACTGGCTGATCGTGACCCGCGTCCTGGGTGTGCCTGTGATCGCCGGCATCTCCTACGAGATCATCCGGCTCGCCGCTCGCTACCGTCGCAACCGCGTCGTCGGGCTGCTGATCGCTCCCGGTCTTGCACTGCAGCGCTTGACGACGCGGGAGCCCGATCTCGGCCAGCTCGCCGTTGCCCTTGCGGCACTGCGCGCCGTGATCGACGCGGAAGCAGCCGACGGACTGACGGCTGCAGACCTCGTTGGTCTCGAGGTGGTTGCTTGATCGACCGGCTGGTGGACCAGATCGAGGCCCGCTTTGCCGAGCTCTCCGAGCAGATGTCGGACCAGGGGGTGCTCGGCGACCGCCAGCGCTTCGCCGAGGTCGGCCGTGCCTACAGTCAGCTCGAGCCTGCAGCCAAGCTAGCTGCGGAGTGGCGGCACGCGAGCGACGATGTGGCGGGGGCCGAGGAGCTCCTGGTCGATGACGGCGACGATGCGGAGCTGCGTGAGCTGCTGGCGAGCTCGCGCGAGCGGATCGGTCAGCTCGAGGAGGAGCTTCGCCTCGCGATGGTCCAGCGCGACCCCAACGACGACAAGCACGTGATCGTCGAGATTCAGGGCGGAGCGGGTGGCGACGAGGCCGGCCTCTGGGCCGACGACGTCTATCGCATGCTCGTTCGCTACGCCGAGCGGCTCGGCTTCACAGTCGAGACGCTCGAGGACGGCGAAGGCAAGCACACCTTCGCGATCAAGGGCGACGGCGCCTACTCGATCTTCAAGTTCGAGGGCGGCACTCATCGGGTCCAGCGCGTGCCCCAAACCGAGTCCCAGGGCCGTATACACACCTCGACGGCGACCGTCGCGGTGCTGCCGGAGGCCGAGGAGGTCGACGTGCAGATCGATCCGGGCGATCTCCAGGTCGACGTCTACCGCTCGAGCGGACCCGGCGGTCAGTCGGTGAACACGACCGATTCGGCCGTCCGTGTCACNNTCGGGGATCGTCGTCTCGATGCAGGACGAGAAATCCCAGCTGCAGAACCGTGAGAAGGCGCTGCGCGTGCTACGCGCGCGGCTGTACGAGCGGGCGCTCGCCGAGCAGCGGGCGGCGCTCGCGGCCGACCGCCGCTCACAGGTCGGGAGCGGCGATCGTGCGGAGAAGATTCGCACCTACAACTACGCCGAGCGGCGCGTGACCGACCAGCGCGTCAAGCTGACGCTCTACAACCTCGACGCCGTGCTTGCCGGCGAGCTCGACGAGTTCACTGCCGCACTGCAGGCCGACGAGAAGCGCCGGCTGCTCGCGGCGCAGACCGGCGAGTGAGCCTCCGCGCCGCTGTCTCGGCGCACGACGCGCTCGACGGAGCGCGCACCGCGATCGCCGCCGGTGGGTCGGACAGCGCGCGGCTCGACGCGGAGCTGCTACTGGCTCACGCGCTCGGCGTGACGCGCGAGCGCCTGCTCATCGACCGGGACCTGGTTGTGACAGGCGAGGCGGTGCGCCGCTTCCAGTCCCACGTGCGACGACGATCGGTCGACCGTGAGCCGGTCGCCTACATCGTCGGCCGGCGGGCGTTCCGCCGCCTCGAGCTGACGGTCGATGCGCGCGTGCTCGTCCCGCGTCCCGAGACCGAGCTGCTCGTGGAGATCGGCTGCGAGCTGGATCGCGGCGCGCGCGTGCTCGACTGCTGTACCGGGAGCGGCGCCGTGGCGCTCGCATTGAAGGACGAACGCGACGATCTGCGCGTCAGCGGCAGCGACCTGAGCGACGCCGCGCTGACCGTCGCGCGAGCGAATGCGGAGCGGCTCGGGCTCGACGTCACCTGGCAGCGAGCCGATCTACTGGATGGCCTCGCCGGGAGCTTCGCCGCGATCCTCGCCAATCCGCCCTACGTCCCGACGAGCGTCATCGCGACGCTCGAGCCGGAGGTCGCGCGCCACGAGCCGGCTCTCGCGCTCGACGGCGGGAAGGACGGGCTCGAGTTGATCCGCCGGCTGGTCGCTCAGGCGGCGCGCGCCGACATCAAGCTGCTCGCTATCGAGCACGGCGGCGAAGGCCAGGCCGACGCCGTCGCCGATCTCTGCGATGAGGCCGGTTTTAGCGCGATCGACCGGCGGCGCGACCTGGCCGGCCATGAGCGCGTGATCGTCGCGCGGCCGGTGATGTGACGACGCGGGCGCTCGCCGGCTCGGAAGACGCGCTGCGCGAGTGCATCGCCGGCGGCGGCGTCGCTGTGTTTCCGACGGACACCGTCTACGGTCTCTGCTGCGACCCCGAGAACGCGGTCGCTGTGCGACGCCTCTACGCGCTCAAGGGACGCGCGGCGGACAAGCCGGCCGCGCTGCTCTGCTTCTCGCTCGACGTCGCGCTCGAACTGCTGCCTGAGCTCGGCGAGCGGACGCGTGGCGCGCTCCGTGACCTGCTGCCGGGGCCGGTCACGCTGTTGCTGCCCAACGCGCGGCGGCGCTACCCACTCACCGGCGGCGAGCTCCTGGGACTGCGCGTGATCGACGTCGGCCTGTCGCTCGACTTGCCGGTGCTCCAGTCCAGCGCTAACCGCTCGGGTGAGGGCGATGGGCGCCGTCTCGAGGACGTGCCGCTCGCGATCCGCGATGGCGCAGACCTCGTGATCGACGGTGGCGAGCTGCCGGGCGTGGCCTCGACGGTGGTCGATCTCAGCCAGTTCGATCTGGACGGCAGCTGGCGCGTGGTGCGCCAGGGCGGGCTCGGCGAGCGAGCGTTGGCGGCCCGGATCGGCCCGTACGCGCGTCGAGCGCGCTGAGGGCGTTGATAAGCTCGCCAGAGGTGTCCGACACGCTTCCGCACGACTACTTCAACCGCCCGGTCGGCGAGGTCGATCCAGAGATCGCCGAGGTGCTCGCACTCGAGCTCGATCGCCAGCAGCACACGCTTGAGCTGATCGCGTCCGAGAACTTCGTTCCCCAGGCGGTCCTCGACTGTCAGGGCAGCGTGCTGACCAACAAGTACGCCGAGGGCTACCCCGGTGCGCGCTACTACGGCGGTTGCGAGTTCGTCGACATCTCCGAGCAGCTCGCGATCGACCGCGCCAAGGACCTGTTCGGCGCCGAGCACGCGAACGTCCAGCCACACTCCGGGGCCCAGGCGAACGCGGCTGTCTACCACGCTTTGCTGGAGCCTGGCGACACGATCATGGGTCTCTCGCTGGCTCATGGCGGCCATCTGACGCACGGGATGAAGAACAATGTGTCGGGACGCCTGTACGACATCGCGCCATACGAGGTCGATCCGCAGACGAGCCTGATCGACATGGATGAGGTCGCCCGCATCGCGCGCGAGCGTCGACCGAAGCTGCTGCTCGCCGGGTGGTCGGCATATCCGCGAGTGCTCGACTTCGCGCGCTTCCGTGAGATTGCGGATGAGGTCGGCGCCTACCTGATGGTGGATATGGCCCATTTCGCCGGTCTCGTTGCGGCGGGCCTGCACCCCAGCCCGATCGCTGCAGGCGCTGACGTCGTCACGACGACGACGCACAAGACCCTCGGCGGCCCGCGCGCCGGCCTGATTCTGTGCCGCGCGGAGCTCGCCAAGAAGATCGACTCGGCCGTCTTCCCGGGACAGCAGGGCGGGCCGCTGGAGCACGTGATCGCTGCCAAGGCGGTGACGTTCCGGATCGCGGCAAGCCCGCAGTTCCGCGAGCGCCAGCAGCGGACGCTCGACGGGGCTCGCGCGCTCGCGCGAGCGCTGCTCGGCGCCGGCAACGGCATCGAGGTCCTGACGGGCGGTACCGACGTGCACCTCGTGCTCGTCGACCTGCGCGCCAGCGAGCTGAGTGGCCAGGACGCCGAGGATCGCCTGGCGCAGGTCAACATCACGGTCAACCGCAACGCGATTCCCTTCGACCCGCGTCCGCCGCGCGTCACATCAGGCCTGCGCATCGGCTCACCCGCGATGGTTACGCGCGGTCTCGTCCCGGACGACTTCCGCGACATCGGTGAGATCATCGGCCTCGCGTTGAGCCCGAGCTTCGAGCGTCTGCGAGGCGATCTCCTCGAGCGCGTCGCCGCGATCGTCGAGCGATATCCGCTCTACGCGGATCTTGCGGCGCCCGCCGCCGTCTGACTGCATCAGCGTCTGCGGCCCTTACATTGGGCTGGCCCGCCTGCGATGCTGTCGTCTAGGCGATGACGCTTTCATGGCTCGATGCGCTGTACGCGTTCGCTGCAGCGACCGCGGTCGCTGCGCTGCTGACGCCGCTGACGATGCGCCTCGCGCTCGCGATCGGCGCGGTCGATCGGCCGAATGAACGCGGCCTGGCCTCGCGCTCAACGCCGCTGCTCGGCGGTCTCGCGATCTTCGCCGCGGTGCTCGTCGCGGGACTGCTGTGGCTGCCGGGCCTGACGCGTCCCGTTTACCACCACGGCGTGCTGATCGCCGACGCGGTGCATTGGCACGGCATTCTGCTTGCCGCCGCGGTCATCACCCTCGTCGGTGCGATCGACGACCGCTTCCCACTTCACCCGCTCGTCAAGCTCCTCGGTCAGATCGCCGCCGCGGTCGTCGCCGAGCAGTACGGCGTGGTGGTTCGCGAGATCACGCTGCCGCTGTTCGGAGCCTTCCATTTTCCGCATGCCGGGCCGACGCTGAGCGTCATCTGGCTCGTGGCGATGATGAACGTCGTCAACTTCTCCGATGGCGTCGACGGCCTTGCGGCGGGCGTCTGCGCAATCATCGCCGGCGCGTTCGCGGTGATCGCCTTCGATCTCGGACAGGACGCCGCCGGCGTGCTCGCCGCGCTGACCGCCGGCGCATCGCTCGGCTTCCTCGTACACAACTTCCATCCGGCTTCGAGCTTCATGGGCGACTGCGGCGCCAACCTGCTCGGACTGCTGATGGGGACCGTCGCGGTAACCGGCGATCTCAAGACGACGGCCTCGATCGCCTTCGCGCTGCCGTTAATCCTGCTCGCCGTGCCGTTCCTCGACACGACATTCGTGATCCTCAAGCGCCTCAAGTACGGTCGCCCGGTCTACGTCGCCGACGCCGAGCACTTCCACCACAGGATGGCGCGGATCGGCTTCAGCGTGCGGCGCAGCGTCATGTACCTGTACACGTGGACGCTGATGCTCGCCGGGCTCGCCCTGGCGCTCCGCTTCTTTCCCTACACCAACCACCACGGCGAGATCAACGTCGGCTGGTGCGCGGCGCTCGTCGCCTACGGCCTGCTCGTCGCGGCCGCGAGCGTGTATCTCGTCTACGTCCTCGAGATCGTGAAGTTCCGAGGGCGCACAACGTGGCAGTCGAACCGCCGTCCCCAGGCAGCGGCCGCGCCCGACGGCGCTGACGGCGAGGAGGCCTCTGGCTCTGCGGAGCCTCGCGCTGCGACGCGAGCGGGTGCCTCGCGGCGCGGCTGAAGTTCAGCTCGCACCCGCGCACCGCGTCTGCCGTAGCGTCTCTCACCCAGCTCGCGCAGCCTGCGGATAGCCGCCGGCCCCGCGACTTTAGGGCCGGAACATCGGTTTACATCTCGATGGGGATCGTCTGGACGGCTCCGCTTCGCAAGCTCTCAGTCGCGCTGCTCGTCGGCTGCACGCTGTTGGCGATCCCCGCCTCCGCGCGGACCGCGCCGGCGGCGGCGCACCCACTGGTCGGCATCGGCGATGAGAATCTCGCGCTCTTCAGCGATCCGCGCTTCCTTGCCCTTGGCATTACCCAGGTCCGCTTCTACGTGTCGTGGGACGTGCTGTCGAGCGCCTACAAAAACCCCTACCGCCGCGATGTCCTCGCGGAGTGGCTGGCCGATGCCCGTGGTCTCGGTTTGACGCCGCTGATCACCTTCGACCACTCCGATCGCCACGGCCTCGGCGACCGCCTGCCGAGCGTCGCGCAATACAGCAACGCGTTCCTCACGTTTCACCGCCGCTACCCGTGGGTCAGCGATTTCGCGACCTGGAATGAGGCCAACTACTACGGCGAGCCGACCGCCGGAAGCCCAAAGCGCGTTGCCGGCTATTACCTCGCGCTGCGCCGGGATTGTCCGACCTGCACGATCCTCGCCGCTGAGCTGCTCGACCTCAACAACCCGCGGGAGGCTGTTGGCGACGTCGAGTGGGCGCGCGCTCTGATCCGCTACGCACGCACCCAGCCGGCCTACTGGGGCCTGCACAACTACGTCAGCGCGAACACGCTGTCCGAGACGTCGGTCAAGCAGCTGCTGCGAGCCGTTCGCGGCAACATCTGGCTGACCGAGACCGGTGGCATCCTCGCCCTGCCGCACCACGGCCGTCCGGGTTTTCCACTGACCAGCAAGCACCAGGCGAACGTGGACAGGTTCCTGCTCGACACGTTGCCGAGCCTGAGTCGGCGGATCCAGCGCATCTACCTCTACGAATGGCGCTCGCCGAGTAAGCACGCAACCTGGGACTCGGCTTTGATCAGCTACGCCAACCAGCCGCGCCCCGCCTACGACATCCTCGCCGACGCGCTCGCCGCCTGGGGAATCGCGCCCGACTGCACGGTGTCCGAGTCGCCCCCGGCATGCCACACCGCCACCGCGAGCTCGTCCCCGTGAGGAGGAGTCGAAGACTTGCACTCCTGGGTGTGCTCGCGCTCTGCTGTGCGGCCTGCGGCAGCGCGGCGAGCCACGCCCACAAGGTTGCGCAGGCTTCGCAGCATCACTCCGCCTCGCACGGC
The DNA here is from genome assembly GCA_003132505.1 of Solirubrobacterales bacterium. GTDB lineage: Bacteria > Actinomycetota > Thermoleophilia > Solirubrobacterales > Solirubrobacteraceae > Palsa-513. The sequence goes on from PKXY01000007.1 coordinate 21,656, forward strand.
GGTCGGCCGACTGGCAGTGCCCCCCACCGCGGCCAGCAGCACAGGACGGCTGCGTCGCCGTCCGCCAATCCCAGCAGCCACGTGATCGTGGGAGTCGGCGACAACAAGACCGAGTTCCTCACCGATCCGCGGTTTCTCGCGCTCGGCATAACCCACGTCCGCGACGACGTGCCGTGGGACGTACTGCAGGAGGCCTTTCCAAACGCGCGACTCGCGCTCTGGCTGAGCGAGGCGCGCCGGGAGCACCTGACGCCGCTGATCAGTTTCGATCATTCGGGGATCACCGGCAGACGCCGCGAGCTCCCATCAGTCGCGGAGTTCAGCAAACTCTTCCTCGAGTTTCGGGCCCGCTACCCGTGGGTCACCGAATTCGTGACCTGGGATGAGGTCAACTTCTTCCTTCAGCCGACGTCGACGGACCCGCAGCGCGTCGCCGGCTATTACCTTGCGCTGCTCCGGGATTGTCCGACCTGCACGATCCTCGCCGCCGATCTGCTCGACCTCCCGGGACCGCAGTACGCCGTGCCGATGGTCGAGTGGGTGCACGAGTTCATGCGCTACGTGCCCACCCAACCCGCGTACTGGGGTCTCAACAACTACGTCGGCGCGAACGGCCTCGACACAGCGAGCACGCTGAGCTTCCTGCGCTCGGTGAGCGGCAAGGTCTGGTTTGCCGAGACGGCCGGTGTGATCAGCGACGGCGGCCGCGCAGTGGCGGCAACGGCGGCCCGCCTCGAGCGTCAGGCAACCGTCGATCGCTTCATCCTCGGGACGCTCGCCGAGCTGAGCCAGCGGATCCAACGCGTCTACCTCTACGAGTGGAATGCGCAAACCGACCACGACGGCTGGGACTCGGCGCTGATCTCAGCGAGCGGTACCCCGCGCCCCGCCTATTACGCGCTCGCTGAGAGCCTCGCGGCGTGGGGCATCAGGCCCGACTGCGAGATATCGACCGCACCGCCGGCCTGCGCCGCCGCGTCGAACCCGGCCGGATAGTCGCGCGCGGCCCGGCATGTGCGAGGCTACACGGCGTTGAAGGGCTTGACGCGAACACTGCTCGCGCTGCTTTGCACGATCGGATCGCTGTTCGCGGCGCCGGCGCTTGCTGGCGCGTACCCGCTCGTCGGGATCGGCGATAACAACACGGCGATCTTCAGCGACCCGCGCTTCCTTGCGCTAGGGATCACGCAGGTTCGCGATGACATCGCCTGGAACGCCCTGGCGGTACCGCGTGCGCGGGCAGACCTGGCGGCCTGGCTCGCCGACGCTCAGGCCGACGGGCTGACGCCGCTGATCACCTTCGACCACGTGGTTGGCAGCGTGCGCACCCAGCAAAAGCTTCCATCAGTCGCCCAGTTCAGCAGAGCTTTCTTGACGTTCCGCAAGCTCTACCCATGGGTCAAGGATTTCGAGACCTGGGATGAGGCGAACTTCTACCTCGAGGGCACCGCGTTCAGCCCCCAGCGCGCAGCGCAGTTCTACCTCGCTCTGCGCAAGGACTGCCCGAGCTGCACGATCCTCGCGTCGGACCTGCTCGACGTGCCGAAGACCGAGGCCGTCCCGATGGTGAAGTGGGTCGGCGAGTTCATCCGCTACGCGCACACCCAGCCGGCGTACTGGGGCCTGAACAACTACTTCGGCGCCAACCGCCTCGACGCGGGCACGACCGAGCGGCTGCTCCACGCTGTCAAAGGCAAGATCTGGTTCGCGGAGACCGGGGGCATCGTCAGGCGAGACAACGGCTCCACGGTGGGCTTCACTCAGGGCGCACAGCACGCCGCGAAGGTCGACAGGTTCATTTTCAACACGCTCGCTCGACTCAGCCCGAGGATCCAGCGCGTCTACCTCTACGAGTGGAATGCCCAGACCGCACACGACAAGTGGGACTCGGCACTGATCTCGTGGACCGGCGCGACGCGTCCGGCCTACGACGTGCTCGCCAACACGCTCGACTCCTGGGGCATCGAGCCGAGCTGCACGATCTCGACCGTGCCGCCCGCGTGCGCCACATTCGGCGGTCCCGCTGCTGCATTGCTGCGTTTCTAGAGGATCTTGATCGCCATGCAGTACGCGGAGGCAACGAGCGTCGCACCCTGTACGCGCCGGCTCGCGCTGAGCGAGGCGGGTAGCAGCGCCCACATGCCATACCAGGGCAGCAGCCAAGCGCTGCACGCCAGCAGCGCCAGCGTCGCCCAGGCATAGCAGTCGAGCCACCAGGCACCGCGCCAAGCGCGCCACAGGGTCGCAAGCGTCGCTGCCGCGAACAGCGCGATGAACACCAGGCGAATGCTCTCGGGCAGCAGGTAATGGGTCGCCGAGCCGCTCCCGGCGACGCGCCCGACGCCGAGCAGCATCGAGACCTCGGCGGGCACGCTGTGCTTCGCGACCTCGCGCTGCTCGGTCACCAGCGCCTGCCAGAGGCCGGAGAGATGCGTTCCAAAGACCGCGAACGACACGGCCGCGACCAGCACCGCGCCGCCAAGCAGCCAGATGAAGAGCTCCTTCCGGCGCTTTGCGCCAAGCAACGCGAAAGGGATCACAAGCCCCGCAGAAGCTTTCAGCGCCAGCGCGCCGATCAGCGACACGCCGGCCGCTCGCTCGCGCGCGCTGATCATCCAGAGCGCGGCAGCGGCGATCAGCGCGCCGAACAGGACGTCGTTGTGGGCACCGGCGACCGCAAACACGAGAACCAGCGGGTTGAGACCGTAGAGCGCGACGGTGAGCTTCGGCGTGCGGCCGAGCAGCCGTGAGGCCCGCCAGAGGACGACGATCGTGGCGAGGCTCGCCGCGGCCGCCACGACCTTCAATGTCCACAATCCGGCAGCGATGCCGAGCGGCACGAGCGCATAGGTCAGCAGCGTGAACAGCGGGCCGTAGGGAGTCGTCACCGTGTGCCACCCGAGGTAGGGATAGATGGCGTCCTGAGGGGCGGCGTTGGCCGTGTAGCTGTACGGACTCAGACCATGTAGGACGCCGAGTCGAGCGAAGCCGAGGTAGCCGAACACGTCGCTCGAGAGCAGCGGCGGGGCGAGCAGCGCCGCGAGATCGGCGAGTACGACAGCGACCCAGATACGGCGCGCCGGGAGCGCCCTGACGCACGCCAGGACAAGTAGGTAGCAAGCGAAGACGGCGAGCACCAGCCCCTCGAGCACACCGTGCCGCGTGGTGAAGCCGAACGGCTGCAGCGGACCCGCGAGCCAACCGGGAAAACGGTGCTCGCCCGACGGTACATAGCTGGACGGCGCGGAGGCGGCGTTGGCTCCGAGCAGGAACAGGCAGGCCACGAGCCCGCCGAGACCCACGCTGCCGAACGCGCGGACGACGGCCTGCTCGCCACCGTGGGAGCGGCCGCGCGTGCCGGCGCCTGGCAGCTCGGAACCGAGCGTTGGGGAAGCCACTCGGTGAATAGTCGCGGGTAGCGCAACCGTGATGTGTCCAGCGCGCTCTGCTTGCCCGCGAAACCTGTGATGATGCAGCTCTAGCCGGTCCGCCCGGCGGCCTGAGATTCGTACGAATTCCTTACGTTCCTCTGCTGTGGCGGGTACAGTGCTTTAGCCTCCCGGCGCCCTTCATTTGCGCTCCAACGATTCAAACGACTGTCCTGCGCCAAGCACGGCCCCGCCGCGCCGTGTTCTGATTCTGTCGGCTGACGTCGGCGAGGGGCACGCGGCGGCGGCTCGCGCGCTCCGCGAGCAGCTCGAGAGTTGCGGCGAGCCGGTCGAGGTGACGCTGATCGATGGGCTCGCGGCGATGGGGCCTCTGTTGCGCTCCGTCGTCTCCGACGGTTACCGGCGACAGCTGCAGGTGGCTCCGGCGTCCTACTCGCTCTACTACTGGCTGCTCAAGCACGCGGCGCCCGTGCGCGGATTGACGAAGCTGATGCTCACCCGGATGGGAGCCAAGCCACTCGCCCGGGCGATCTCCGAGCACGCACCGGATGTCGTCGTCTCGACCTACCCGGCGATCACGGTCGTTCTCGGCTACATGCGCCGGCGCCGGATGCTCGATGTCCCGGCAGTCGCGACTATCACTGACATGACCGGGCTGTTCTTCTGGGCCCAGCGCGGGATCGATGCGCACCTCGTGATGTATGAGGCCTCGGTGCGCGATGTGGAGCGGATCGCCGGTCCCGGCAGTGCGCAGGTCGTGCGCCCGTTGATCGCCGCCGAGTTCCTCGAGCCGCGCGAGCCGGCCGCCGCGCGCGCGGCCCTCGGACTGCCGCGCCGCGGGCATGTGGTCGTGGTCTCGGGCGGCGGTTGGGGGGTTGGCGACCTCGCCGGGGCAGTCGATGAGCTGGCACGGATCCCTGACACGACGGTCGTTTGCGTAGCCGGTCGCAACGACGCGGTCCGCGGGCGCCTCGCCGAGCGCTTCGCGGACAGCGAGCGGGTACGCATCCTTGGTTTCACGGACAGGATGGCGGACCTTCTCGCGGCCGCAGATGTGCTCGTCCACTCCACGGGCGGCGTCACGTGTCTGGAGGCGATGGCGCGTGGCTGTCCCGTCGTGTCCTACGGGCTGCCGGTGGGCCACGCGAAGCTCAACACGCGCCGGATGGCTGAGCACGACCTGCTCGCGCTGGCGAGCTCGCCGGCGGAGCTCGTCGGACACGTAGAGCGCAGTCGTCTGGACGGCGCGAAACGTCGCCAGATCGACGTCGGCGCTCGCCCCCCCGACGCCGCTGACATAGTGCTGCGAGCGCCTCTGCGCGTGCGGCCGATTTCCCGCTGGCGCCTGCGCGCCGTGCGGGCGCTGACATCGACGGTATTGGCGCTTGGCCTCGGCGTGTGGGTGATGTCCACCGATGAGCTCGACGCTCTGGCTGCGGTCCTCAGCCATCAGGTGAAGATGGTCCCGACCAAAGTCGATGCCGTCGACATCGTCGTGCGCACACCGCCCAGCGAGGTCCGCGCGGTCGCGCTGCGCCTGAAGCGTGACGGCATCGAGGCGTCCTTCGCCTCGACCGCCGTCCCGAGCGCGGCGACCCTGCGAGTCCTCCACCAACTTGGCGACGATGCCGTCCCGGCGATCGATCGCGGCAGCATGCTCGGCTGGATCCACACCGCGGCTGAACTGCGCCGCGACGCCCGTCGCCTGCACCTCGGTCGCCACTTCTACTACCTCGAGCCGTCAGACCCCTCGTTCGGTCAGCTGGTGCTGGCGCACGTCACCGGCGCGCAGGGGGTCACCGGCGCCGTTCAGTTCCGCCGCGAAGGGGCCGCATTCTCGCGCACGCCGGGAACCGGAGACATCGTCGTGGTGAGGCTTCCAGCCTCAGCGGGCGCCGCGCGCGCGGTCAGCAGGCTCGTCGTGGCGCTGCGGGAGTCGCGGCTGTCCGGTGTGCCGCTGCCGACGACCCCGATCTGAGGCTCTTCGCGCAAGCGCTGTGCCAGCTCACGCTCGCGGCTGCCGCTGAGCGCCAGCAGTGCCGGCGAGCGGGCCAGCGTCGTAGCTCCAGCGAGCAGCACGAGCAGGCAAAAGACGAGCGGGACGCCCGAGAGCGGTGAGTTGAGAAAGCTCTCGTGGAGGATCAGCGGCGCAAGCATCACCGGCACGAACGTCTGGGCGACGAACACGACTGGCGCAACGAGGATCGCGGCGCGCTGCTGCAACGCGCTCATCTCGGCGATCAGGCCGACCACCGAGGCGGTGATCGCTGCCGCTCCCCAGAGCACCGCCGTCAGCCAGTGGTCGCCCGACGCGGCATCGGCGACGAGTTTGGTCGCCAGCGCGCCCCAGGCAAATGCGAGGCCGGCGGCGATCATCGTCAGGTTGGCGATCGACCGGCCGAGGAAATGCGCGGCGAACGGCACCAGTGCCGCCGCGCCGAGCAGCGTCAGTACCAGCACGAGCGCGACTCCATGGACGTGCTGCGTGGTGCGATCGGGCGCGAGCGCCGCGATTCCAACGACTCCCGCGACGATCGCGCAGACCGCCATCAGCTCGCGGCGGCCTGGGCGCTCGTCGAGCATGCGCTCGCCGAGCGCCAGCAACACGAGCAGCCCGATGGCCAGCGCCGGCTGCACCACCTCGAGCGGCACGAACAGCAGAGCGACTATCTGCAGTGGCCACCCCAGCGCGGTCATCGCCGTACCGGCGAGCCAGCGGCCGCGGCGCAGGAGCTGCCCGAGCAGCGAGATTCGCAGCGTGTGGCGCTGACTCGTCGCGCGGGCATCGATCGCCTGGACGCCGATCCCTAGGCTGTAGAGCGTCGATGCCCCGGTTGCCGCCAGGATTCCGATGAGCAGCGAAAGCATGGCCGGGCGCGATCATCGCATCCTCGGGGCGCCGGGCACCCTTGCGCTGACCTGCTCGCTGATTGGTGGCGCCTATCTGGCGCCGGCAGCCGCTTTCTACGTCGCGCCGTTGCGCCGCATCCTCGGCATCGCCACGACGACGCTTGACGGGCGCGGCTTCGGCCTGACCTTCGATGACGGACCACACCCGCAGGGCACGCCGGCAGTGCTCGAGCTGCTCGCGGCCCGCGGCGTGCACGCGACGTTCTTCCTCGTCGGCGAGCAGGTGGCGCGCAACCCCTCACTGGCGGCGGAGATCGTCGCCGCCGGGCACGGGATCGGCCTCCACTGCGATCGCCATCGAAATCTCCTGCGCCTCGGGCCGGCCGCCGCCGCCGACGACATCGCGCGGGCACGCGGGCGGATCGAAGACGCGACCGGTTGTGCGATCGAGCACTACCGCCCGCCGTATGGCATCTTCAACGCGGCCGCCCTGGCGATCGCGAAGCGTCACGGTTGGCGGCCCCTGCTGTGGACGCACTGGGGTCGCGACTGGGAGGCGCAAGCGACGGCGGCGTCGATCACGGAGCTCCTGGTTGGCGGCGACGTCGCCGAGGGGTCGGTAGGGCTGCTGCACGATGCCGACGACTACGCCAGCCCCGGTTCGTGGCGGCGCACTGTCGCCGCCCTGCCGCTGGTGCTCGATGAGCTCGAGCGCCGCGGGCTCAAAGCGACGCTCGCGCTCTGAGCGGCAAGCGGCGAATGTCACAAGCTTGTTACAAAGTTCGCCGCCATGTAGACTGCCGCCGTCGTCGTTGCGCCCAGCCTCCCGGCGCGCGACGGGACCGTGCAGCGAGTAGCTGCGCGGGCGTCCGCGGTTGTCGGGGGCGCCACGATGAATGCCTCGCAAGACGCCTCCAAACGACTGGCCACCTTTCCTCCGGCACTCGCCATGAGCGAGCCGGCGAGCGAGCATGACGGGCTCGCACCGGCCGCTCAGCGGCCGGGACGCAGCGGGCGCCGGGGCGCTGCTGCTGGCCGTCAACCTGGGCTGCGCCGCCGCTGGCGCGGCGATCGGTGCCGCGGTGGGCGCAGCCGTGCCGCTGGCGCTGGCCGGCTTCGGGATCGGCTTCTTCCTCGGGATCGCCGTTGTCGTTAAGCGCTTCCGCGATGTCTGAGCGGCCCATGAACCTCGTCCGCTACGCAGACCTGGTGCTCCTGGCGATCGGCGCCGCCGTCGCGATCCCACTCGGCGCGCCGGTCCTCGGTTACGCAATCGGCGCCGGAACCTGGCTTTTGCAGCGGGTTGTCCAGGAGGCCGACAAGCGCTGGATCGCGAAGGTCGATAAGCCGGTCAGGCGTGCCGGATACACGCTGTTCGAAGCTTTCGGGCGGATCTGGCTGCTGGCCGGCGGGATCATCGTCGCGATCGTCGTCGGAGATCGCGCCGACGCCCTGACGGCGGCACTGATCATCCTCGGCGCTTACACGGTCGCGTTCCTGCTGCGCATCTCGAGCGGGCCGCCACAGGGACAGCCGGCACGATGACGTGGATTCGGGGGTGGAGCAAGAAGCGGAAGATGATCGTCGGCTTCCTGGTGGTCTGGCTGGGTGGCACGGTTGCGCTCGGGCTTGCGTTCGGGCTGCACGGCAAGAAGAACAACAGCTACCTGCCGCAGGACGAGTTCAAGCTGTTCACCTGGGCCCACCTGTTCGGCCCGATCAATCTCGACAAGGGCGTGCTCTACATCGTGCTCGCCGGCGCGATCACGGTCGGCGCGATGGTTTGGATTGCGAGGCGGATGGCGATGCGTCCGAACCGCGTTCAGACCGCGGTGGAACTCGCCTACGGCGTCTGCAAGCGGCAGATCACCGACGACAACATGGACGAGGACATGGCGCGCAAGTGGTTCCCGCTGGTCGCGACGCTGTTCTTCTTCATCCTCGTCTCCAACCTGCTCGGCTACATCCCGCTACCGGTCAACACGAATCCAAACGAGGAGATTCACCTCTTCGGAGCGACGCTGCCGTCCTTCCAACTGTTCGCCGCGACGACCAACATCTCGTTCCCACTCGTGCTGGCGCTGATCGTCTACGTCGCCTTCAACGCGGAGGGCGTCCGTGCCCACGGGCCGGTCGGCTACGTCAAGAGCCTGATCCCGGCGGGCGTGGGCGGGGCGATGCTCGTGCTGATCTTTCCGATCGAGATCCTCTCCAACATCCTGCGGTTGCTGTCGCTGATGATCCGCCTCTGGGCCAATCTGCTCGCGGGCCACATGCTGATCGCGTTTATGAGCGGCGGACTCGCGGTGCTGCTCGGCCTGAAGTTCCTCGCCTGGATCCTGCTCCCGTTCGGCGTTCTCATCTTCCTCTTCGAGGCGGTGCTGATCGCCGGTCTCCAAGCCTTCATCTTCGCCATACTCGCCGCGATCTACCTCGGCAGCGCGGTGTCCGAACACTAGCCCGATAAGGAGTCCAACTTGTTTGCTCATGTGGTCCTGTCAATCATCCATCCGCTGTTCGCGGCGGCGTCGAACCTGACGTACGGCGAGGACGCCGGCAAGGCGATCTCGATCGGCGTCGGCGCCGGCGGCGGCGCCGCGGGGGCCGGTGCCGGCATCGGCATGCTGTTCGGCAAGGTCTACGAGTCGAACTCCCGTCAGCCGGAGATGGCAGCTGACCTGATCGGCCTCCAATGGCTGGGCTTCGCTCTGACCGAAGCGACGTTCTTCTATGGCCTGGTGGGCGGTCTCATCGGCTACGTCCTCGCCTAGACCGCTATGACGCCCTTCGCCTCATCAAGCGGTTCCTTCCTGATCTCGCCCAACGTCGGGCTGATGATCTGGACGCTGCTCGTCTTCGGGATCTCCGTCTTCATCCTCAACCGCTATGCCTTCCCGCGGATCCGCGACTCGCTTGACCGCCGGCAGCACGCGATCGAGGAATCGATCGACTCGCAGGAGCGGCTCCGTGCCGAAGCAGAGCAGGTTCTCTCCGAGTACCGCGACCAGCTGGCCGAGGCGCGTATGCAGGCCGAGGAGATCGTCACGCGAGCGCGTGAGGCAGGTAAGGAGCATGAGCGCGAGACGCGCACCGAGGCACGTGAGCGACGCGAGAAGATGCTCGAGCAGACCAAGCACGACATCGAGGTCGAGACGCAGCGGGCGCTCGAGCAGATCCGCAAGGAGGTCGCAACCCTGACGGTCCTCGCGACCGAGAAGGTGATGCGCAAGGCGCTGAGCCCGAGCGACCAGCGCAAGCTGGTCGAGGAGGCGCTCGGAGAGCTCGACTTCACGGTCCTCGAAGGGTCGGAGAACTAAGTGACCCTTCGGCGAGGAACCAGGACGGACCGCTAGCCATGCAGGAGATCGCGAACGTCTATGCCCGCGCCCTGTTCGAGGCCGCCCGCGACAAGGACGCCCTCGACACGGCGCACGAGCAGCTGGCCCAGTTCACCGACGCGCTCGCAGACAGCCAGGATCTCCAGGTGTTCTTTTACTCGCCTTACTTCTCGGTCGACGAGCAGAAGCAGGGTCTGGCGCAGGCGCTGAGCGGCGCCGACCCATTGATCGAGAACTTCCTCGACATGCTGATCGAGAACCGCCGCATGCCTGTGCTCGCGGCGACGCGGACGCGCTTCGAGGAGCTGTGGGAGCACGAGAACCGCCTGATCCCGGTCGAGGTGACGAGCGCGATCGAGCTCGACGCGCAGACCGTCGGCGACATCGGTAAGCGGATCGGCGAGCAGACCGGCCATAAGGTGCAGCTCACGAGCCGCGTGGATCCGGACATCATCGGCGGCATCGTCCTGCGTGTTGGCAACTCGATCCTCGACGCATCGATCCGCAACCGCCTCGACCAACTACGCAAAGAAGTCGTCCGCGCCGCCTAGCCGGCGGCCGCGACGCAAGGAGCCCAATCGCACATGCAGATCAACCCCGACGAGATCACAAGCATCCTCAAGAGCCGGATCGAAGGCCTCGACGCGGGCGCAGCCACGCTGACCGAGGTCGGCACGGTGCTGTCAGTAGCCGACGGCATCTCGCGCATCCACGGACTCGAGAACGCGATGTCGCTGGAGATGCTCGAGCTGCCGCACGACGTCGTCGGGCTGGCGCTCAACCTAGAGTCCGACAACGTCGGCGCCGTGCTGTTCGGCGAGTGGGAGGAGATCGTCGAGGGCGACATCGTCAAGCGCACGGGTCAGCTGCTCGATGTGCCGGTCGGCGAGGCGCTGCTCGGGCGCATCGTCTCCCCGCTCGGAAAGCCACTCGACGGCAAGGGCGACATCCACACGACGGAAACCCGGCCGGCCGAGTTCAAGGCGCCCGGCGTCGTGCAGCGCCAGCCGGTGCTGGAGCCGATGCAGACCGGCATCAAGGCGATCGACTCGATGATCCCGATCGGGCGCGGGCAGCGCGAGCTGATCATCGGCGACCGCCAGACCGGCAAAACGACGATTGCCCTCGACACGATCATCAACAACCGCGACACGGGAATCATCTCGGTGTACGTCGCGATCGGGCAGCGAATGGCAACGGTCGTCCAACTTGCCGAGACGCTGCGCGAGGCGGGGGCACTCGAGAAGACGATCATCGTCGCCGCTGCCGCCGACGAGGCGGCGCCGATCAAGTACATGGCGCCCTACGCCGGCTGCGCGATGGCGGAGTACTTCCTCTACAAGGGCGGGCACGCACTCTGCATCTATGACGACCTCACCAAGCACGCCTACGCCTATCGCCAGATGTCACTGCTCCTGCGACGTCCGCCGGGACGCGAGGCATATCCGGGTGACGTGTTCTACCTGCATTCGCGGCTGCTCGAGCGCGCGGTCAAGCTGAGCGACGAGCTCGGCGGCGGCTCGCTGACGGCACTGCCGATCATCGAGACGCAGGCCGGAGACGTCTCGGCCTACATCCCCACGAACGTGATCTCGATCACCGACGGCCAGATCTTCCTCGAGCCGAAGCTGTTCAACTCCGGTGTCCGCCCGGCGATCAACGTCGGCATCTCGGTCTCGCGGGTCGGCGGCAACGCCCAGATCACGCCGATGAAGCGCGTTGCTGGCCGGCTCAAGCTCGAGCTCTCGCAGTACCGCGACCTCGAGGCATTCGCGCAGTTCGGATCGGACCTCGATGCCGACACGCAGCGGACGCTGGCGCGCGGCGCGCGACTCGTGGCGTCGCTCAACCAGGGCGAGCGCGAGCCGCTCGCCGTCGAGGACCAGGTGCTGCAGGTCTTCGCGGCGACGAACGGCTTCCTCGATCGGATCACGGTCGCTCGCGTGGCGGAGTTCCTGACCGGCCTGATCGAGCACGCGCACGCCCATCACAAGGCGCTGCGCAAGAAGATCGCGGCCGGCGAGTGGTCCGACGAGATCCAGGAGGAGGTCCGCAAAGCGGTCGACGACTACGCCGAAGGATTCGGCTACGAGCTCGACGAGGACGGCCAGCCAATCGAGGAAGACGCCGATCCATTGGCCCAGGACAGCAAGAGCGGCGAGCCGAAGCGGCCTGCAAGCGAGGGAGAGCCGGACAACGGCAAGGCGCCGGAACCGGCTAACGCGCCAGAGGAGGAGGGAGCGCCGGCATAGCCGGCGCTCAGCTCCGACGACATGGCCTCACAGCGCGAAGTCAGAACTCGCATCGCGAGCTTCAAGAACATCGAGAAGATCACGCGTGCGATGGAAGCCGTCTCGGCCGCGCGACTGCGCCGAGCCGAGCAGCGGATCGCTGCGCTCCGCCCTTACGCCGACGCGGTGCGGCGTATGACACGCCAGGCCGCCCGCGATGCCGGCAGCGAGATCAAGCGGGTACCGCTGCTCGCAACGCGCGAGCCCCAGCAGCGCGTCGCGATCCTGCTGATCACGGCAGATCGCGGCCTCGCGGGAGCTTTCAACTCGCAGATCGTGCGCGCCGGGACGCAGCTCGCAAGCGAGCTGGAGGCGCAGCAGCGCGAGGCGGTCTGGTACGCGAGCGGACGCCGGGGCGTGTCGTCGCTGACCTTCCGCGGGCGCGATCTGTCCGGCGCCTACACAGGCTTCACCGACCGCCCGGCATACACCGATGCACGCCAGATCGCCGGCGAGCTGATCACCGCGTTTCTCGACGGCGCCGTCGACCGCGCCGAGATCATCTACAACGCCTACATCTCGCCGCTGACCCAGCGCGCGACCCGCGAGACGCTGCTACCGGCCTCGGCGGCGGCGCTGACCGGCGCCGACCGCGACGAGGATGAGCCCGGCGAGGAACGCTCAGCCAGACGCGGGAACGCCGAATACGAGCCCGAGGCTGACGAGCTGCTGCGCGAGCTCGTGCCCCACTATGTCGAGGTCTCGATCTACCGGGCGCTGCTCGAATCAGCGGCGTCCGAGCATGGCGCGCGCATGACCGCGATGCGCAGCGCAACTGAGAACGCCGGGGAGCTGATCGACGACCTGACGCTCGAGATGAACCGGGCGCGCCAGGCGGAGATCACCCAGGAAATCTTGGAAGTCGTCGCCGGCGCCGGATCGCTCGTCTGAGCGGACGGCTTACCCGTCCGGGCACGGGCGACAAACAAAGGAGCAAGCAGAATGCCAGTAGCTGCGAAGACAAAGCGCGCCGCGAAGGCGCAGAACGTGGGCCACATCGAGGAGATTCAGGGAGTCGTCATCGAGGCCGTGTTTCACGAGCATCTGCCGGAAATCAACCACGCGATCACCGTTGCCCGTGCCAGCGGCGCCGAGGAGGTCAAGGGTGTCACGGCGACCGCCGACGACGTGCTCGTCTGCGAGGTCCAGCAGCACCTCGGCGATGACCGGGTGCGCGCCGTCGCCATGGACAGCACGGACGGTCTGGCGCGTGGCGCTGAGGTCATCGACACCGGGGCACCGATCACGGTGCCGGTTGGTGAGGCGACGCTCGGAAGGATCTTCAACGTGCTCGGCGAGCCGATCGATCTCGGCGCGGATATGCCGAAGGGCACCGAGCGCCGGCCGATCCACCAGGAAGCCCCACTGGTCGAGGAGCTGACGACGACAACCGAGATGTTCGAGACCGGTATCAAGGTCGTCGATCTGCTTGCGCCCTACGCGAAGGGCGGCAAGGTCGGGCTGTTCGGCGGCGCCGGCGTCGGCAAGACGGTGCTGATCCAGGAGCTGATCCACAACCTCGCCAAGGAGCACGGCGGACTGTCTGCCTTCTGCGGCGTCGGCGAGCGCTCGCGTGAGGGCAACGACCTCTGGCTCGAGATGAAGGAGTCCGGGGTCCTCGACAAGACGATGCTCGTGTTCGGGCAGATGAACGAGCCGCCGGGGGCGCGCATGCGCGTCGCGCTGTCCGGCCTGACGATGGCCGAGTACTTCCGCGATCAAGGCCAGGACGTGCTGCTCTTCATCGACAACATATTCCGCTTCGTCCAGGCTGGCTCGGAGGTTTCGGCGCTGCTGGGGCGGATGCCCTCACAGGTCGGCTACCAGCCCACGCTTGAGACCGAGATGGGCCAGCTTCAGGAGCGGATCACCTCCACGCGGACCGGCTCTGTCACCTCGGTGCAGGCCATTTACGTGCCGGCCGACGACCTCACGGACCCCGCACCAGCCTCGGTCTTCGCGCACCTCAACGCGACGACGACGCTTTCGCGGAGCATCGCCGAGAAGGGGATCTACCCCGCCGTCGACCCGCTCGACTCCACATCGACGATCCTCAAGCCGGACATCGTCGGCGAGGAGCATTTCCACGTAGCCAACCGTGTCAAGGAGATCCTCCAGCGCTACAAGGAGCTGCAGGACATCATCGCGATCCTTGGCATCGACGAGCTCTCCGATGAGGACAAGATCACGGTCCAGCGCGCCCGCAAGGTCGAGCGCTTCCTCTCGCAACCATTTAACGTTGCGGAGCAGTTCACGGGTACGCCGGGCGTCTACGTGCCGATCGAGGAGACTGTCCGCGGCTTCTCCGAGCTGATCGAGGGCAAGCACGACGAGCTGCCAGAGCGCGCCTTCTTCCTCAAGGGGACGATCGACCAGGTCGTCGAGGACGCGCAGAAGGACCACTGATGGCGCACACGAAGTTCGCCTGTGAAGTGCTGACGCCGGAAGGCGAGGTGTTCAACGACGAGGTCGAGATGGTCTCGACGCGCACCACCCTCGGCCTGATCGCGATCCTTGCAAACCACGCGCCGGTGCTGGCCCGGCTCGAACCGACCGAGCTACGGATCTACCGCAGCGAGAACGACATCCTGCGCTTAGCGCAGGCCGAAGGCTTCATGCAGATGTCGGACAATCGCGCGCTGCTGCTCCTCGAGCAGGTCTCGGAGATCGATGCGCTCGACCGCGGCGAGCTCGAGCGCGCACGCGAGGCAGCGCAGAGCGCCAGCGAGGCCGCCCCGGAGGGAAGCGAGGAAGCAACGCGCGCGACGCGCGAGCTGCGCCGAGCCGAGGCCTTCCTGCGGATTCTCGACGCATCCTGACTTGCCGGTCGCGTATCTTCCGCCGCGGCCCGCGTTGATCAAACGTGATCCTCTGCCAGAGGACCGCTTTATGCGCCTCGCTACTCTGATTAAGCCTGATGCCAAGCCCGCGGTCACTACACGGATCGAGACGGATTGCCATCGCGAGCATCGTCGCGCTGTGCTTCGCAGGCGCTGGCGCGGCGTACGCCAGCGAGCTACCGAGCCAGACGAGCACGAACTGGGCCGGCTACACGGCCATCACGGGCTCCTCGACGCGCGATTATGCCAAGCGTTTCAGCTCCGTATCGGGCACCTGGGTGGAGCCGACCGCGACCTGTACAGCCGCAGAGCCGACGTTCTCCGCGTTCTGGGTCGGCCTCGGCGGCTATAGGCAGACCTCGAAGGCACTCGAGCAGGTTGGCTCGGAGGCGGACTGCGCGGCCTCCGGCCAGATTTCCTACTACGCGTGGTACGAATACGTGCCACAGGGGCCGAACACGATCAACAGGATCGTCGTCAGCCCCGGCGACGAAATAACTGCGACGGTCGCCGTCAAGGGCGATCGCGCAACCGTCAAGTTGACGGACCTGACGACCGGCGCGACCTTCAAGCGCACGCGCAAGATGCGCTCGCCAAAGCCGGATGTGAGCGCCGCCGAATGGATCGCCGAGGCTCCGTCGACCTGCAACAACAACCGCTGCACGCCGCTGACCCTGACGAACTTCGGCAGCCTCACCTTCACCAACGCAACGGCGACATCCGTGGGGATCGACGGCCGCCAAACCGGCGTGATCGACGATTCCGACTGGATCTACGGCGCGATCGAGCTCGAGTCGACCAACTCGCGTAGTCGTTTCAATCAGAACGAGCCGTCTGAGGCGACCACCGGAACTCTCGCGGCCACCGGCGACTCCTTCAGCGTGACCTACGGAAGCGGCGCGACCGGCTCGAGTGGGTCCTCCGGCTCGAGCGGCACCACCGGCGTCACCGGCGCCACCTAGACGGAGCCTCGCGGCGCGCGAGTCGCCCCGCGGGTGCGCTCCGATAGCCTTCGGCGGCCTATGACAGCTGCGCGCCAACCGATCGGCGTGATCGGTACCGGGTACGTGGGTCTGGTCACGGCCGCCGGCTTCGCTCAGCTCGGATCGGAGGTCTATTGCGTCGATATCGACGCGGACAAGATCGGGCAGCTTCAGCGCGGCGAAGTCCCGATCTACGAGCCGGGTCTCGGGGAGCTGATCGCCGACAATCGCGAGCGTTTGCATTTCTCGACCGTGCTCGACGAGGCGGTCGAGCACGCCCGCCTGCTGTTCGTCTGCGTCGGCACACCGCCGACGCACTCCGGCGATGCTGACCTCAGCGCCGTTCACGCCGTGGTCGACGCGGTTCCGTCCTCGGCTGAGCACGCGCTCGTGATGAAGTCGACGGTTCCGTGCGGGACCGGCCGCTCGCTCAGGCGCGTGCTGAGCGAGCAGGGGAAGGGTGCGATCGACTACGTCTCCTGCCCGGAGTTTCTCAAGGAGGGCTCGGCGATCAACGACTTCATGCATCCCGACCGGGTGGTGATCGGCGAGGAAGAGGGAAGCCCGGCCGGCGACGCCGTCGCAGAGCTCTACGAGTCGCTCGAGGCTCCGCTCGTGCGCACCGACGTGGCGAGTGCCGAGATGATCAAGCTTGCGGCCAACGCGTTCCTCGCGACCAAGATCTCGTTCATCAACGAGATCGCGAATGTCTGCGAGGAGACCGGCGCGAACGTGCTTGACGTCGCGCGCGGCGTTGGTCTCGATGACCGGATCGGGCCGAGGTTCCTCCAGGCCGGCGTCGGGTACGGCGGCTCATGCTTCACCAAGGACGTGAGCGCGCTGAAGCTGCTCGCGGCGAATTCGGGCTACCACTTCCAGTTGCTGGGAGCTGTGATCGAGGTCAACGAACTGCAGAAGCGGCGCGTTGTGGCAAAGCTCCAGCGCCATCTCGGCAACCTTGCCGGCAAGCGTATTGCGGTGCTCGGTCTCGCCTTCAAGCCCAACACCGACGACATGCGCGGGGCTTCCTCGCTGGTGCTCGCCGCACGGCTTGCGGCCGAGGGCGCGCACGTCCGCGCCTACGATCCGGTCGCCGCGGGGGAGGCGAAGAAGGTGATGCCGCAGCTCGACTGCGGTGACTCCGTGCTGGAGGTCGTGAGCGAGGCGGACGCCGTTGTTCTGGTAACCGAATGGCCGGAGTTCCTCGCGCTCGACTGGAGTGAGGTCGCGGCGCGGATGTCAGGGAAGCTCGTGATCGACGGGCGCAACGCGCTGGATCCGGTGGTCCTCGACGCCGCCGGGCTCACCTACGAGGGAATCGGCCGGCCGTGAGCGCCAGGCCGTGCTCAGGCTCGTGCAGGCACTGATCCTCGCCGGCGGAGTCGGGACGCGCCTGCGTCCGCTCACCGCCAGGACGCCAAAGCCGATCGTGACGCTCGTCGATCGGCCGTTCATCGTGTTCATGCTCGAATGGCTGCGCGCCCACGGCGTCGACGAGGTGATCCTCTCCTGCGGGTTCCTCGCCGGAAGCGTGCGCGAGGTACTCGACGACGGCGCTGCCTACGACTTGCGGCTGCACTACGTGGATGAGCCCGAGCCGCTTGGCACCGGCGGGGCGCTGAAGTACGCGGAGGAGCTGCTTGGCGAGCGCTTTGTCGTGTGCAACGGCGACGTGCTGACCGACATGGACCTGAGCGCCCAGCTCGTCCAGCACGAGGCAACGGGAGCAGCGGCCACGCTGGCGCTGGCACGGGTCGAGGATCCGAGCGCCTACGGGCTGGTCCGTGTTGATGATGACCTTAGGGTGCGCGAGTTCTTCGAGAAGCCGAATGCCGGCGGGGAGCAGCTCGATTCGCTGATCAGCGCCGGCGTCTACGTGCTCGAGCGCAGCGTGCTCGACCTGATCCCTGGGGGACGGCCGGTCTCGATCGAACGCGAGATCTGGCCGCTGCTCATTGCGAGCGGCATGTACGGCTATGTCGCAAGCGGCTATTGGCTCGACATCGGGAGCCCTCGCGGCTATCTGCAGGGGAGCTTCGATCTGATCGAGGGCCAAGTCGAGACTTCGCTCGCGACGACGATGGGGAGCGACCACCTGAGCCTCGCCGCCTCGGCGCGGATTGAGGGCCGCGTGGTCCCGGCTGCGCTGATCGGCGAGGGCTGCGAACTCGGTCCCGACGTCCACGCCGGGAGCCAGGTGATCCTCGGGCCGGGCGTGAAGGTGGCTGCAGGTACCCGCCTCGAGCGCGCGGTCATTCTCGCGGGTGCTCAGATCGGCGAGCGCTGCGTGCTGCGTGACTGCGTCGTCGGCGAGCGCGTGAGCATCGGCGCGCACACGGAGGTGAGCGGCGGGGCTGTGATCGGTCAGGATGCGGTGATCGGTGAGCACAACATGATCACCGGGGGCGTGCGGATCTCGCCCGGGGTTGTTCTCGGCGACCGAGCGGTCGCCTTCTGATGGACGCGCTCGATCGCGAGGCAATCGGCGCGCTCGACTCCGAGCGGCTGCTCGACGACATCCTTGGCCTGCCTGCCCAGCTCGGCGACGCGTTGTGGCGTGTCGAGTCCGCCGGACTCGAGGCGCACGACTCACCGGGCGGGCTCGTGGTGGCGGGCATGGGCGGCTCGGCGATCGGCGGCGATCTCGCTCGCGCCGCGCTTGGCGATCAGGCATCGCGGCCGATCCTCGCGGCGCGCGGCTATGGCCTGCCGCCGTGGACCACGCCGGACACCACGGTGCTCTGTGCGAGCTACTCGGGCGATACCGAGGAGACGCTCGCCTGTTATGAGTCGGCCGGTGCGCTTGGCGCGCACCGCGTCGTCGTCACTGCCGGTGGGCAGCTCGCCGAGCTGGCACGGGCGGACGGCGTCGGGGTGATTCCGGTCCCCGGCGGCTTTCAACCGCGGGCCGCGCTGGCGTACCTGCTGGTGGCGTCGCTCGAGGTCGCCGCACTCTGCGGCGCGGGACCGCGACTCGCGGCGGAGATCGACGTCGCCGCCGGGCACCTCGAGAAGCTCGCCGGCGAGTGGGGTCCCGACGCCGCTGAGGACTCGCTCGCCAAGTCGCTTGCCCGTTCGCTAAATGGAACGGTGCCGGTGATCGCCGGCGCCGGGCTCACCTCTGCCCTCGCCTATCGCTGGAAGACGCAGATCAACGAGAACGCCAAGCTCCCAGCCTTCTACGGCGAGCTGCCGGAGCTCGACCACAACGAGATAGCCGGTTGGGATGGCGCGGCGGCGCTCGCGCCGTTCAGCGCGATCTTCCTCTACGACTGCGACAGCCACCCGCGCCTGCGCACGCGGATCGAGCTGACTGAGCAGCGGATCGCTCCGTCGGCGAGGTTCACCTCGGTCGTGAGCACGCGCGGCGAGAGCGCGCTCGAGCGCGTCTGCTCACTCGTACTGCTCGGGGATCTGGTGTCCTTCTATCTCGCGGTGCTGGCCGGCGTCGATCCAACCCCGGTGGTGGCGCTCGTGCAGCTCAAACAGGCGCTCGCCGAGCGCGAGTAATGGCAGCGCGACAGGCGCCGCTCGTCTGCCCGCTGTGCGGAGGCGAGCTCCGCGCGAATGTGGCGTGCGCGTTCGATCGCCTGGTAACGGGCGATGGACCGTTCACGGTGAGCGAGTGCCGGGCGTGCAGTTACGGCGTGAGCGTGCCTCAACTGCGCGGCGCCGAGCTCGATCGGTACTACGGCGGGGAGTACTTCGGCGGCTTCTACGACGACGGATCGCTGCCGGCGAGCGGGGTGCTCGAGCGTGCGCGCGAGCGATTCCGCCGTGCTAGCGCGCGCCGGCGCTTCGGCCGCGCCCCGTACGCAGTGTCCGGCCAGGAGCCGGGGCGCGTGCTCGACGTGGGCTGCGGCAGCGGCGAGCTGCTCGCCCACTATGCCGCGCTCGGGTGGGAGGCGTTCGGAATTGATCCCGCGCCGGGCGCAGTCGCCGCCGCCCGGCGGCGAGGCCTGAGCGTCCACGAGGGCACGCTCGCCGATCGGCCGTGGGGACCCATGAGGTTCGACCTCGTCGTGTTCTCGCACTCGCTCGAGCACATTCCCCAGCCGCTCGATGTGCTGCGCGAGGCGGTTGCGTCGCTGGCGCCTGGTGGTCGGCTGGCGCTCGCGCTGCCGAACTGGCGCTGCTGGCAGCGGCATCTGTTCGGTGGGCGCTGGTTTCACCTCGACCTTCCACGGCATCTTCAGCACTTCTCGCCCCGCGCACTGAAGGTCGCGGCCGACGTGCTCGGCCTGGAGGTGCTCGAGATCGGGACGAGCTCGACCGTCATCTCGGGCGCCTACAGCATCCACTACCTCATCGCCGGTCGTTGGACGCCCGGCTGGAAGCTCTGGCTTGCCTACGGCCTCGGAGCCGTCGCGTTCCCGCCGATTGCGCTGATCAACCGCCTCGCGCAAGCCGACTGCTGCTATGCGCTGCTGCAAGCGTCCTCGGGCGACATCCGCCGCGTCTAGGCTGTGAGCGCCGTGGCGGAGCCGGTCGACATCATCCTGCTCAGCTACAACCGGCTCGAGTTCCTCGTCGCGATGGTCGAGGCGCTCGAGGCGCGCACGCTGTGGCCCCACCAGCTGACCGTCGTCGACAACGCGTCTGGGCCGCAGACGCGCCAGTGGCTGCGCGAGAACAGCGGCCGCTTCCGGCAGATCGTCTGGAACGGGCGCAACGAGCACCTCGCCGGCCTCCAGCTCGGCATCGCCGCGACTGACAGCGAACTGTTCGTCGTCTCCGATGCAGACCTTGTCGTTTCGGAGCCGACCGCGGCGGGCTGCTGGCTGACAAGGCTCGTTGCGCTCGCCGAGCGCCATCCCGACTTCGGTCTGCTCGGCGTGCGGCTGGACAGCATCAGCGAGGCCCGCAACGCGCACCTCGAGCACGCTCCGCTGATCGACGGCGAGTTGCTCGAGACAGATCCCGGCGTCTGGCTGAACCTGATCGCACGCAGCGCGCTGAAGATCTCCTATATGGGCGATGGGATCACCCGCTACGCGCTGCGCCGTTCGGGCTACCGTGTCGGCATCGCCGCAGACATCTACGCGACGCACCTCGGCGACGCGGACCCCCAACGCCACCCCGACTACCTGGCGCGCAAGCAGGCCGCGAGCGGCTGGCGCACCACCTACCCGGCCTATCCCGAGCTGCGTTCCGCCGGGCGGGCGCCGACCCTGAGCGAGCTCGCCAAGGCTGCTCCGGTGCTTGCGGCGCTCGAGCGCCACGGGATTGCGGCTCTCGACACGATCGAGCTCTGCGCGCCGTACGCGGTCCTTGCGGCCGTTCAGCCTGAGATCGAAGCCTACGCCCGCGATGAGGAAACGTCCGGCGCGCGCGCGGTTGCGATCCTCGATCCGCCGCCGAGCGCGGCTCAGACCGTCGCGCGAGCCTTTGCGCTCGCCGGCGAGTGGGTGATCGTGCTCGCATCGGTGGCCGTACCGAAGGCGCCGTCAGAGTGGACGCTCGCGGACGAGCAGCCCGGGACGAACGCGACTCTCTCCCGGCTGGCCGCGCTTGCGAGCCGCCCGCGCTGGCGAAATCGGTTGCTCTATTCGACGACCGAGCATCGCGACGGCTGGCTTGCAGTGTTCCGCGCCGGCTGCTTCGGCGACGACGTGCCGCTGCGCGTGTACGTGTTTCGCCGTGAGGCTCCCCAGTCGCAGGCGGCCAGCCGCGTGATCGCGGAGCCGGCCTCCGCGTCGCCGGTCGCTGTCATCCGCACAAGCCGTCCTGCGCCGCCGCTGGCGAACGTGGCGGCGATCAGAGTCCGTCGCCGCCGAGTCGGCACGCTTGCGACGAAGCTGAGACGCCTGATCTCGGCCGAATGGCAGCTCTTCCGCGCCCGCGGCCGCTAACGTTGAGCGGCGGACTTGTCATGAATCGATACCTCGCCATCGTTCCGGCGCACAACGAGGTCGGTGCCATCGCCGCGACGATTCGCGAGATCAATGCCGCCGCTCGGGAGTTCGACGTGCTTGTGATCGACGACGGCTCGACCGATGACACGGCTGCGGTTGCGCTGGCGGCTGGTGCCCGTGTCGTGAGCCTGCCCTTCAACGTTGGCATCGGCGCAGCGGTCCAATGCGGCTACATCTACGCGCTGATGCGAGGGCACGAGGTCGCGGTGCAGGTCGATGGCGACGGCCAGCACGATCCGCGCGACATTCCCCGGCTGCTCGCCGTGCTGAACGCCGAGCGCGACACGCACCTCGTGACCGGCTCTCGCTTCCTTCCCGCCTCGGGTGAGGGGCAAGCAGGCCAGCCCGGCGACGGTCACCGCTCGACCGCATACCGTCGACTCGGGATCGCCGTGTTTGCGCGCGTCGTCTCACTGCTGACGCATCAGCGGGTCACGGATCCGACGTCCGGCTACCGCATGACCGATCGGATCGGGATCGAGCTGTTCGCGCGCGACTATCCGAGCGACTACCCGGAAGTCGAGGCGATCGTGCTCGCCCACACCTACGCCTTGCGCACGCGTGAGGTCGGCGTGCGCATGCGCCCGCGCAGCAGCGGGCGCTCGAAGATCTCGACGTCCGTCAGCATCTACTACTTGCTCAAGGTCCTGCTGGCGGTCTCCGTCAGCGCGCTGCGCACACACCCGCAGACCGAGCCGGGACCGCTCTCGGAGGCGGCGCCATGAGCCTCCTCGCCGCGGCTCGCGTGACCGAGACGACCGTCACCTTCCAGCGCGTCGGCGTGATCGTCTTCGCGGCCGTCGTCTTCGTGCTCGTCTTCGAGCTCGTGCGCCGACGCGCGCTGATGGAGCGCTACGCCCTGCTGTGGCTTGCGGCAGCCGTCGTGCTGGTGGTTCTGGCGGTGTGGCGCGGGCTGCTGACGTCGGTCTCCGGCTCTCTCCACATCTACACTCCCGTCAACGCGCTCTTTGCGGCCGGGTTCGTCTTCGCTATCGCGCTGCTGCTGCATTTCTCGATGGTCATCTCCCGACTGTCGGAGCAGAACAAGATCCTGGCCCAGCGCCTCGCGCTGCTCGATGAGCGCGTCGGGGGCCTGGAGCAGGGGACGGCGCGCGGCAACGGCGATGCCCGAGTCGACTCGGGCACACAGGCAGCGGGCAAGCGGTGAAGCTCGCCGTCGTCATTGTCACCCACGACTGTGAGGCGGGACTGACGGAGTTGGCGGCTGCCTTGCGAGGCGTCATTGACGAGGACGACGAGCTGCTGCTTGTCGACAATGCGTCAAGCGACGGCACGGCAGCGAGTGCGCGTGCGCTCGGGCTCCCGGTGGTGGAGGCCGGCTCGAACCGTGGCTTTGGTGCGGGTTGCCGGATTGGCGCGGATGCGACGTCGGCGCCATTGCTGCTGTTCCTGAATCCTGATGCGCGGCCGCAGCCCGGCTCGCTCGAGCGCTTGCGGGCGGTCGCCGACGAACGGCCGGAGTGGGCGGCCTGGCAGCCGGCGGTGATGCTGCCGGACGGTCGGATCAACACTGCGGGGGGTGTTGTCCACTACCTCGGCCTCAGCTGGGCCGGTCGCTGCGAGCAGCCGGCGAGCGAGCTCGCGGACGAGCCCTACGAGGTCTCGTTCGCGTCGGGCGCGGCGCTCGTGATACGCCGCGACGCGTGGGCGGAGCTCGATGGTTTCGACGACTCCTACTACCTCTACGGCGAGGATTGCGAGCTCGGGCTTCGGCTCTGGCTCAGCGGTCACAGGGTCGGCGTCGAGCCGCGCGCGCGGGTGATCCACGACTACCGTTTCGACAAGGGGTCCCGAAAATGGTTCCTGCTAGAGCGCAACCGCTGGCGCACGGTGCTCGCGCTCTACCCCGCTCGCCTGCTGGCGCTGCTCGCCCCGGCGCTGCTTGTCGCGGAGCTGGGCCTGTTGTTCGTCGCGGCGCGCGACGGCTGGCTCAAGGCGAAGCTCCGCGCCAACCTCGCGGCGACGCTGGGAGTCCGGCGCGCCGTGCGCCGTCGCGCTGTGGTCCAGGCGCAGCGCCGGATCGATGACGTCGCGTTTGCGGCTTTGCTGAGCGCGTCGCTCGACAGCCCCTACCTGCGGCGCCTGCCACGGGCGCTGATCCTCGCACAGGCCTGCTATTTCGTCGCGGTTCGGTTGCTGCTTCGCCTTATCTCGCTTTTCCCTCCTCGCATCGCGCGCTCGGGCGAGGAGAGTTCCGGCCGGTCCGAGGCTGCATGACCCGCGACGCTCTGAGGCACTCCTGTCATTGATCCTGTCGTGGGCGCTCTTCCCGCTGGTGCTCGCGGCAATCGGGCTCGGCTGGGGAGCACTCGTCCAGTGGATCGCCGGCGAGCGAAGGCTCGGGGCGCTGACGATCCCGATCGGGCTGGCCACCGCGATCGTCGTCGCCGGGGTCCTGACGGCGTTCGCCGGGACCGCTTCGATCGCCGAGCCGGTCACCGCGATCGGGGCGCTGGCCGGCGTCGGCTACGTCTGGGGGCGTGCGAGGCTCGGGGCGGCCCCAGCGCTTGCGGCGATCGGCGTGCTGCTCGTCTACGGCGCCCCGGTGATCCTCAGCGGCGAGGCGACGTTCCTCGGCTACGTGCGCCTCGACGACACTGCGACGTGGTTCAACCTGATCGACCAGCTGTTCAGCCACGGCCGCTCCTTCGCGAACCTGCCGAGCTCGACGTTCGTCCTGAACGCGCAGACCGATCTCGGCACGACCGGCGGAGAGTCCGCCTACCCGGCGGGGGCGTTCATGCTCACGGGTGTCGGTCACTGGGTGACTGGCATCGACATCGCCTGGATCTTCCAGCCCTACCTTGCCTGCTGTGCGGCCGCGCTCTCGCTCGCCCTCTACGCGCTGGTAACGCCGCTGCTCGAGTGGCGCTGGCTGCGTGCTTTCGTCGCGTTCATCGCCGCCCAGTCGGCGCTGCTGTTCGGCTACGCGGCGTGGGGTGGCATCAAGGAGCTGACGGCAGCCTTCCTGCTCGCGCTCGGGGTCGCGCTCGCGGCCGAGCTATTGACTCGCGAGGACCCGCGGCCGCGCAACGCACTGCCGCTGGCCGTCACGGCAGGGGCGTTGATGATCACGCTCGGCCCCGGCGTTGCGATCTACGCGGTCCCGGTGTTCCTGGCGCTCGTGAGCGGCTTTGCGTGGCGAGTGCTCCGCGGCGCCAACGTCTTCAACGTCCTCTCAGTCGGTGCCGCGCTGATCCTCGCGAGCGGGTTGTTCGGGCTCCCGCTGTGGTTGCTCGTCGGCCACTATCTGCACGTCGACCAGGGTTCTTACTCGGCCGGTCAGAGCCCTGCGACCCTGCTCGGCAACCTCTTGGCGCCACTGCGCGCGATCCAGATCGCCGGCATCTGGCCGGCCGGCGACTTTCGCGATGTCGTCGCCGCGCCGAGCCTGTTCGCCGCTCCTGCGGCGCTGCCGCGCTACGGCTTCGCCTATCTCGTGTTCGTGGCCGGCGGCGGCGGTGTCGTCTGGTCGCTCTTGCGGCGCAGCCCGGGTCTCGCGATCTACGTCGCCGTGGCCGTGGTCGGAGTTCTGTGGCCCTGGAGCGAGAGCATCACGCCGTGGCTGATCGCCAAGGCGCTCGCGATCTCCTCGCCTGCGATCCTGCTCGCGGGGCTTGTCGGCGGCGCGATGCTGTTCCGTCAAGAGCGCGTTTGGGCGCTCGTGGCCGGCGCGATGGTGCTGGTCGCGATCGCCGCCGGCGTGCTCTGGTCGAACTGGCTGCAGTACCGCAATGTGTCGCTGGCTCCGCGCGATCAGCTCTCGGAGCTCCAGACGATCGGTGACAAGCTCGCCGGTCGCGGCCCGACGTTCATCAACGAGTACCAGATCTACGCCGACCGCCACTTTCTCCGCGCCGGTGCGCCGGTCGAGCCGGCCGAGTACCGCAATGTGTTGCTGCCGACGACGACCGGCGCGTGGTTGACGAAGTCCGCGTTCGCCGATATCGACTCATTCCCGCTTTCCACGCTCGCGCCCTACCGCTCGCTGGTGATCCGCCGCTCGCCCGTCGAGAGCCGCCCGCCCTCGATCTACAGGCTCGTCTGGCAGGGCCGCTTCTATCAGCTCTGGCAGCAGCCCTCGCAGCCGACCCATCGCGTGATCGAGCACGTTGCGCTGGGTGACACGCAGCTCGACTACTGCGGTGCGGCGGAGGCCGGCCGGCCTACCGAGCCGCTCTGCGCGATCAAGCCGGCAGCCGTCGCACCGTGTCCCGAGGTGCTCTCGCTCGCGCGTCTCGCGTCCCAGGACGGCGGTGAGCTGCTGGCCTACGAGCGTGTCAACCCGATCGTGCTCCGCGGCACGCAGACCGTGCGGCCGGCCAGCTGGTATGAGGACTACGACTCCGGCGGGCCCGAGGATGCGCTCACCGCGACGACCCCGGGTACGGCCGTCGCACACGTCACGCTACGACACGCCGCGCGCCGCTACCAGCTCTGGCTGGGCGGCAGCTTCGCGCGCGGCTTCGTTGTCAGGATCGACGGGCACCTCGTCGGCAGCATCTCGGATGAGCTGAACAACCTCGGCGATTACAACCAGGTCGGCGGCCCGCTCGTTCTCGCGCCGGGAACGCACACGATCACGGTCACCTATCCGAAGGCGAACCTCGCTCCGGGCGATGCCGACAGCGAGCAGTACACCGCACTCTCAGAGATCGCCCTGGCGCCTCTCAGCCCGTCGCCCAAGCAGGTCCAGGTCCCGCCGGCCAAGGCCGGCGAGCTCTGCCACCGAACCCTCGACTGGATCGAGGTAGTCGCGCCCGAAGGCTAGGTGGTTGGCGGGCGCTCCGGATCCCAGGTGAGGAGCGCAGTCCGGTAGCGTTCGGCAAAGACGTAGATCGGAGGCGCCCTCGACCGCACCTTGACAAAGTTTTGGTAACGTTGCAGGTACAGATGGACGGCCTCACGATCCAGGAAGCGGCCGCGACGACCGGCTGGTCGCCGCGCATGTTGCGCTACATCGAGCGCGCCGGGCTGCTCGAGCTGGGGCGCTCGCCTGCCGGTTACCGGCTCTATGGCCCCGAGCAGCTGCAGCGGCTCCGCACGCTACGGCAGTTGCTTGCTCGGATGAACTTCGGGCTCGCGGAGCTCGGCTTTGCGCTCCGACTGCGGCGCGACCCCGAGCTACGCGCGGCCGTCAATCGCTGGCTCGACGCCGCGCCGGAGCGTCCGGCGCACGTAGCGCCCGACGATTGGCTGCGCTGGGAACAGCAGAAACACCAGGCGCTGATTGCCGCCGCACACACGACAGAGATGGAGATCGCATGACCCAGACCGCTACGCCAGCGCCCGCGGGGACGCTTCTCGCCCAAGACTTCAAGGTCGCCGACCTCGCGCTCGCGACTTTCGGGCGCAAGGAGATCGAGCTCGCCGAGCACGAGATGCCGGGCCTGATGTCGACGCGACGGGAGTACGCCGACAGTCAGCCGCTAGCCGGCGCGCGGATCACCGGGTCGTTGCACATGACCGTGCAGACCGCCGTGCTGATCGAGACCCTGGTCGCGCTCGGCGCGCAGGTTCGCTGGGCCTCCTGCAACATCTTCTCGACNNGTCTTCGCCTGGAAGGGCGAGACGCTCGAGGAGTACTGGTGGTGCACCGAGCAGGCGCTCGTCTGGCCCGACGGCGGTCCGAACATGATCCTCGACGACGGCGGCGATGCAACGCTGCTCGTGCACAAGGGCGTCGAGTACGAGCGGGCCGGCGCCGTTCCGGCGCCCGGGGACGCGGAGTCCGAGGAGTTCGCGCTGTTGCTGGCGCTGCTGACCCGCTCGCTCGAGCAGGACCCGCAGCGCTGGACGCGGATCGCCGCCGGCATCTACGGCGTCACGGAGGAGACGACGACCGGGGTGCACCGGCTCTACCAGATGCACGAGGCGGGCGAGCTGCTGTTCCCGGCGATCAACGTCAACGACTCGGTCACGAAGTCCAAGTTCGACAACCTCTACGGCTGCCGGCACTCGCTGATCGACGGAATCAACCGTGCCACCGACGTGATGATCGGTGGCAAGGTGGCAGTCATCTGCGGCTTCGGCGATGTCGGCAAGGGCTGTGCCGAGTCCCTACGCGGCCAGGGCGCGCGCGTGATCATCACCGAGATCGACCCGATCTGCGCCCTACAGGCGGCAATGCAGGGCTACCAGGTCGCGACGCTCGAGGATGTCCTCGAGACCGCTGACATCTTCGTGACCGCGACCGGCAACCTGACCATCATCAGCGCCGAGCAGATCGGACGGATGAAGCACCTGGCGATCGTCGGCAACATCGGCCACTTCGACAACGAGATCGACATTGCCGGGCTTGCCACGGTGCCCGGGATCGAGCGCGTCAACGTCAAGCCCCAGGTTGACGAGTGGGTCTTCGCCGACGGGCACTCGGTGATCGTTCTCTCCGAGGGTCGCCTGCTCAACCTCGGCAACGCGACCGGACACCCGAGCTTCGTGATGTCGAACTCGTTCACCAATCAGACGATCGCCCAGATCGAGCTCTACACCAAGCGCGACTCCTACGAGAAACGCGTCTACGTGCTGCCGAAGCTGCTTGACGAGAAAGTTGCGCGCCTGCATCTCGACGCGCTCGGCATTCACCTGACGCAGCTCCGTCCCGAGCAGGCCGCCTACATCGGCGTTCCGCTCGATGGGCCCTACAAGAGCGATCACTACCGCTACTAGTGCCGGCCGGGCGGCGTAGCGCGCGTGCCTCTCACGACGCTGTCCTCGCGGACGCCGGTGCGGCCCGGATCGCCTGGGCCGACCGACAGATGCCCGTGCTACGGGCGATACGCGAGCGCTTCGAACGTGAGCGTCCGCTCGCCGGCCTGCGAGTGGCCGTCTGCCTGCACATCACCGCAGAGACGGCGAACCTCGTTCGCGCCCTGCTGGCGGCCGGGGCCGAGGTTGGCCTCTGTGCGGCCAACCCGCTCTCGACACAGGACGACGTCGCCGCTGCGCTGAGCGCGGCCCATGGCGCGGAGGTCTATGGCGAGCGCGGGGAGGACCGTGCGGCGTACGCGCGCCATCTCGAGCGCCTTGTGGCCGGCCGCCCGCAGATCCTCGTCGACGACGGCGCCGAGCTGATCGTCACCGCGCACGCTCCTCCCAAGCCGATCGCGGCGCAGCTGATCGGCGCGACCGAGGAGACGACGACCGGCCTCGTGCGTCTGCGCTCGATGGAGGCCGACGGCGCGCTGCGCTGCCCGGTCCTGGCCGTCAACGAGACGCTGACCGAGCGCGTCTTCAACGACCGTTACGGCACGGGCCAGTCGGTGATCGACGGGATCCTCCGCGCGACCGACCTGTTGTTCGCCGGGCGCTCCGTCGTCGTGCTCGGCTACGGCTCGGCGGGCCGTGGTATAGCTGCTCGTGCGAAGGGAGCGGGAGCAAACGTTGCTGTCTGCGAGGTCGACCCGGTGCGCGCGCTCGAGGCACGGATGGAGGGCTACGGCGTGTTGCACTCGCTTGCCGCGGCGGCGATCGGAGAGGTGTTCATCACCGTCACGGGTGCGCCGGGCGTCCTGCGGCGCGAGCACTTCGAGTTGATGATGGACGGCGCCGTGCTCGCGAACGCCGGCCACTTCGATGTCGAGATCAGCCTCGCCGATCTCGCCGCCATCGCCGTTTCCCCACCTCATGCGGTGCTGCCGTTGATCGACGAGTACGAGCTCGCGGACGGGCGTCGGCTCAACCTCGTCACGCAGGGGAGGGTCGTGAACCTCGCAGCAGCGGCCGGTCACCCGGCGGCGGTAATGGACATGTCGTTCGCGGCTCAGGCGCTCGCCGTCGCCCACCTAGCTCGCCAGGACGCCACGGACGGTCCTGGTGTGCGCCTGCCTCCGTTCGCGCTCGACCACGAGGTGGCGCGGCTCAAGCTCGCATCGCTCGGCATCGAGATCGACGTTCTCAGTGTCGCGCAGGAGCGCTATCTGCGCTCGTTTCGCTGAGCAAGCGAGGCGTCGCGCTGTGCGAGCCGCAATCGCGATCCCGATCAGCGTGAGGCGGCACCAGCCGCTGGTACGCTGAACTGAATGGGCATTCTCGACCGTGCACTCAACGTCGGCGAAGGCAAGATGTTCAAGCGCCACGAGCAGCGCGTGGCGCTGATCGCGGCGTTCGAGCCTGAGCTCGAGCTGGACACCGACGACGAGCTGCGCGAGCGGATGGACGGTCTGCGCGAGCGAGCACGCGGCGGCGAATCGCTCGATGATCTGCTGCCTGAGTGCTTCGCGATCGTGCGCGAGGTCGGAAAGCGGCGTATGGGCATGCGCCATTTCGATGTTCAGCTGATCGGCGGCATGGTGCTGCACGGCGGGTCGATCGCCGAGATGCGCACCGGCGAGGGCAAGACGCTGACGGCGACGCTCGCGGTCGTGCTGAACTCGCTCGCCGGCAGCGGCGTTCACGTCGTCACGCCGAACGACTACCTCTCGCGCCGCGACGCGGAATGGATGACCCCGATCTACGAAGGCGTCGGGGTAACCGTCGGCATTCTCCAGTCCCAGCAGCCAGGCGAGGAGAAGGGCCAGGCCTACGCGTGCGACGTCACCTACGGCACGAACTCGGAGTTCGGCTTCGACTACCTGCGCGACAACATGGCGCAGACGCTCGAAGACAAGGTGCAGCATGGCGGGAGGGTCGACGACGAGGGCCGCAACGTCGCGAGCCATTCGTTCGCGATCGTCGATGAGGTCGACAACATCCTGATCGACGAGGCACGCACGCCGCTGATCATCTCTGGCGCCCCGGAGCAGGCAGCCGAGCTCTACGTCCAGTTCGCGCGGCTCGCGCCGCAGATGATCCTCGGCAAGACCCCGGACGGTCTCGACCCGCGGACGCGCAAGGAGTTCGTCGCCGACTTTGACTACGAGATCGAAGAGAAACACAAGACCGTCGCCGTCACGGAGCTTGGGGTCGCGAAGGCCGAGCGGTTCCTCGCTATCGACCACCTCTACCGCGCCGAGAACGGCCACCTCGTCAACCACCTGAACCAGGCCCTACGCGCCGAGGCGCTCTACAAGCGCGAAGTCGATTATGCGGTGATCGACGGCGAGGTGAAGATCATCGACGAGTTCACCGGTCGGATTCTCGAAGGCCGGCGCTGGTCGGAGGGACTGCACCAAGCGGTGGAGGCCAAAGAGGGCGTGCCGGTCCAGGACGAGAACCAGACGCTCGCGACGATCACGCTGCAGAACTACTTCCGCCTCTACGACAAGCTGGCCGGGATGACCGGGACGGCGCTGACCGAGGCGATGGAGTTCATGAAGATCTACGAGCTGCCGGTCGTCCAGATCCCGACCAACCGCCCGATGGTCCGCGCCGATCGCAACGACCAGGTCTACAAGACCAAGGACGGCAAGTGGTCGGCCGTCGAGCGCGAGATCGCGGAGCGCAACCGGGACGGCCAGCCGGTACTGGTCGGGACGATCTCGGTCGAGGTCTCGGAGCTTCTCAGCGACCGCCTGCGCCGTCGCGGCATCGATCACGCGGTGCTGAACGCCAAGCCCGAGCACGCGGAGCTCGAAGGCGAGACGATCGCCGAGGCCGGGCGTCCCGGCGCCGTGACGATCGCGACGAACATGGCCGGGCGAGGCGTTGACATCAAGCTCGGCGGCAACCCCGAACACACGACGCGCCAGCAGCTTGCAAAGCTTGGTCTTCGCCCCGGTGACGAAGGCTTCGATGAGCAGTACGCGGAGCGCTTCCCGGCTGTCGAGGTCGAGATCGAGGCTGCACGCCAGGCGGTCGTTGATGCGGGCGGGCTTTACATCATCGGCACCGAGCGTCACGAGTCGCGGCGGATCGACAATCAGCTCCGCGGCCGCTCTGGCCGTCAGGGGGACCCCGGCGAGTCGCGCTTCTTCCTCTCCGCCGAGGATGACCTTATTCGGCTCTTCGCGGGCGACCGCATCTACAAGATCCTTGACCGACTCGGCACGCTCGATGTCGAAGGCAACGAGGAGCCGATCGAAGCCGGGCTGCTCTCCAAGCAGATCGAGCGCGCCCAGCGCAAGGTCGAGGAGCAGAACTTCCTGATGCGCAAGCACGTGCTCGAGTACGACGACGTGATGAATGAGCAACGCCGCATCATCTACGCCCTGCGCGACCAGGTGCTGGAAGGTGGCAACATGGCGCAGGCCGCGCGCGAGGAGATCGGCGCCGTGCTCGAGCGCACGATCGAGGAGTACACGGCCGAGGACTACGCAGAGGACTGGGACATCGACGGCCTGATGCGCGCGCTCGCCCAGATCTACCCGATCAGCATCCCCGCCGGCGAGCTCGATCGCCAGCACTCCGACACCAGCGAGCTCATCGAGCTGGTCCTCGCCGACGCCGGTTCGCAGTACGAAGCGCGCGAGGCCGAGCTTGGTGAGGAGTTGATGCGGGCGCTCGAACGCTACCTGCTGCTCACGATCATCGACGAGCGCTGGCGCGAGCACCTCTACGACGTGGACTACCTGCGTGAGGGCATCCATCTGCGCGGGCATGCCCAGCTCGACCCGCTGGTTGCCTACAAGAACGAGGCCTTCATCCTCTTCAACGATCTGATGAACACGGTCTGGGCGGACTTCACGCGAATGATCTTTCACGTTGAGGTGCAGGTTCAAGGTCCAAACGGCGCCGCAAGCGCGCCCGCTGCCGCTCCCTATCAGGCCGGCGGCAGCCCGACGCGGGCGGCGAACGTCACTTACTCCTCTGGGGCGGCAGTCGGGGCACGCGCGATCGGCGCTGCAGCGGCCGGTGCCGCGACCGGGCTGGCGGAGCCGGCGCTGGGCGAGCAGGCGGACGAGGAGGAGTTGGCGGCTTTCGTGCCGGTCGCCCAACGCCACGTCAGCGAAGACGAGCAGATCGGCCGCAACGACCCCTGCTGGTGCGGTTCGGGCAAGAAGTTCAAGCGCTGTCACGGCTCCTAGATGGCCAGCGCCCCGAGCGAGGAGCCGACTCCCGCACGGCTCGCCGCGATACGCGACCAGCTCAAGCTGCTCGCGGACTATCTTTGACCCAGCTTCGCTGAGCGAGCGTGTCGCAGCGCTCGAAGCGCAGATGGGCGAGCCGGGCTTCTGGGACGACCAGACTCTTGCCGCGAAGGTCGGTGCCGATCACGCGCGCGCTCAGCGCCGCCTCGAACTGTTCAAGGCCGTCGAGTCAGAGGTTGAGGATCTCGAGACGCTCTTCGAGCTCTCCGACGATGATGCAGAGCTGGCCGGCGAGCTCGACGCCGCGATCGCGTCGGTCGAGGCTCGGCTGGCGTCGCTCGAGGAGGAGCGCCTGTTCTCCGGTCGCTACGACGCCGGCGACGCGCTCGTCACGATCAACGCGGGCGCCGGCGGGACCGACGCCCAGGACTGGGCTGAGATGGTGCTGCGAATGGAAATGCGATGGGCGGAGCGGCGCGGATTCGAGCCGGAGCTGCTCGAGCTGAGCCCGGGCGAGGAGGCGGGCATCAAGTCGGCGACCTTCCGTGCGTCGGGTGAGAACGCCTACGGGCTGTATGGCGCCGAGAAGGGCGTCCACCGGCTCGTCAGGCTGTCACCGTTCGACTCGGCCCATCGTCGCCAGACGAGCTTCGCGGGACTCGAGGTTGCGCCTGTCGTCGAGGACGAGGCCGAGATCGAGATCAACGACGATGACCTGCAGGTCGACACCTACCGCGCGAGCGGGGCTGGCGGGCAGCACGTCAACAAGACCGACTCGGCGGTGCGGATAACCCACCGCCCGAGCGGGATCGTCGTCCAGTGCCAGAACGAACGCTCGCAGACGCAGAATCGACAGACGGCGATGGGGATGCTCCGTGCGAAGCTCGCGGAGCGCGAGGAGCGGGCACGGCAGGAGGAGATCGCACGCGAGAAGGGCGAGGCCCAGGACGTCAACTTCGGCTCCCAGATCCGCTCCTACGTGCTGCATCCTTACTCGCTCGTCAAGGATCACCGAACGAACTACGAGGTGGGCGACGTGCAACGCGTCCTTGACGGCGATCTTGACGGGTTCGTCAGGGCCTACCTGCTCGACAACCGTGGCTGACGCGACGGTTCCTCGTCGTGACCTTGTTGAGCTGGTGCAGCGCGCGCTCGCGGAGGATCTCGGGAGTGGAGATGTGACTAGCGAGGCTACGGTGCCGGCGGGCGCGCGTGCTCGGGCGGTGATCACGCAGAAGGAGGAGGGCGTCCTCTATGGCCTGGTTCCGGCTGCGATAGCTTTCACGCTGCTCGATCCTCAGGCCAAGGTCGTTCGGTCGCGGTTTGAGGGTCAGTGGCGTGAGGCGGGCGAGGTGCAGCGGATCGACGGACTGGCGCGGGCGCTCTTGGCCGGGGAGCGCACGGCCTTGAACTTCCTTGCACACCTGTCGGGAATCGCGACGCTTGCGGCGCGCTGCGTGCGCGAGGTGGCGGGTACCGGCGCGACGATCCTCGACACGCGCAAGACGACGCCCGGCCTACGCCTGCTCGAGAAGGCGGCGGTGGCGGCCGGCGGCGCGACCAACCACCGTGTCGGGCTCTACGACGCGATCCTGATCAAGGAGAACCACATCGTGGCGGCCGGCGGGATCACCGGGGCCGTCGCTGCCTCGCGCCTGGCACACCCTAACCTTCTACTCGAGGTTGAGGTTCGTGACAGCGAGGAGATCGCGGAGGCGATCTCCGCGGGTGCCGAGCGCCTGCTGCTCGACAACATGGACGTCGAGCAACTGCGAAACGCGGTCGCTCAGGTCGCGGGACGAGCGAGCCTCGAAGCGAGTGGGGGCGTGAGCCTCGAGACGCTCCGGGCAGTCGCCGGCACCGGCGTACAATTCGTATCGATCGGTGCGCTGACCCATTCGGCGCCGGCGCTAGACCTCTCGATGACCATCCAGCCGCTCAGCGGGCCGCAATGGTGAACCTCCCGATGGCAGCCGCTGCACCGCCGGCGCTCGACGAATCCGAGATCGCCGAGCTGCAGATGGAGGTCCGCGAGCTGGCGCTGACGCGGGATGCGGTGATCCTCGCCCACAACTACCAGCTGCCCGAGGTCCAGGACGTCGCTGACTTCGTCGGTGACTCGCTTGCGCTCTCACAGCAGGCGGCGCAAACCGACGCGACGACGATCGCCTTCTGCGGCGTCCACTTCATGGCCGAGACGGCGGTGATTCTCTCGCCTGATAAGACGGTGCTGATCCCCGACCTCGACGCCGGCTGCTCGCTCGCCGAGTCGATCGACGCCGAGCAGCTCGCCGCTTGGAAGGCGGAGCACCCGGGCGCTGTCGTCGTTATGTACGTCAACACTTCGGCCGAGGTCAAGGCTCTGAGCGACTATTGCTGTACCTCGTCGAACGCCGTCGCAGTTGTGCGCCAGATCCTCGCCGAGCACGGCGCGGACACCGAGATCCTCTTCGGCCCTGACCTGTTCCTCGGCACCTACGTCGAACGGGTCATCGGTCGCTCGCTGCAGATCTGGGATGGGGAGTGTCACGTCCACGCCGGTATCCGCCCGGCCGACATCACGGCGAGCAGGGCTGCACATCCGGACGCCGAGTTCCTGATCCACCCGGAGTGCGGCTGTGCGACCAGCGCGATGGAGTACGTCGCCGCCGGGGACATCGCCGCGGACGGTGTCCACATGCTCTCGACCTCCGGCATGCTCCGCCATGCCGTGGACGCGCAGCCAGGCTCCAGCGCGATCGTCGCCACTGAGGTGGGGATGCTCTACCCGCTGCGGCAGGCGGCGCCCGAGGTCGAGTTCATCGCGGCCAACCCCGAGGCCAGCTGCCGCTACATGAAGATGATCACGCTACCGAAGCTGCGCGACGCACTGCGCGACGGCGTCCACGAGGTGCACGTGCCGGACGCCATCGCTGACGCTGCGCGCCTCGCGATCGAGCGAATGGTCGCGATCAGCTGACTGGCTGGCTGTGCCGCGCGAGAGCCGTTAGTGTGCGAGCCGCCGCGCGGATTCGCTCGACAACACTGGGGGGACAATGAAGCTAGGCGTCGCTTTTCTCGCCGTCGGCGCACTCGTCGGCTCCACCGTCGCGAGCGCCGCCGCTGCCGCCGGCCCCGGCGCCCATGCGGCGTCGAGCCTGCCTCCGTGCCTCCCGAAGATCACCACGGCAAAGGGTCACGAAGCGGTCGAGTACTGCGGTCCGGCCACCGCGACGCTGGTGATCGGCGGCAAGACCCACAACTTCAAGAACGGCTACTGCAGCAAGGATCCAAAGGCCGGGGTGGAGCTCGAGGTCACGCTCGGCACGATCGTTGCTGATCAGACATCGAAGGGCAACCTCGGACTGCCGTTGTTCGAGCTGCAGGTCATCAAGAGCTCCAGCCTGACGATCGAAAGCGTCAATGCCGACGTGGCCGGCAAGGTGCTGGCCTCACTCGACACGGCAACCATCAAGGGCTCGATCTCGTCGAGTGGAACGTTCACCTCGGCGAAGAGCGCGCTCGGCGGCTCGACTCACTTCACCGGATCGTGGAATTGTCACGGCTCGATATTCACGACATGAGCCGGGCCGGCGTCAGCGCCAACCGCTGACGGCGCTGCCGTCGATCAGATGAAGTCGCGCTCTGAGTGCGGCCCGACACAGGCGACGGCGACGTCCGTGCTGATGGCGCGCGCGACCGTGGCGACCTCGTCGAAGGTGACGGCGTCGATGCGGGAGATCGCTACGTCGGGATTGATCTCGTCGCGGTGAACGATCGCCTGGTTCGCGGCATAGCGTGCCACGGCGCCCGAGTTCTCGAAGCTGAGGACGCGTCGCCCTGCGGCGTACGCTCGCGCGCGCTCGAGCTCCTCCTCGTGCGGGCCCTCGCTGCGCAGCCGATCGACGATCTCGCGCATCAGCGCGTAGGCCTCGACGCACTTGGACGAGTCGAGGCCCGCTCCGAGCTGCAGGATCGGCGTGTCGGCGAAGCTGTGGTCGACGGACCAGACCGAGTAGCAGAGGCCGCGCTGCTCGCGCAGCTGATCGAACAGGCGCGAGCCCATCGAGCCGCCGAGGAGCGTCGAGTAGATGGTGAGAGCTGCCCGCTGTCTGGGTTCGCGCGAGTCGATCTGCGGTCGGTACAGCAGACGCAGGTGGGACTGGTTGCTGTCGCGGTGCTCCACGAGCGTCGCTGCGCGGAGCACCGGCGCCGGCTCGAATGGCCCCGGCGGATCGAACGCCGGGAAGCGCCCGAACGCCTCGGCAAGGGCGCCGTCATCGGGCAGGTGGTCGGTATTGCCGACGAGAAAGGCACCGCCAAGCGGCGGCGCCCAGCGGCGTGAGCGAAAGTCGAGCATCGTCTCGCGGCTGAAGCCAAGCAGGTGCTCCTTCGGTCCGAGCACCGGCCGACCGAGCGGGTGCTCGCCAAAGGCGGCCTCGTCGATCAGGTGCTCGGCAACGGTCGCCGGTTGATCATTCGAGCGGGCGATCTCCTGCACCACGACGCCGCGCTCGCGCTCAAGCTCCGACGCGTCGATCAGCGGCCTCCCGGCGATGTCGGTCAGGAGGTCGATCGCCGCTGCTGCTACCTCGGCGCGGGAAGTGATGTGGAACGCGACGAGATCGTGGCTCGTGTACGCGTTGAGGATCGCACCCAGACGCTCGGCGGTCCCGTTGACCTCGCGGTAGTTGCTGTAGCGCTCGCCGCCCTTGAACACGAGGTGTTCGAGGAAATGCGCGATGCCGTTCTCCGCCTGGCGCTCAGCGCGCGCGCCGGCATCGAAGGCGACCAGGGCCGTCAGCGCGCGCGTCCCCGGGATTGAGATGCGGTGGATCGGGAGGCCGTTCGGGGCCGTCGTTGAGGAGATGCTCGGCAGAGTCAGAACGGTATTGCAAAGCGCCGTCGTCACAGCTCAGCCGCGCCGCGACGCTGCTGTTGGCCGGAGTCGCTGAGCTGATCGCTAGGCTGGCTTGGCGACGCGAACGCGGACGCGGTGGCGATGCAGAACTCGATTCAACGAACCATGCTGGCGGTCGTCGCGGTCGTGCTGGTGTTGATCGCGGGAATCTGGTGGGGCGGGCACCCATCCGATTTGCCGCCATTCCTGCGTAACGCGTTCGTCTCGCATCCAAATGGGACCGTTGTCGACGAGGCGCTCGCCGATATCGAGCACGATTACCTCCACCGCCTGCGCGCCACGCAGCTACAGAACAACGCGATCTCCGGCGCAATCGCGGGTCTCGGCGATCCCTACGCCGCGTATCAAACGCCGGCCGAGTTTCGCGACTTCGGCAAAGCGGTCGGTCCGGCGCATTTCTCCGGCGTCGGCATCAACGTCCTCGCGCTCGCGCGCGGTCTGCTCGTTGAGTCGGTGATCGCCGGCACGCCGGCTGCTCGCGGCGGCGTCAAGCCCGGCGACGTGATCGTTGCAGCCAACGGCAGGTCGTTTGTCGGCCGGCCGTCGTCATATTCGACAGGCCTGATCCAGGGCAGAGCGGGCACGACCGTGACGCTGACGATCGATCGCGGCAAACGCCGGCTGACGTTGGCGCTGAAGCGGGCAAGGATCACGGCGCCGGCGACACCGCTCGTCGTCGGCCGGCTGGTGGTCTTCCACCGCACGAAGATCGCGGTGATTGAGCTGGCCACCTTCGACGTGGCGGGCATCCACACACAGGTGGCAAACGCGCTGCGGCGACTGCTCCGGCGCGGCGCCCAAGCGATTGTCCTCGACCTGCGCGACAACGGTGGCGGGCTCGTGAGTGAGGCACAGCTCGTCGCGAGCCTCTTCATTCGCCATGGTGCGATCGTCACGACGCGCGGTCGCACACAGCCGACGCAGACGCTCTACGCGACCGGTGAGCCGCTCGCTGCCAGTCAGCCGATGGCGGTGCTCGTCAACGGCGGGACCGCATCGGCGGCGGAGATCGTCACCGGGGCTTTGCAGGTCGACCATCGCGCGATCGTCGTCGGCACCCACACCTACGGAAAGGGCGTATACCAGGAGGTTCTCGGACTCTCAAACGGCGGCGCAATCGACATCACCGTCGGCGAGTACTTCCTCCCCAACGGCAGGAACCTCGGGGCGGGCGGCTTGCGCCGCGGGCATGGCATCCAACCGAACGTCGTTGTGCGAGCACCAGTCACAGCGCACGGCGATCCGGCGCTGGCCACCGCCCTGCGCCGAGTCGCGGCGCGAGTGCGTTGAGCGGCCAACAGCCTCAGTTTGCTGCCGTGCTCGAGCGTCGCGGCCGGTTCGTCGTCGCAAGCGAGCTGTTTGCCCCAGCCCGCGGAGCCGGTGGGCGCACCGTTTCAGGTACGGGCGGCCAGCTCGCGGTTGATCCGGCGCGATCGCGCTCGCGCGCCGGCGACCTCGTTCTCGTGCGGCTGGTAGCAGGCAGGCGTGGTGGGCGCGCCGAGATAGTCCAGAGGCTCGGGCGCCCGGACGTCGCACGCGACGTGATCGAGGCGCTGATGCTCGAACGCGGGCTCCGGCGCCGTTTCGATCCCGCAGTCGAGCGTCAGGCGCGAGAGGCCGTGGGCGCAGCCGAAGGTAGGCGCGACCTTCGCGAGCTCGCCACCTTCACGATCGACCCCACCGGCGCCCGCGATTACGACGATGCGATCTCGGCCGAGCGCCTCGCGGATGGTCGAACGCGGATTCACGTCCACATCGCTGACGTGGCCGCGTTCGTTGCGACAGGCTCGCTGCTTGACCGCGAGGCGCAGCGGCGCGGCACGAGCGTCTATGTCCCCGGCGGCGTCGAGCCGATGCTCCCGCCGGCGCTGTCGAATGAAAAATGCTCGCTCGTGCCGGGTGAGGACCGCTTCGCCGTCACGGTGGAGCTCGATTTTGACGGCCCGCGCGTCATGCGCGCCGCTTTCACCCGCTCAGTTATCCGCTCCGACGAGCGCCTCGACTACGCGCGAGTCGACCGCATCTTCGCCGGCCGCGAAGAGCCGCTCGATCCCTGGGCGCAGCCGCTTTCGCTGGCCCGCGAGGTGGCACGAGCGCTGGCCGCCGAGCGGGCCCGCCGAGGCGGTCTCGAGATCACGAGCGCCGAACCGGACTTCGAGCTCGACCGCTCCGGTCACGTGCGCCGGCTGACGCTGGGGGCGCAAACGGAGTCGCACGCGTTGATCGAGCACCTGATGATCGCTGCCAACGAGCAGGTCGCAAAGCTGCTCGAGGAGCGCGCGTTGCCTGCTCTCTACCGTGTGCACGAGCAGCCGGATCCCGAGCGCGTGGAGCGCCTCATCGAGCAGCTTGCGTCGTTGTCGGTGCCGACGCCGCCGCTGCCCGAGCATCTGGCGCCGGCCGCCGCAGGCGAGCTGGTCGGCAAGATCTCGCAGGCCGTCGATGCCTACGTGCGCTCGAGCGGTCGTGGTCGCCTCGCGTTCGGCGCGCTGATCCTGCGCTCGCTGAAGCAGGCCTACTACTCGCCGCGCAATCTCGGCCACGCCGGTCTGCGCTCCGCCCGCTACTGCCACTTCACGTCTCCGATTCGCCGTTACCCGGATCTCATCTGCCACCGCTCCCTGCTGTCGGCGATCGGCGCCGGTGAGCCGGCGCTCGACGCGACACGGCTCGCAGAGCTCGGGCAATGGACGTCCCTGCGCGAGCGCGACGCGGTCGATATCGAGCGCTCCGCCGACGATGTCGCCCGCTGCTTCGCGCTCCTGCGCGAAGATCCTGAGCGTCTCTGGGACGGCGAGGTGGTGGGCGTGATCGGCGCCGGCGCGTTCATCGCCTTCGGTGGCGGCTACGAGGGGATGGCCCCGGTCCGGCGGATGCGTGGCGACTGGTGGGAGCTGAACGAGCAGGGCACGATCTTCGAGGGCACGAGGAGCGGCCGGACGCTGCGTCTGGGGGATCCTGTCCGCGTCGCGGTCGGTTCGATTGATCCGCCGCGCGGCCGGGTCGACCTCGACGTCGTTTGAGCGCCTTCCCGGTAGGGCGAGCGCGCGCACGCTACTGTCGAGCGATGGCCAAGAGCAAGAAAAAGGTCGCCAGCGGCGATGTCGCGTCCAATCGCTACGCCTCCTACCGCTACAACCTGCTCGAGCGCCTCGAGTGCGGCGTCGTGCTGCTCGGCACAGAGGTCAAGTCGCTGCGTGGCGGAAGCGCCCAGTTGAAGGACGGCTTTGCGACGATTCGCGACGGCGAGTTGTGGCTGCGCAACGTCCACATCCCGGCCTACGCGCCGGCCAGCCGCGAGAACCACGAGCCGGAGCGCGAGCGCAAGCTGCTCTTGCACCGCCGTGAGATCGACCGTCTCGCAGCGCGTGTGGCCGAGCGGGGCCTCACGCTCGTGCCAACGCGGATCTACTTCAAGGGACCGCGGGCGAAGGTCGAGATCGCGCTCGCCAAGGGCAAGGATGTCCACGACAAGCGCGAGACGTTGCGCCGCCGCGACTCACAGCGAGAGATCGAGCGCGGCCTACGCGAAGCGCGGCGCTGAGACTCAGCTGATCGTTCGGTGCAGGTAGGTGAAGTGCATGCCGACTGCCAGCAAGATGATCAGCCCGACATAGACCGCGCCGACGATCATCCGGTTGCGGGGGGAGACCGTGTAGTAGGCGCTCTGCGCCGCCGTCGGATTGCGACGGCGCTCCCAGCGCCGGTAAAGCTCGAAGCCCGCGACGAGCGTGATGATCAGCAGCACCGGGTTTGGTGAAACGAAGTCCAGCACGACCATCGCGCCGAAGCCGAGGAACCACATCCACGGCGCCATCGCCGCCATCGCGCGGCCGCCGTCGAGCGGCACGACCGGCAGCAGGTTGAAGAGGTTGAGGAAGAAGCCGATGTAGCCGAGGGCCTCGAGCAGGCCGGTGTGCGTCACGAGTCCGACGATCGCGACGGCGGCCGAGCCGATCGTCCCGAGAATCGGACCGGCGAGGCCGACGCGCGCTTCGGCGAGCGCGTCGTCACCGAGCGTCCGCGCCATGATCACCGCCCCGAGGAACGGCACGAACATCGGCGCGCTCGCCTTGACACCCTCGCGTCGCAGCGCGATGACATGCCCCATCTCGTGGACGAACAGCAGCACGACGAAGCCGGCCGCGAACTGCCAGCCCCAGAGGAGGCTGTACGCGCCGACCGAGACCAGCGCGCTGGCGGCGGTGACAAGGATCTTGATCTTGGGCAGGAACAGCAGTACCGCCTTGAGCTTGGCGATCAGCGCGACCGCTGCGGCGACGATCGCGCCCAGCTTCTCGCGCAGCCACGAGCGTTTGCGCCTGCCAAACGCTTCGGCAGGCGCAGCCGGTTCGCGCACAGGCGGTATGACGGCTGATGGCGGCTCCATGCCTCTCAGAGTGTGGCAGGAGCTGGTACGGCGCTTCTAAATCCTGGCGCAAAACGCGGTCGACGCACTTTTTTGCGGAGAATGCGGGTTCTGTCCAAAGCGGCCCTTGCATCCCCCGGAGCGACAAGGGTATGTTGCACCCAGACGCGGATTTGAGTCGCAAAGAGCGAGGCCACCGAGGTGTGAGGCCGCGCCACCCAGAGACCGGAAGCCCCTCGGGGCGACCGGAGGAGGGTTCCTCAAGCGGCTCGGTCCGCGTCTACTTCGTTGTGTGGCTGCGGCGATAGGCGGGCGAAATCCTGACGGTTTGGGCGATCTCGCTCCCGGCGCTACGATGTCTCACAGACGTTCACCCAGGGGACGACAGGCTTCGACGCGGTCGGCTCGTGGGGGTGGTTGCGAGTCGAGGTCCCGGGCGGCCTCGTAAAACACCCGGGAAAACCATACGTGCGGACTCTCACGAGTACGCCCTCGCCGTCTAGCTAAAACTAGAGCGATGAGGTCTCGGCCCCCGCAGCCTGCGGCGGGGATCACCGGGATCAGATAGCAGGCTCACCCGGGGCGGCCCGCCTGCGCCAATCCGGGGAAACACCAGCAGGCTGGTCCCCCGCAACCCCGCCGGCGAGGCGAGCGGAGGACGAGATCAGAGCGCCGGCTACGCTCGTAGATGCCACTTTCACGCGATCGCGGACGTGGGTTCGATTCCCACCGTCTCCATAAAAGCCCGGAAACGCTGGGCGTTTCGGAAGAAACGATTGGCTAGCTGTCTTGCTCGGCGACCCCCTCTGCGTGAGCCCGGAAAGCCTCGTTGAGATCGGCGCTGTCGAAGTGCCCATAGATGCCGAGCGTCGTGCTCAGGTCGGCGTGACCGAGCGCCTGCGACGCGGCGTCGATACCCGCTACGCGGCGCCTCTCCATCGCGAAGGCGTGGCGCGCCGGGCCCACGCTCTCGGGGTCGTTCTGCGTCCGGGGGTAGTCGCGGCGCCAGCCGGGCCGCAGCGCCGAGCGCGGCCGAGAACCTAGGAGCGGCCGAGGGCTGCCTGGCTCGCCAGGTACTGGTGGACCAGGCTCACCGACATCGAGCCCTCCGCCACCGCCGAGGCGACGCGCTTGATCGAGCCGGCGCGGCCGTCGCCGACGGCGAAGACGCCGGGCAGGCTCGTCTCCAGCGGCATCGACGGGCGGCCGCCGTTGATCGGGTCGACGTCGAGGTGGGTGACGTCGAGTTCGCCGCCGGTGAGCAGGAAGCCGTCGTCGTCCTTGGCCAGCTGGCCGTCGAGCCACTCGGTGCAGGGGTCGGCGCCGATGAAGATGAAGAGGCCGCCGACGTCGAGGTCACGGCGCCCACCGGCGCGCTTGTCCTCCACCGTCAGCCCGGCGAGGACGGCGTCGCCGTGGATCTCGCGCACCTCGGTGTGGAGCAGCACCTCGATGTTCTCGATCGCTTCGATCTTGTCGACCAGGTACTGCGACATCGAGG
The DNA here is from genome assembly GCA_003132505.1 of Solirubrobacterales bacterium. Lineage (GTDB taxonomy): Bacteria > Actinomycetota > Thermoleophilia > Solirubrobacterales > Solirubrobacteraceae > Palsa-513. The sequence goes on from PKXY01000007.1 coordinate 64,960, forward strand.
CGCCGAGGTCGCCGCCGCGCAGCAGCAGGAAGACCTTTTCGGCGGTGCCGGAGAGGAAGATCGACGCCTGGCCGGCCGAGTTGCCGCCGCCGACCACCGCCACCGCCCCGCTCCCGCACATCCGCGCCTCGACCAGCGTCGCCGCGTAGAAGACCCCCGCGCCGTTCAGCTCGGCGCAGCCGTCGACCGGCAGCTGGCGGTAGCTGGCGCCGGTGGCGAGGACGACGGTTCGCGCCGCCAGTTCGTCGCCGCTGTCGAGGGCGACGACGTAGCGGCCGTCTTCGTGGCGGAGGCTGAGGGCGCGCTCGGGGACCGCGGTGCGCAGGCCGAAGCGGCGCGCCTGTGCGATCGCCCGCTCGGCCAGCTCGGAGCCGGAGATGCCGGCCGGGAAGCCGAGGTAGTTCTCGATCCGCGACGAGGTGCTCGCCTGCCCGCCGAGCGCGGTCGAGTCGATCATCATCGTGGAGAGCCCCTCCGTCACCGCGTAGACGGCGGCGCCGAGGCCGCCCGGGCCACCGCCGACGATCAGCGTGTCCCAGGCTTTTTTCGCCGTCTTGTTGGGGGCGCGCAGATTGAGCGCGGTCGCCGCCTCGAGGATCGTCGGCGCGCGGAGGATCTTGTCGCCGCCGATCAGCAGCGGCAGGTCGTCCTCGGCGAGCGGCCGACCGTCGGGCGTCGGCGCCGTCGGGTCGGAGCCGTCGAGGTCGATGAAGTGGTGCGACACCCGGTTGCGGGTGAGGAACTCGCGCAGCTCGCGCGTCCCCGGGTCGCCGCCGTGGCCGATCAGCCGGGCGCCGCTTTCGGCTTCGATGACGATCGCCCGCCGGCTGACCAGGGCGTTCATGATCANNTCAGGTTCAGCTCGCCGGCGAACTGGCGCGGGCCGTAGCTGACGATGACACGCTCACCGGGAGCGCCGTAGGCGTCGATGATCTCGACGCAGCCACTGGCGACGACGATCAGGTCGAGGTCGAGGTCGCCCGGGGAGAAGAGGATCTGCCCGGCGCTCACCTGCTCGCGCCGCCCGGCGGCTTCAATCGTCGCCATCTGCGCCTCGGTCAGGCGCGGGAAGGTGACGTCGCTCTCGCCGGCGACGGGGGGGCGGGCCGGCGCGGCGCCGGTCGGGTCGGTCTCGCTCATCGAGGCCGCAACGTTAGAGGCTCGGCTCGCTCTTTCCCAGGGTCTGCCCAGCCGACGCCGACCTGTCCATATTCGGACAGATCGGCGGGGACTCGCTCGAGCTGTTTCTCGTCGATCCCTTGGACGCCTTCGACCTCGTCGGCGTCGTCGATGAACCGGGGGAGCGGCTGATCGCTGCGGGGGATGTCACCGGCGAACATCCGCACGCGCGCCGGGGCGTGCTCGCCATCCCACTCGCTCAGTCGTTCCAGGCAGACACGGAGCGTGCCGAGCTGCTCGGCCAGGCCGATGGTCGAGAGCTGGCCCGCCGATCCCGCGCGACTGTGCGCCAAGCTTCCACGGATTCCGGCACAACGCAGCGAGCCTGGCGCTCGCCAACGGCGAGAGCGCCCAAACGTGGACAGCCCTGACCCCCACGAACATCCTGCGGGTCCTCGCAAGGAGGTGGCCCAGGCACTATCTGGCCCCGGGTTGTGTTGGCGCGGTGTCGCTACGGTGAGGCGATGGTTCCGAGGCGATTCGAGGAGCGCTCGCTACTCGCTTCGCGTTTAGCGGCGCAGCTACTGTCGGGGGCTCCGGCCGGCGATGTCGTCGCCGTGACCCGCCATTTGCTCGCGGTGCAGGGCCAGGATCCGCGCGGTGCCCGCCTTGCGCTCAGAGCCCGCATGGCCGGCGGGCACGCCTCGGCGGTCGATTACGCACTAACGCATGAGCGCTCGCTGGTTATCACTTGGGTCAACCGTGGAACGCTGCACCTGATTGCCAGTGAAGACGAGCCGCTGCTGCACGCGTTGACGACACCGCAGCTGCGCGTCAACAGCGATCGTCGTCTCAGGCAGGAGGGCGTGAGCGAAGCGGCCGCGCACCGCGGGATCACCGCGATCGTGAAAGCACTCGCTGACGACGGGCCACTGACGCGTAGCCAGATCCGTGCGGTCCTCGAGCAGGCGGGGGTACAGACGGCCGGCCAGGCGTTGGTGCACGTGCTGTTTCGGGCGACCCTCGACGGGCTGATCGTCCGTGGGCCGATGATCGGAGCTGACCATGCCTTCGTGCTCGTTGCTGACTGGCTTGGCGAGCGTCCAAAGATCGAACGCGATCGCGCGATCGCGGAGCTCGCCCGTCGCTACCTCGCAGGACATGGACCCGCTGAGGACCGCGACCTTGCGAAGTGGGCACAGCTGCCGCTCCGCGACGCTCGCGCCGGGCTGGCCGCGATCGCATCCGAGCTCGAGCAACGCCACGACGGGCTCGTCGACCTGCACCGAACCGAGACTCCACCACTCCCACCGCCACGGCTGCTCGGACCGTTCGACCCCCTATTACTAGGTTGGCACTCGCGCAGCTTCGTGCTCGGCGGCGCCAGCCAAGTCGTCACGACCAACGGGATCATCAAGGCGATAGCGCTCGTCAGTGGACGCGCTGCCGGCACCTGGAGAATGCCCGCCGGCCGCGTCGAACTAGACCTATGGCAACGCCAGACCCGCGCCACAACCGCCGCGCTTCGCCAAGAGGCAGCTGCGGTTGAGGCCTACCTCACGTACTGACGGCCGATCGGGTTTGAACTGCTCCTGATCCCCCGATGACCGCAGCGCTCCCGCAGCGCTCAACCTGATTTCTCGCCGGCGAATGCGGACGGCCTATGCTCGACGCGACCATCACCAAAGAGGGAGCTCAACATGCCGCGCATACTCGGATTTCACGAGGTCAAGGATGTCCCGCACTGGCTCTCCTCGCCAAAGCGCGAGGAGTTCTTCGGGCCGCTCGGCGTCACCGAGATCAAGACCTACGTCGACCCCCAGGGCTCCAAGCGTGTTGGCCTCACGATGAACGTCGCCGACATGGACGCTGTGATGGGCGCGATGGAGACACAGGAGGGGGCCGACGCGATGGAGTACGACGGCGTCATCCCCGAGACGCTGGTGATCCTGATCGAGTCCTAGGTCAGAAGAACGGCGCTGGCTCGGACTGTCTGGGTGCGGTCCGAGCCAGCTTGGTTCCTCAAAAGCTCGGATCGACCATGCTCGGCTGTTTCCGCTCCGCTCGACCCAGTCGCCGCTGACGCCCCACACGGCAGACGCAGTCCGCGCAGCCCAGTATTTCGCGACGTTGCGCTGTTCGCTCCCACGCGAGCGGTAGCGTCCCCGGCGGTGCACACGGAAGCCCCGCCATCGTCGTGGACCTCCGGCTCCGAACCTGGCCCGCGCCGCCGCTCGCGCGCGGGGGCGGGCATGTCGGCGCTCGCGCTCGGCGCGCTGGGGGTCGTGTTCGGCGACATCGGGACGAGCCCCCTGTACGCGGTGCAGGCCGTGTTCACGAAGGCCAACGGCCATCCCGTGCACCTCGACAGCGCAAACGTCTACGGCGTGATCTCGCTCGTGTTCTGGGCGATCACGATGATCGTCTCGGTCAAGTACGTGATCTTCATCATGCGCGCCGACAACCAGGGCGAGGGCGGAATCATGGCTCTCACCGCGCTGATCCAGGGGAAGCTCAATCGCAGCGCGACAACGTTAGCGCTGATCACGCTCGGCGTCCTCGGTGCCTGTCTGTTCTACGGCGACGGGGCGATCACGCCGGCGATCTCCGTCGTCTCGGCGGTGGCGGGACTGAAGGTGGCCGTTCCGAGCCTCGGCTCCCTGGTCCTGCCGATCACCGTGGCCGTGCTCTGCGGGCTGTTCGCGATCCAGCGGTTCGGCACGCGCCTTGTCGGCAACCTCTTCGGGCCCGTGATGCTGATCTGGTTCTTTGTTCTCGCCCTGCTCGGCATCATCGAGCTCGTACACCACCCCGGCATTCTCAGGGCTCTCTCGCCCAGCTACGGAGCACGGTTCTTCCTCGACAACGGCGGCGTCGCGTTCATCTCGCTCGCGTCCGTCGTGCTCGCGGTGACCGGGGCGGAGGCGCTATACGCGGACATGGGTCACTTCGGCCGCGCCCCGATTCGGCGCGCGTGGTTCTGGGTCGTCTTTCCCGCGCTCACGATCAACTACCTCGCGCAAGGCTCGCTGATCCTGCGCTCGCACAAAGCGGCCCTCAACCCTTTCTACTTCCTTGTACCCGGATGGGCGCAGATACCGATGGTGATCTTGGCGACGCTCGCAACGGTGATCGCCTCGCAGGCGGTGATCTCAGGCGCCTTCAGCGTCTCCCAGCAGGCGGTGCAGCTCGGATTCCTTCCGCGCCTGACGATCCGTCACACATCGGAGCGCGAGGTGGGCCAAGTCTACGTTCCCGCGATCAACGTGATGCTGTTCGTGGCGGTGGTGGCGATCGTTATCGCCTTCGGCTCGGCCACGGCGCTCTCGAACGCGTACGGCGTCGCCGTGACCGGCACGTTCTTCCTGACGACTGTCCTCTTTCTCGCCGTGTGCAGGCTCCTCTGGCACAAGCCCTGGAAGCTGATCGCCGCAGGCGCTGCGGTCTTCCTGACCATCGATACCGCTTTCTTTTCCGCCGACCTGACAAAGATCGTTCACGGAGGCTGGTTGCCGCTGGCGCTCGCGTCGGGAGTCTTCTTCGTCCTGATGACCTGGAGCAAGGGACGCGAGATCGTCGCCGTCAACCGCGATCGGGCCGAGGGACCGTTGCGTGATTTCATCGAGCAGGTCGGGGAGCGGGATTTCCCCGTTCGCGATGTGTTGGGCGTCAGTGTGTTCCTCAACCCGAACCTGCAGACCACGCCGCTCGCGCTGCGCGCCAACGTCGAGCTCAACCACGTGCTGCATGACCAGGTGATCATCGTCTCGGTGGAGATCGAGCGTGTCCCCCACGTGCCCGAAACCGAGCGAGTAGTGGCGGAGCCGGGGTTCCTGTTCAGCGGGGCCACCGGTGACCCGATCGAGGGCTCGTCCAACCGCTTCACGCGCCTCACGCTCCGCTTCGGCTTTCTCGACGAGCCGGACATTCCCGCGGCACTGCGCGTCGCGGCCGAAGAGCATCTGATCGCGGGCGATCCTGACGTCGAGCACGCCTTCTACTTCGTCACGCAGATTGCGATCGTGCCGACCGATGCCCCCGGCATGAGTCCGTGGCGCAAGAAGGTCTTCGTCGCGATGGCGCGCAACGCGGCCAACCCGGCCGAGTACTACCGCCTTCCGGACGACCAGACGGTGACGATGGGCGGCCGCGTCGACGTCTGAGACACTCGGTTCAGGTCTCAGGCGAGCTCAGGGGATCAAGCTGGCGCTCATCGCATGATCCTCATCGCGCACAATAGCCGGGGCTCCTTGGACCCTGTGCCTGGCGGCGCGGGCTATCGCGTGGCGAGACTCTCGTCGCATACGATCGCGGCGTGACACGTCTCGTCCGCAGCGGCCGATGATCGATTCGGAGCGCGACAGTACCGCTCGCACGGGGCTGAGCTCGCAGGCTCGCTCGCTGGCCCGCGGCATCGCAGGACGCTCCCTGCAATCGGCCGCCGAGCGGCTCGGCTACCAGCTCGTTCGCGACGGGATCTACTCGCCGCTGCCGGACCTGGACTCGCTTCCGCCGGAGGACAGGCGCAGCGCGATGGCGGGAATCCACTTCGACTCCGAGCAGCAGTTGCGCTACCTGACCGACGAGCTCGCCCGCTATCTCGGCGAGCTCGATATTCCCGATGCGGGCGAGCCGGGCCAGCTCTTCCTGCGCAACGGCTTCTACGAGGCCGGCGACGCGGAGACGCTGTACGCGATCATCCGCGAGCGCCGCCCGGGGCGTGTCCTCGAGCTCGGCTCAGGCTTCTCGACGCAGATCATCGCTCGCGCGCTCGCGGCCAACGGCGGGGGCGCGCATCACGTCTTCGACCCCTACGCGCGGGCGGGAATCGACGCGCTGGCCGCAGTGACGCGTCGCTCGGCTCGCGAGATCGCCAACGCCGAGTTCACCGCTCTGGAGCGCGGTGACGTGCTGTTCGTCGACTCGACGCACATCGTCAAAATCGGCAGCGAGGTGAACCGTGTCGTGCTCGATGCCTTGCCGCTGCTTGCCCCGGGCGTGGCGGTGCACTTCCATGACGTGTTCCTGCCGTGGGACTACCCGCACGGCTTCTTCACGCGCCTGCGCATGTACTTGAACGAGCAGTACCTGCTGCAAGCCTTCCTCGCGATGAACACCGAGTACCGGATCCTGTTGGCGATGAGCGCCGTCGGGCGACTCCATCCGCGTGAGGTCGCCGAGCTGATCCCGAGCGTCCGCGCTGGTGCGTCGCCGTGCGCCTTCTGGATCGAGCGGCTGGAGGCGAGCTGACGATCGCTGCGTAGACTGCCGGACGGTGCGGAGTGTCCGCTTCAGTCTGATTGGCGCGGCACTCGTTGCGCTCGGCATTGCCGCTAGCTCCTCAAGCGCGGCAGCAATGAGCGCACCATTTCGCGCACAGGCGGCCGGCTCCCGTACGGGCGCTCCGGCGCGCGCGATCGCACTGGGGGTCACGAGCGGAGCGCCCGTGACGATCGCCAGTGATCCGGTCGGGCTCAGCGTCGAGTACTCCGTGCTCGCGGCCGACCTCGGGACGGGCAGCTGCCCGCCGCCCGAGCTCGTCAGCACGATCGAGGGCCTCGGCGTTCCAACGATCCGCATCGGGGGTGACTCCGGCGATGAGACGGCACCTGCCGGAACGCCGCCGTTCGCTGGGGTCACCGACCTGCCGGCGGCCTTCTGGAGTCAGCTTGCCTGCCTCGAGAGCCAGACGCAGGAGCCGTTCGTCATCGGCCTGAACCTCGCCTCGCAGATGCCCGCCTGGGCGGCGACGATGGCGGCAGGTGCCCGCAGTGCCGTTCCGGCCAGCCTGCTCAGCTTCGAGATCGGCAACGAGGCTGACATCGACGGCCCGTCGACCGCTTGGTGGAATGCGACGGCTGAGGCCAAGTCGCTGCTGCCTTTTCCCACCTACCTCGACGACGCCGAAGCGGTGGAGGGGCAGCTCGGCCCGGGCGCTGAGTTGGAAGGGCCTGACTTCGCCACGCCGCGCTGGACAGCCGAGATCCCGCAGATCGCCACGGCGCTGTCGCTGCACACGATCGACGGGCACTTCTATCCGCTCAACGCCTGCACCGGCCTAGGCCAGGCGACCGTCACGGCACTGCTGGCTCGCGGCGCCTCCGAGCCGGGTGGCGCGATCCTGGCGACGCTCGCGCAGGCCGAGCGAATCCACCTGCCGATGGTGATCTCCGAGAGCAACTCCGTGGCGTGCCGTGGCAAGCCCGGTGTCTCGGACGCCCCGGCCTCGGCCGTGTGGGGGCTGCGCCTCGTTATCAACATGATCATGAGCGGCATCAAATCGGTCCGCTTCCACTCGAGCGGGTCGAGCTACGATCCGTTCGTCGTCAGCGGCACCACGGTCGCGACGCGGCCGCTCTACCTTGGGCTCGAGACCGCGGTCCAGCTGCTCCCGGTCGGCGCGACCCTCACCGCGCTGCGTACGCCGAAGACCCTGAGCGGCGTTGTCGTCGCCGCGCCGAGCGGCCACATCAGCTACATCGTGACCAACTACGCCGCGTCGGCGAAGCTCGTAACCGTTCGCGCCGCGAGCAGTGCCACGCTTCTCAGCGTCGCTCCGAGCGGATCGATCGTCACGACTGGGCAGATCAACCCGGTGGGCGGCAAGCTGACCGTTTCCGTGGCGCGGAACACGGTCGTTGCGATCACCCTGGGCTGAGCGCAGCGCGTCAGCCGGGACGGCGCCACGTCCGGCGGCAGCGATGCGCGACACTCATCCCCTACGAGCGGCCGCGTGTGCCGCCCGACGATCCGGCAAGGCCGACCGCGGAGGCAGCATGGTCCTGGAGCGCGCGCTCATTCGCATCGTTGACGGGCAGGAGCTCGAGTTCGAGCGCTCGCTCCTCGCGGCGCGCGAGGTGATCGCGAAAGCCCCCGGCTTCCGCTCGATTCGCGTGCTCCGCGGGATTGAAAGTCCGCATGTCTACCTACTGCTGATCGAATGGGACAGCCTGGAGGCGCACACCGACGGCTTCCGCGGCTCGGAGCTCTTCGGTCAGTGGCGAGCGCTTATCGGAGCGCACTTCGACGGCGCGCCGCTGGTCGAGCACTACGCACCACTGCCGCCGGGCTGAGCCGAGCGGAGCGGGGCTCGGCTCAGCTGGTCTCGCGCAGCGGTCGCAGGGCTCGCTCGACGCGCACGAGCTCGACCAGCAGCGCGTCACTCGCCTGCTCCATCGTCTCGTTCGCGTTGAGCGCTCCGGCGTCGTCGATGAACTGGCGGATGAACGGGATCGATACCGCCTCGGTGATCGGGAACAGCTTGAGCGCGCTGAACACCTGCTTGAGCTGCGCCACCGAGCGCGTGCCGGCCGAGATCCCGCCGTAGGAGACGAAGCCGACCGGCTTGTAGCTCCACTCGTAGTGGAGGAAGTCGATCGCGTTCTTGATCGTCGCCGGCATGCCGTAGTTGTATTCGGGCAGCACGATCACGAAGGCATCCGCCGCGTCGACCCGAGCGCTCCAGTCCTTCGTGTGCTGCTGCGTGTACTGGCGCAGGCGCGGATGGCCCGGCTCGTCGAGGAACGGGAGGTTTACCTCGGCGAGGTCGGCCACGTCGATGTCGAACTGCTCATGGTCGCGCGCCCGGCCGATGAACCACTGCGCAACCGGCAGGCCGACCCGGCCGGGGCGGGTCGAGGCGATGATGATTTGAAGCGTTGGCATCGCTTGCCTTCCTGTTCAGCCGCCGGAGGGGCGCTGGGAGGGCGCTCAGGCCGCTGCGTGGTGATCGGCCCGGTAGATGGCCTCGGTGGCGGGCGCGAGCTCGCGCCAGCGGTGGAAGGCCTCCACGACATGCGGGTCGAATTGGCTGCCCTTGCCGGACTCGATCTCGGTGATCGCCTCGGCCTCGGTCAAGGCGTCACGGTAGGGACGGTTTGTCACCAAGGCGTCAAACACATCGGCGACCGCGACGATCCGGGCCGCGATCGGGATCGCCTCGCCGGCGAGGCCGTCGGGATAGCCGGATCCGTCCCAGCGCTCGTGGTGCGAGCGGGCGATCGTCGCCGCCATCGCGATCATCTCGCTGTGCGTCACCGTGCCGAACATGTCCGCGCCCACGGTGGTGTGCGTGCGCATCACCGCGACTTCGTCCTCGGTCAGCGGCCCCGGCTTGCGCAGGATGCTGTCGGGGATGACGATCTTGCCGACGTCGTGGAGCGCGGCAGTCTCGCGGATCAGCGCCGCGAACTGCGAGCTGACGCCGAGACACTCGGCGATTCGCCGGGCCAGCGCGCCGACCCGCGTAGCGTGCTCGTAGTCGTTCGAGTCGCGGCTCTCCGCGATGTGCGCGAGCCGTTCGAGGTTCTCGAAGCCGGACCGCTCGAGCTCGTAGCGCAGGTGCTGCTGCAGCCATCGCGCCTCGAGCAGGTTACGCGTGCGCATCAGCACCTCGATCGCGTCGATCGGCTTGACGATGAAGTCGCGGGCCCCCATCTGGAGGGCGCGGCGCCGGACCCTGATGTCGCTGTCCGCCGTGATCACGCAAACCGGCAGCATGTCGGGGCCGCGCACCTGCGGAGCAAGCGCGGTGAGGATCTCGAAGCCATCGCGCGCCGGCATGTGCAGATCGAGGAACAGCAGATCCGGGGGGTGCCTCGCGATCTCCTCCTCGACCGTGTTCGGGTCGGTGATGCAGACCACGTTCTCGTAGTCGGCTGAGGCGAGGATCGTCGCGAGCAACGTCAGGTTCACGCTCGTGTCGTCCACGGCGAGGATCTGCATCTTTACGAGCTCAGCCTGCATCGTGCCTCACCCATTGAAGATCGGCATTACACCGCCACGCTTGAGCGGTCGCACTGCATGCTGTTTCAGGGGTGTCGGCTGAGGCAACGCGTGTGTGTATTCGTTGTCGAGCCGCTCGATCCTCGCGCCGGGGCCCGATCGTCCAATTTGACTCGAATCCTGCGCGGCGCGCGGCCGATCGTCTAGATTCCCCACGGCAGCCGGGCAAGCGAACTCCACGGGGGGAAGATGACGCAAAAGCTTTACAGACCGTTGCTTGTGGCCCTCGCCAGCGCCGCGCTGCTAGCGGGTTGCGGGGGCTCTTCGAAGCCCCCCGCGCCGAGCACGCACAAGAAGACTGCGCCGGCGAAGACGACCCCAGCAACGACCAAGCCTGCGGCGAGCACGCCGTCGGGGACGTCCCCGGCGTCTGCCGCGCTGACACCGGCCGAGCTGAAAGCTGCGGCTGCGGGCTGCCAGTCCGCCATCGCGCACTTCCCGACCGCTTTCGGTTCCGCAGCGAAGAGCGATGCGTCGAAGGTCTGCTCCGACCTCTCGAGCGGCAACCTCACCGCTGCCCGGTCGGACGCTCAGAAGTACTGTGCGGACCTCGTCTCGGAGCTTCCGGCGCAGTACAAGTCGGAGGCAGAAGCGGGCTGCAGCGCGGTGAAGAAAGAGTTCTGAGCCCGAAGCGCGGGCCCGCCGCAGCTTTGGCGGGTCCGCATCCCTCCGACGACGGCGCGTCACGCGCAGTTGGAGCTGGGCGAGCGCTCGAGCGGCGCAGCCGCGGCGCTCAGCCGAAGCGGCCGGTGACGTAGTCCTCGGTCCGCTTGTCGGTCGGCCGCGTGAACAGCTTCGATGTCTCGTCGTACTCGACGAGGATGCCGGTGCGCCGGCCTTCGCTCACGTCGAGGCTGAAGAACGCCGTGCGCTCGGCCACGCGCGCGGCCTGCTGCATGTTGTGAGTGACGATCACGATCGTGTAATCGCGCTTGAGCTCCTGCATCAGGTCTTCGACCGAGGCGGTTGAGATCGGGTCGAGCGACGAGCAGGGCTCGTCGAGCAGCAGCACGTCGGGCTCGATCGCGATCGAACGCGCGATGCACAGGCGCTGCTGCTGGCCGCCCGACAGACCGAGAGCGCTCGTCTTCAGGCGATCTTTCACCTCGTCCCAGATCGCTGCGCCGCGTAGCGCCTTCTCGACCCGCTCGTCGAGGTTCTCCTTCAGGCCGAGGATCCGCGGCGCCCAGGCGATGTTGTCGTAGATCGACTTGGGGAACGGGTTCGGCCGCTGGAAGACCATGCCGATGCGCCGGCGCACCTCGACGGGATCGACGCCCGACGCGTACAGATCGTTGCCGTGGTAGGTGCACTCGCCGGTCAGGCGGAAGCCGGAGACCGAATCGTTCATGCGGTTCAGGCTGCGCACGATCGTGCTCTTGCCACAGCCGGACGGCCCGATCATCGCGGTGATGTGGTTCTTGTAGATCTCGAGGCTGACGCCCGCGACGGCAAGCGCCTGCCCGTAGTAGACGTTCACGTCGTGAAGGTCGAAAACGACCTCGCCCGTCGCCGCGTCGTTTTCGCTCGCTTCCTGGACCTCGATTGCCAATGGGGCGGCCACTTGACTCATTGTGACGTCGACTTCGGCCGGGCTTTCGTCCATTGCAGACTCAGGGCTCCTCGTCGGGGTGAGATCGCTCAACGGGACATCATCCTACGGCTGCGGGCGTGCAGCGCGCGGGCAGTGAAATTGGCTACGAGCACGAACGTCACAAGGACGAGCGCAGCTCCCCAGGCCTTCGCAAAGTTGGTGGCGCCGCCCTCGACGCTGAAGTTGTAGATGTCGTAGGGAAGGTTGTTGAGCGGTTGGCTGAAGACGCTACCCGATGTCTGGGTCGGGTTGGCGAGCGAGGACAGCAACAGCACCGGTGCGGTCTCGCCCGCCGCACGCGCGACCGCCAGCACGGTGCCGGTGACGATACCGCCAAACGCGCTGGGGATCGTCAGCCCGACCGTGGTCCGCCAGCGGCTGATGCCGAGCGCAAGCGATGCGTCGCGGAGCTCCTTCGGCACCAGCCCCAGCGACTCGCCGGTCGTTCGTGCGATCAGCGGCACCATGATGATCGCGAGCGCCAGCGAGGCGTACACGCCGGCCTGGCCGTGCCCGACGACGAGCAGGCCATAGAGGAACAGCGCGATGACGATCGACGGCAGCCCGTAGAGCAGGTCGAGCGCGAGCCGCACAGGCCCGGCCCAGCGCGGCGAGGCGAACTCGGTCAAGAAGAGCGCGATCAGGACGCCGATCGGCAGCGCGATCGCGGTGCCGATCGCGACGATCAACAGGCTGCCGACGATCGCGTTGCCGATCCCCCCGACGGGCGCGTTGCCGCTGACGCTGAACGTCTCGAGCGGGTTCTTCGTCAGGAATGACAGGCTGATCACACTCGCGCCGTGCTGGACGATCGAGTAGATGAAGATCAGGAGGATCGCCACCGCGAGGACAGCTGCTGCAGTCGCCGAGCCGCGCGCCAGCCGGTCGACGACGCGCCGGCGACGGAGGTTGCCGGTCGGCGTCAGCGGGCCGCTGTAATCGACGCTCGCCATCACATTTCGACGTCGAGCGCAGTCGCCGCGGCACTCACGTCGACGATCTTCTGGGTCGGACCGCCAGTTGCCGAAGGCAGTCTGTAGTGGCGCACGATGGCCTGCGCGGCGAGGTTGACGAGCAGCTCGATCCCGAGCAGGATCACGCCGAGGTAGAAGACCGACGCGGTCTCGAGCGTCGTGTTGTTCGACGTGGCGTCGTTCGCCAGCGTCGCGGCGAGCGTGGACCCGTTGTCGAACAGGTTGGCGTGAGCCTGGAAGACGAAGCCGATCACCTGCAGCACGGCGATCGCCTCCCCAAGCGCGCGCGCAGCGCCGAGGATGCAGGCCGAGGCGATCCCGGGACGCATCGATCCGAGCACGACGCCGCGGACCATCTCCCAGCGCGTGGCGCCGAGCGCAAGCGCACCGTCCTTGAGCTCGCTGGGAACCGTCAGGAACAGATCGCGCGTGATCGCGGCGATGATCGGCAGCGCCATGATCGCGAGAATCACGATCGCCGTGAAGATTCCCGACCCGCTCAGCGACGGTGACCCGAACAACGGTATGAAGCCGAGCACGTTGTGCAGCGCCGGCTCGATCGTCGAGCGCATGATCGGAGCGAGAACGACGATCCCCCAGAGACCGATGATCACGCTCGGCACGGCAGCGAGCAGCTCGACCAGCGGACCGATCACGGCGGCGGTGCGCGGAGACGTCAGCTGGCTCAGGTAGAGGCCGATCGCGATGCCGAGCGGAGCGGCGATCAAGAGCGCGCCGGCCGAGGTGACGAGGGTGCCGAAGATCGTCGCGCCGCCGCCGAAGATCGTCGAGCCGTTCCAGGTGTCGTGGAAGAGGAAGCCGACCCCGTACTTGGACATTGCCGGGACGGCGCCGTGGACGATCTGGTAGATCACGAGCGCGATCACGACGACCGCGATCAGCGAGGCGAGGGCGGTCAGACCGAACAGCACCCGGTCGCCAACCCGATCCGTGAAGCGACGGCTGGACGGCAGTCGAGCGGTTCCGGCGATCGAGTTCACCGCGGCGCAGCCTAGTCGCTGGCAGCGGATCCGAATGTCACGACGATGCAACTTCACAACTTGATAACGCACCGGTCACTAGTTCGTAACCGGTCGCGTTTGCTCTGACGCGATGCTGCCTGCCAGAGAGCGAGCTGCTCTCGTACAAGGAACCTATGAGGAGGCACTCGCAGATGAAACATCTTGCTGCCAAGCTCGCCGTGTTCGGTGCAGCGGCCGCATTCATATTGGGGGCAGGCGTCAATTCGGCATCGGCATCGTTTTCGCTCAAGGGTGCCGGCTCGACGCTGGTCCAGCCGATGCTCGACAACGTCTGGATCCCGGACTTTCAAAGCGCGAACAGCGGTGACAGCGTCTCTTACCCCGGCGGCGGCTCGACAGCCGGCATCAACGACGTCACCGCCAACGACGTCAACTTCGGCGCGTCAGACGCGCCGATGACCGCAGCGCAGCTGTCCGCCTGCGGCCCGAAATGCCAGCAGATCCCGTGGGCGCTGTCGGCGACCGGCCCCGTCTTCAACGTCAGCGGCGTCAGCAAGCTGAACCTCTCAGGGCCAGTGCTCGCCGGCATCTACATGGGCACGATCACCACCTGGAACGATCCGGCGATCAAGAAGCTGAACCCGGGCGTTACGTTGCCAAGCGCGACGATCGCGGTGTTCTGGCGCAGTGACGGCTCCGGCGACACGTTCGTCTTCGAGTCGTTCCTTGCCGACACGGACGCGGCCTACAAGACGTTCCTCGGAAGCGCTGGCGCGACCACGACATCGAATTACAAGACCGGTACCGGCGAGAAGAGCAACTCGGGTGTCGCGACGTCCGTGCAGAACACGCCCGATTCGATCGGCTACGTCTCGACGTTCTACGCCCACGATGTGGGCCTCGATGGCGCGGCCGTCGAGAACGCGTCGGGGAAGTTCATCCGCCCCTATCCGCAGGACATGACCGACGCGGCGGACCTGGTTCCGGCGTCGCAGCTGAGCTCCTCTAGCTACAACACCGAGCCGGTGATCGCCAACGATGTCGCGATCAAGGGCTATCACCCGAAGAAGCTCAAGAAGGGTCAGAAGGCGCCCAAGGTGAGCAAGGCGCAGAAGGCGATCGAGACCGACGAGCTGAACGCTTACCCGCTCTCGACGTTCACCGACGTGATCGTGCGCTCGGACAGCAGCGATGTGCCGGACCTGCAGACCTTCATCAACTTCTGCCTCAGCCCCGCTGAGCAGTCAGCGTCGAAGACCGGCGCGCAGTCCTTCGCCCCGCTGCCCGCAGCGGTCGTGAAGTTCGACCTGGCGCAGGTGAAGGCCCTGTAGAGCAGACGCACAGTAGGCGCTTTAGCACCGGGGACGCGATCGGCGATGTGCCGGTCGCGTCCCTTTGCTTTTGCGGCTGGCTGCATGCAGCCAGCGCTCGGGCGGGCGCNNCCTCGGCGCATGCGCCGAGGCGGACCGCTAGCCCGGTGAGACGATGAACACGACCGTCGAGTCCGACGGAACGCTGGCGCTGATCGCACCGCTCGTCGAGCTCGTGCCGCCGGCCCAGACGTTGGCGAGGTTGTAGCTCGACGCCGATGGGATGCCGATCGCGCTGGCGCTCGTCGAGATCGTCAGCGTCGAGTCGCCGATGTTGAGCAGAGCCACGGCGTACTTACCGTGCTCGAGCGGCTTGATCCAGGCTTCGCCGTTTGCCGAGGCGGGTGTGCTCGCGACGGCGGCCGGCGCCACCTGCACGCCCTGGCGACCCTTCTTGTCCTGGTCGATCGCGATCATCTGCGGGTTGGTCAGCGTCGCGAGGCTCGGCGGCGAGAGCGTCGACAGGTTCACGCTCACCATCAGCGGTGCAGCGAGCATCGCCCACATGCTGAACTGCGTCTGGAACTGGGCGTCGCTCAGACCGAGATCGGGGCCGAGGTAGTCGGGGTCGTTCCAGTGGCCGGGACCGGCCGCCCTGGGCTCGGTCGCGTCCGCGTCGAGGTTGCGCACGACCGAGCTCCACGGGACGCCGGTCGGCGAGCCGACGTCCGTTTCTGTCCGCCAACTCGTCCCGTCCGACGGTCCGAACGAGAACGATTCGAACACCGAGTTGGCGAAGCTTGGGAAGCCATTGCCGACCTGTCCGGGCTGCGGGAAAACGCAGATGTTGAGCATCATCGCCCGATGGCTCGCGTTGTTGACGATCGCCTTGTGGATCTGTCCGTAGGCGACTGACGGCTTGAGATGGAGGTCGTCGCCGCCGCAGAAGTCGACCTTCACCGCGTCAAAGCCCCATTTGGCGAAGGTGTTGATGTCCTGCTGGTAGTGACCGTACATCCCCTCGTTGACGCCGCCGCAGCCGTTGATCCCGGCATCGGTGTAGAGCCCTACCTTGAACCCCTCGGCGTGGAGCGTGGCGGCGAGCCAGGCCATGCCGTGGGGCCACTCGGTGGGATTGATCGCGATCTGCCCGTTCCCACTGCGCTTGCCCTGCCACCAGCCGACGTCGAGCCAGATCAGCCGGTAGCCGGCCTTCTGGAGCCCGCTCGTGATCAGGTTGCTGGCCTGCTCGAGGACCGTCGACTCGCTGATCCGGGCACCGAAGGCGAAGTATGTGTCCCAGCCCATGTAGGGCGTGGCCGCAACGACCTTCGCGGTCTTCGCGCTGGCCGCCGGGGAGAGCGAGCAGGCGAGCAACGCGCCGGCCAGCAGTGACGCAACGATCCGCCAAGCACGCGCTCGCCGCCGCGCGTGCCGGCCTGGCTCAGGCGGCATGACGAGCAGCGTGATGGCCTCCCGTAAGCGTGATCGACTGCTTCCTGATCGTCCCGTTGACCACGCCGACGATCGTCCCGCTGACGGTCAGCGTCGCCTTCACGTGGTGCTTGCTCGACAGCAGCCGCCGGCCAGCCGCGTTCAGCGACATCGTCACCTTGACGCTCGCGCCGATCGCGAGCCTTTCCGTCTTCGAGCCGATCGCGACAATGTGGTGTCCTGAGCCGACCGTGATACGCAGCGAGATCGTGCACTGCGAGAGTGCCTGCGGCGAGCAGGTGATGGTCGTCGTCACGGCCTCGCCGCTGACCGACGCCTTGGCGACCGTCGTCTCGTCGATCGTGCCGAGGGTCTCCGCCGGAACCGACACGTAGCCGCTGCTTGAGCCCGCCGTGCCGCCGTCACCGCTGACCATCACGTTGCAGTAGAGATGGTGCGACTCGTCGGCCAGCGCGACCACGTAGGTGCCGGCGGTGGCGCCGGCGATCGTCGTCGTGTCGCGAACCCACTTGTAGGTGAGGGTCAGACCGGCGGGGATGCTCGAGCCGACGTTGCAGGTGAGCTTGTCGCCGACCGCCGGGGTGCCACTTATCGACACTGACGGCCGCAGCGGCGCCGCCGTCGTGAACGTCGCGTTGGCGCCGCTGGTCGTGCCATCGCTGCTCGTGGCGACGATCTGGAAGTCGTACGCAGTGCTCGCAGTGAGGCCGCTGAGTTGGGCGGTGACGGTCTGGGCGCCGCCGGTCGCCGACGGCGTGCTCGAGCACGGCACGCTGGCGCCGTAGGCGGTGCTCGTCCCGTAGCTGAAGCTGCAGCTCGTGATCGTTGCGTCGTTCGGCGTCACGGTTGCGCTGAGCGTGGTGGTCGTCTGTGCGATCGCGCTGGCGGCGCCGGTCGTGACGGTCGGCGCCGGCAGCGTCGCCGTCAGTGCGTCGGCGCCATCGACTGCCGCGCAGAGGCCGTCTGAGACGCAGGAGACCGCGGTCAAGCCTGTGACGTCCGGCGCTGCTCCGCTCCAGGACGGCGGCGTGGACGCCGGATCGTCGCTCTCGTAGATGTCGCCGTGGGAATCCCCGGCGATACAGAACGCGCCGGTCGTGCAGCTCACAGCGGTCAGTCCGTGGGAGCTGATGCGTGTCGCGCTCCAGGTCGAGGTGCTGGAAGCTGGGGCGCTCGCGACCGCGTAGCCCGAGGAATCGACGGCTACGCACGTGGCGCTGGCCGAGCAGGAGACACCGGTGAGGCTGACGCCGTCGCTGTACACGGGTGTCCACGCTCCGGCGGTCGACGGCGTCGCGCTCACGAGGATGTTGCCGATCGTGTCAACCGCGACGCACAGGGCGCTGCTCGCACAGGAGACGCCGACGAGATCATTGCCGGAGTCGATGGTCCCCAACGAGGTCCAAGTGGTGCCGCCGTCGGTGCTGTAGATCGCGCCGCCGCTCGCATCGACCGCGAGGCAGAACGACGTCGTCGGGCAGGAGACGCTGGTCAGATTGTGCGTGTCCGTCGACGTTTCCGCGGGCCAGGTGCTGAGGCTCTGGGCGCTCGCCGTCGCCGTGATCGCGCCGGTGTCGCCGACGGCGACGCAGGACGTCGTCCCCGGCGCGCACGAAACGGCGAGCAGCGCGTGCGAAGCAGTGGTCCCGACATGCTGCCAGCTTGGCGTCGTCGAGCTTGGCGTCGTGTTGATGTAGGCGCTCGTGCCGGCGACGGCGACGCAGAGACCGTAGGACGGGCAGGAGACGCCGTCGAGCCCGGAGGCGACGGACATCGGCGAACTCCAGGTCGGCGCCGCTGCGGCGCCCGCCGACGTCGCCAGCGCAAGCGTCGTGGCGAGCGTCATCAAGACCGCGGCGCCGAGCCTGAGGCGGCGGTGGAGCATTCCGTCATTGCTGTCGCGCGTCCCAGTGCCTGTCACTGCTTTACTCGTAACGCATCGCATGCCGAATCGGAGCGGTGCAGCCGCGAGGCCGGCTCCCGCCCGATCATCCGAGGGTAGTGGATACCCAGCGAAACGCTGCAAGCGCTCGCCCTGCGTACCGCGTTAGGCTGGCGATCGTTGCTCGGGCTGATCCTCACGAACCTCACGCGTCGTCTCGGTCGGACCGTCCTGACGGCCTTTGGCGTCGGCGTCGGCGTCGCGACGATCGTCGCGCTGCTGTCGCTCAGCACCGGCCTCACGAACACCGCCGCCGGCCTCGTGCACCTCGGCGGCTCGGATCTCGGGGTGTTCCAGGCGGGCGTCGCCGACCCGACCGCATCGCTGCTGCCGATGTCGGTCGTGGGTCGGCTCGAGCGCAACAGCGACGTCGCCGCGGCCACGCCGTTGTTGCTCGTCGTCAGCGCCGTGAAGGCCGATCCCTCCTCGATCGTCTTCGGCACGGAGCGCCACGGCTTCTTCCAGCGACGCCTGGTCTTTGTTTCCGGTCACCCCGCCGCCGGCGCGGAAGTCGAGGTCGGCGATCGCCTCGCGAGCCAGGTGCACCTTCATCCGGGCGGTTCGCTGACGGTCAGCGCTCACCATTTCACGGTCTCCGGCATCTACCACTCGGGCGTGCTGTTCGAGGATCTCGGGGCGGTTCTCCCGCTCGGCGTCGCTCAGCGAATCAGCGGCCGCCAGGGGGAGACGACGACGGTCGCCGTGGAGCTCGCGCCGGGTATCGCTCCCAGCGCAGCGAGCCGCGCGATCCGCTCGGAGCTACCGGGAACGCTCGTGATCGCCGACGCCGGCGAGGCCGCACGCGCCGGCGCCAACGAGGCACTGGTTCACAACGCGACGCTCGTGATCATCATCATCGCGCTGATCATCGGCGCCGTCAGTGTCACCAACACGATGGCGATGTCAGTGCTCGAGGGCCAGGGAGAGCTGGCCCTGCTGAGTGCAATGGGCTGGAGCTCCGGGCGGGTTGCGACGCTGATCGTCGGCGAAGGCCTTGGCGTGAGCCTGCTCGGCGCGGCGCTTGGTCTGCTGCTCGGCGTCCTCGGCAGCCAGCTGTTGGTCGATGCGATGGGCGTCGGAGCCTACGTTTCGCCGTCGATCACCGCTTGGGGTCTCGGGCGCGGGCTCCTCGTCGGCGTCTCGATCGGCGTGCTGGGCGGTATCTATCCGGCCTGGCGGATCACACGGATGCCGCTGCTCAGGGGCCTGGCAAGGGCCTAGCGAAAACGGCCAGCGGAGCTGGCCGCTTTTTCGCCAGGACCGCCTGAGGTTGTCGTAGTGCGCGGCGGCTCGATCAATGCGTGGCGAACCGGCGTGCGAAACGAATCGATCAGTCGGTCGCGCCCGACACTACGTTGAGGCGCCAGGCGAGGGCGGCGAGCGGAGCTCGCCGCCGAGCACCCCATCGATGACCGTCAGCATGCGATCGGCTTGCTCGCCGACCTGGGCGTCGTAGGAGACGATGATCAGGGTCATGCCGCGGCGCGCGCGGAGCTCGGCGAGGAGGTCGAGGATCCGCTGCGAGGTGGCCGAGTCGACAGCCCCGGTCGGCTCGTCGGCGAGCAGCAGGCGGGGCTCGTTGGCGAGCGCGCGCGCGAGCGCGACGCGCTGGCGCTCGCCGCCCGAGAGCTCGGCGGGCAGGTGCTCGGCACGGTCGACCAGGCCGACCTCGGCGAGCAGCTCGAGCGCGCGCGCGCGACGCTCGGAGCGACGTATGCCGGCGCCGATCAGCGCCACCTCGATGTTTGCGCTCGCAGTGAGGTTGGCGAGCAGGAAGTGTTGCTGGAAGACGAAGCCGACGAGCTCGCGACGGTGGCGAGGCGCCCCCGGCTCGCGCCAGACCTCGCGTCCGTCGATCAGGACGCTGCCGCTGGAAGGCTGGTCGAGTCCGCCGATCAGGTTCAGCAGCGTGCTCTTGCCCGACCCGGATCGCCCCGTGATCGCGAGCATCTCGCCGGGATCGGCGTGCAATGTCGCGTCGGCGAGGGCCTGCACCGAGCCGTAGCGCCGGCTCGCATGCTCGACGACGACCTCAGCCCCTGCGCTCGTCGCTCTCCTCGCCGGCGGCCGCGCCGCCGGCGTCGCGCTGGCCTGGCTCATTTCGCCCCCGCGCTGATTGCCCAGTCGAGCTTCGCGGTGTGGCCGGCGTCCTCGATCACGATCTGCAGCGTCAACGGTTCGCCCTTCGCGTCGGGCGGGAAGACGAGGTTGTCGCTGAAGTGCCCCGTGAACGTGAAGCGCTTGTTGCTTCGCGGGTACTGCGTCGAGACGACCGTGAAGCCGAACAGGAACTGGTACTCGGCGCCGGCGTGCGCCGGCTTGCCGTCAAGCGTCGCGCTCACCTCGAGCGGCCACTTCGCGTTGATCTTCGGGTCGTGCGTGCTCGGTACCATCGTCGCCAGAAGTGGACCGGAGCTGGCACTGCAAGGCTGGCCCGCCACCGCCGCTTTGCTCGCGCACGAGACCGTCTTCGCCGCCTTGGCGCCGCCGGCAAGCACCAGACACGCCACCGTGACAGCTGCGCTCGTCAGCAGGGACGACGGCCGCATCGCTCTCTCCTTGACCAACGGCACGGTCAAAGACCGATCATAGTCCTAGGAGGCGGCCGCTTCCGCGGCCGCCTCAGCGTCCTCGAGACGGCGCTCGAGGAGATCGAGCCCGCGGTCCCAGAAGCCGGGATCACCGAGGTCGAGGCCGACGATCGCAACGAGCTCCTCAGGGCTGCGCGAGCTGCCGCTCGCCAGCAGCTCGAGGTAGCGCTCCTCGAACGCCGGACCGGTCTCGAGGTAGCGCTCGTAGAGCGAAAGGGCGAGCAGCTGGCCGTAGGCGTAGGCGTACACGTAGCCGGGACTGCCGATGAAGTGGGGGACGTAGGACCACCAGCAGCGGTAGCCGTCGGTCAGCTCGACCGAGTCGCCGAGCAGCTGCTCCTGGCTCTGCGTCCACAGCTCGCCGAGGCGCGCGACTGACAGTTCACCGGAGTCACGACGCTCGTTGTGGACCAGATCCTCGAAGCCGTTCATCGCGATCTGCCGGAACACGGTCGCGATCGCGTCCTCGATGTTCTCGGCGAGCAGCGCGAGACGCGCGGCGGGGGTTGGCGACGCGTCGAGCAGCCGCTCGAATGTCAGCGTCTCGCCGAACACCGACGCGGTCTCCGCGAGCGTCAGCGGCGTGTCCTGGTGAAAGATGCCCTGGCTGGCAGCCAGGGCAAAGTGGACGCCGTGGCCGAGCTCGTGGGCGAGCGTCAGCGCGTCGCGCCGCCGGCTCGTGTAGTTGAGCATCACGTAGGGGTGGACCGAGGGGACTGTGCCGCTGGCGAACGCGCCGCCACGCTTGCCCGGACTGGGCGGTGCGTCGATCCACTGCTCGTCGAAGAACCGCTCGACGATCCCCCCCAGCGTCGAGGAGAAGCCGCCGTAGACGTCCTGCACGAGCGCGCGGGCTTCGGCCCATGGCACCGTCAGCTCGTCGCTCTCGAGGGGAGCGATCCGGTCGTAGTCGGCAAGCCGATCGAGGCCGAGCAGTCTTGCCTTCAGCCGGTACCAGCGACGCGGCAGCTCGTTGCGCGCGCGCACCGCTGCGACCAGCGCCGCCACCGACTCGTCGCTTGCCTCGTTCGAGAGGTTGCGCGCCGCAAGCCAGTTCGGGAAGGAGCGCAGCCGGTCGTCGGTCGCCTTGTCGACGAGCAGGGCGTTGAAGATCGAGGCGCGCGTGCGCAGTCCCGGCTCGAGCGCCTGGGTGATTGCCTCGGCCGTCGTCCGCCTGATCTCGCGCGAGGGTGAATGGAGGCGGCTCAGGGCGATGTCGAGCGTCGCCGGCTGCTCGAGCTGCACCTCGATCGCGCTGGTCTGCTCATCGAACAGCCGGGTCCACGCGGCGTGCGCGGTGATCGCCTTCTCGGCGAGGATCAGCTCCTCGGGCTCGCTCAGCAAATGCGGGCGATAGCGGCGCAGGTTGCGCAGGTGATGGCGGCAGAAGTCGAGGCCGTCGGCGGACAGCAGCTCCTCGGCGCGGGCGTCGTCGAGCGCGGTCCACTCCAGCTCGAAGAACAGCAACAGCGTTTCGAGCTTCGTACCGCGCTCCTGGACGCTCTGCAGCAGGGCGCCGCGCTGCGGATCGGCCGTGTCGGTCGAAAATCGCAGGCCAGCATAGGAGCCCGCGCGACCGACCAAGTCGTTGATCGCTCCGAGCTCCTCCATGGCTTCCCCTAGGCCGGCGCCGTCGATCGTTTGGAGTGCGCCGCGGTAGCGCTCGGCGAAGGCCTCCGAGCGCTCGAGCGCCTCGTCGAGCAGCGTGCCGACGCGTTCCTCGCCCTGACCGTCGAGCAGATCGGCGAGGTTCCAGTGAACCTCCTCGTGCGAAACGACGGTGCTCATGTCAGAGCGCAGCATAAAGAGGCCGCCAAACTGGCATTCGCGCTAGCGGTTCCGTCCGAGCGCATTGATCTGATGTGCGCGGTGCAACCACGGCACCGGGAGGTGGCGATGGCGGTCATACCGAAAACGGCGACGGCGAGCGAACAGGCAAGGGCGCAGGCCTTCGTGGAGCTGGGCTTCGACACGACGCAGGCGCTGATGCTCGCGGCAACACGCGACGCGGGCGAGCACGTCGAGCTCGACGCCGTGCGAGAACTGCTCGACCGCGGCTGCCCGCACAAGCTCGCGTTGCGGATCCTCGTCTAGGGGCGAGGGAGCTAGGCCCGACGGGCTTCCCAGGAGAAGCCGCGGACCGCGAGCACGACGCCGACGAGCGCCCAGAATCCGATCACGGCGAGCGCGGTGAGGTGGTGGTTGATGTCGCCGTGACCGGCGACGAGGCCGCCCGTGAGGCCGTTGATCAGTGGCTCCAGCGGCAGCGCCTGTGCGATGTCGCGGAGGAAGCCGGGGACGTGCTTCACGTCGAAGAACACGCCGGAGACGAGGATCACCGGCACGAAGACGCTGTTGACGACCGCGGGCGCCGCCTCGAAGCTTGGGATCGCATATGACAGCGAGGCTCCGAGAAGGGCGAAGGCGGCGACGCCGGCGAGCACGAAGACGACCAGCGTCAGAGGCTGCGGCGGCCAGCCGAGGTTGAAGAAGATCCGGCCCGCGACGACGACGATCGCGATCTGGATCGCGGTGTTCGTGACGGCGTTTAGCGCCAGACCGCCGAGGTAGACGCCGCTCGGCAGCGGCGTGCCGCGAATGCGCTTCAGCACGCCCTGCTCGCGCATGAAGGTGAGGTTGTAGGCGAGCGCGGTAAAGGTGGTTGACATAACGCTCATGCCGGCAATGCCCGGAACGATCACATCGAGCTCGTTCTGGTGGCCGCTGACGATCGCCCCGAACAGCGCGAGGAAGATCAACGGCAGCAGGAAGTTGAAGAACGCGGCGCTCCGGTTGCGCCAGAACAGCCGCCGCTCGAAGCGATACTGGCGCCAGAGCGCCGCCGCGTTGCTAGGCATCGGCGGTCAGCTCCAGATAGATGTCCTCGAGGCTCGGCCGCGTGACCGAGAGCGATCGCAACTGCTCGCCGCGGGCGAGGGCGGCGCCCGTCAGCTCGTGCAGCAGCCGCGTCGGATCATCGGTCTCGATCACGGTTGGGTCGCCGTCGCCGTTCGCGTAGGCGACGCGGTAGCGCGACCCGCCGCCGACTCCGAGCTCGCTCGGTGAGCCCTCGGCGAGGATCCGCCCGCCCTTGATGATCGCGACGCGATCGGCGAGTTCCTGAGCCTCGTCGAGGTAGTGGGTCGTCAGCAGCACCGTCTTCCCGAGCTCGCGCAGCGAACGGATCGTCTGCCACGCGCCACGGCGCGCCGCGGGGTCGAAGCCGGTCGTCGGCTCGTCGAGGAAGATCAGCTCGGGATCGCCGACCAGCGCAAGCGCGAGGTCGAGACGGCGCCGCTGTCCGCCGGAGAGCGTGCGGGCGCGCGCGTCGCGCTTCTCGGTCAGGCCGGCCAGCTCGATCACCTCGTCGACGTCGCGCGGGTGCGGATAGAAGTGCGCGAAATGGCTGAGCGATTCGGCGACGCTCGCGTAGTTGTAGATCCCGCTGCTCTGCAGCACGATCCCGACGCGCGCGCGCAGCTCGCGCGGGCGGTCGTTGGGGTCGAACCCGAGGACGCTGACGTGCCCGGCACTGCGCTCGCGGTAGCCCTCGAGAATCTCCACGGTGCTCGTCTTGCCGGCTCCGTTCGGACCGAGCAGGCCATATATCTCGCCGCGCCGAACCGTGAACTCGATCCCCCGCACCGCCTCGAGCTCCCCGTAGCTCTTGCGCAGGTCACGGACCTCGATCGCCGTCTCCACGCTCGCCACGCCGCCAATCATCCCAAGATCAGGCCAAACAAAGCCATCGCGCAGCTAGATCACGGCGCGACCGGACCTACACGGCTCGGCCCACGAGCTCCGAAGCCAAGCGCCGGCTCCACAACTAACCGCCACGCCTGGCACAACAAGGCGCTAGGCCACAGCGGCCCCTACGCGCAAGCGGCCGATGAGTCCCGCGGAATTTCTCAGCGGCCGCAACGCGGCGCTGAAAATTCTCGCGCTACCAGCCACCGCTCCATTCACTGCTCCGCTCTCGCGCCTTGCGCGCGTCGTCGCGGGCGTGCTTGCGCTTCTCGAGGTGCGCCTGAAGCAGGCTCGCAAAGCCGACGAACAGCGGGAAGAAGATGATCAGGATGAAGCCGCCCCAGGTCACGTCCGCGTCGCTCGTCTCACCGAGCAGGCCTTCGCCACCGACTGCGAACGCGGCCGGCGCGATGACCAGCAGGGCGACGAGGGTTGCACTGCTTGCGAGGATCAGGCGCCGCATCGCGCGCATCGTATCGGAGCGAACCGCGGGTGCATACCATCAGAGTCATGGCCGTTTGCATCGCATCCAACCTCTCGAAGGACATCGGCGGGAAGCCGTTGCTGCGCGGCGTGTCGTTCAAGCTGGAAGCGCGCGAGCGGATGACGATCGCCGGCCGCAACGGGGCGGGCAAGACGACACTGTTGCGCATGCTTGCGGGCGAGCAGTCGCTCGACGGCGGCGAGCTCAGCTTCGCGAAAGGCGTGCGCGTCGCGCTCCACGATCAGCGACCACCGCGCGATCGCAAACGCTCGGTCGAGCAGTACCTGCTTTCCGGTTGCGCAGCCGAACTCGCGATCGAGGCGCGGCTCGCGCGACTGGAGAGCGAGATGGCCGGCGGTGCGAGCGACGAGGCCACGCTCCAGCGCTACTCGAGAGCGCAGGCCGAGCTCGATCACCACGGTGGCTACCTCTGGCGCACTCGCGCCTGGGAGGTGGCGCGCGGCCTCGGCTTTTCGGAGGCGGACCTGGCCCGCGACCTGGCGACGCTCTCGGGCGGCGAGCTGACGCGCGCGTCGCTGGCGCGGGCGCTCGCAACGCGACCCGACCTGCTGCTGCTCGACGAGCCGACGAACCACCTCGACGTCGAATCGCTCGAGTGGCTTGAGCAGGCGCTCGTCGCATTCGAAGGAGCGATCGCACTGGTGGCGCACGACCGCTGGTTCCTCGAGACCGTTGGCACCGCGGTGCTCGAGCTGGAGGCCGGCCGCAGCCGCTTCTTCCCCGGCAGCTGGCACGCATGGCGCGCGGAGCAGGCGGCGCGCGAGCTGGCGCTGGGGCGTGCGATCGAGCGCCAGGAGGCGGAGATCGCGCGGATCGAGCGCTTCGTGGAGCGCTGGGGCGCGGGCACGCGTGCGCGCCAGGCGCAGTCGCGCAAGAAGCAGCTCGAGAAGATCGAACGGATCACGCGGGCGCCGGCGGACGGCGCCGGCTTATCGTTCGCCTTCGGCGAGGTCGAGCGGAGCGGCCGTGTCGTGTTCGCGCTGGAGGACGGGACGATCGAGGTCGGCGATCCGCCGATCACGCTGGCCGCGCATTGTGAACTCTGGCTCGAACGCGGCGAGCACGTTTCACTCGTCGGGCGCAACGGCGCCGGCAAGACGATGTTGATCGAGACGCTCGTCGGCTCGCGCCCGCTCGCCTCCGGCAGGCTCAGCCGCGGACACAACGTTCAGATCGGCTATCTGAGCCAGCACGGAGAAGAGCTCGGCGGCGACGGCAGCGTGGTGCAGGCGGCGCAGCGCGCCACCGGCCTCACGCCCGGCAAGGCTCGCGCGCTGCTCGGTCGCTTCCTCTTCAGCGGCGAGGACGCCGACAAGCCGCTCGCCGCCCTCTCCGGTGGTGAGCGTCGCCGGCTCTCGCTGGCGATCCTCGTCAGCGGCGGCGCGAACGTGTTGATCCTCGACGAGCCGACGAACCACCTCGACATCGAATCCCGCGAGGCCCTCGAAGACGCTCTGCGGGCCTTCGACGGCGCTGTCCTGCTGGTCACCCACGATCGCGCCCTGCTGGACGCGGTCGGCTCGAGGACCGTCGCCCTCGAAGACCACACCCTGTACAGCTACGGCGGCGGCTGGCCGGAATACGTCCGCGTCCGAGCCGAACGCCAGCAGAATGGCGCGAGCGAGGCGCCGCAGCCGCGACCGCCAGCATTACGAGACGATCCGCCAGAGCAACCGCGCCCCGCCAAGCAGCCGCGAGTCAAGGCCGCCACCGCGAGTAAGAATCGCGCTCGTCAGGAGGAGCAGGCGACAAGGGCGATCGAGCAGGCCGAGGCCGCGCTCGCCGCACTCGAAGACGAGCTGTCGCACCCCGCCGCCTGGGCGACGAGCTACGAGGCGGCGAAGAGCGCGGCGCGCCACACGGCGGCGCGCCGCGCCGTGGACGCAGCGTACGCGCAGCTGGAGGCACTGCTCTAGATTTTGTTGGGTGAAGAACGCTCGGAACATCGCGATCCTCGTGGTGATTGCGCTTGCAGTCGTCGCGCTACCGGGCGGGCAGACCGCGGCCGGTGTCGCCTCGGCGGTGCTGTCCGTGGCGATATTTGCGCTGCTCGCCTACTTCGTTGGTCGGCTCTATCGCGATCGGCGCCTCGACGTCTACGCGCTCGGCGACCGGGACCGCGGGATCTTCTATGCCGCGATCGTCGGGATCGTCGTGCTGCTCGCCGCTTCGCAGGAGTGGGACTCGACGGGCGGCAGGCTCGTCGAGCTTGGCGGTCTCGCAATCTGCGTTGGCGGACTGGTCCGCGCGTACCAGCTCTGGCGCAGCTACTGATCGCAGTTGACCCGCCCGCCGTCGCTCGAGGCCGGGGCGATGCCTGATCTCGCCGAGCAGCGGCGCAAGCTCCCCGACCAGCCGGGCGTCTACCTGTTCCGCGACACGCGCGGTCGCGTGATCTACGTCGGCAAGGCGGTCTCGATCCGCAAGCGCGTCGCCTCGCACTTCCGTGCCGACGGGCGCGGCGGCGCGCTTGGCCACGACGCGATGGTCGCGGAGACCGACGCGATCGAGTACATCGTCTTCAGCGGCGAGGGCGAGGCGCTGCTTGCAGAGCAGGCGTTCATCAAGCAGTACCGCCCGCGCTTTAACATCCGATTGCGCGACGACAAGTCCTACCCGTTCATCGCGGTATCGCTCGACGAGGACTTTCCACGTGTCTACTTCACGCGCGAGCGTCACCGACGCGAACGCGCCTACTTCGGGCCGTACTCGAACGCCAAGCGCGTGCGCGACACGCTCGAGGTTCTCAGCCGCGTCTTCCTCGTGCGCTCCTGCACCGGCACCGAGCCCGGCCGCCGATCCGGCTCGCCGTGCCTCGATTACCACATCAAGCGCTGCGCTGCGCCCTGCGTCGACTACGTCTCGCGCGAGGAGTACCGCCGCGGCATCGACGGCGTTGCGGAGTTCCTGCGCGGCAACTACAAGGGGATCGAGCGCCAGCTCGAGGATCGGATGAAGGCCGCGGCCGACGCCCAGGCGTTCGAGCAGGCGGCGGTCGAGCGCAACCGCCTCGCCGCCGTCCGCTCGCTGCTCGAGCGCCAGCGGGTTGCGAACTCGGCGGTCGGGACGCTCGACGCGATCGCCATAGCGCTCGCCGGGACCGACGCCAACGCCCAGGTCTTCCAGGTCCGTGACGGCGTGCTCTCCGACCGCCAATCGTTCTACCTGGCGAACGAGGGCGAGCGGCCGCATGAGGAGGTGGTCGAGGAGTTCCTGCTGCAGTACTACGACACCGCCGCGTCGGTGCCGGCCCAGATCGTCGTCGAGCACGCCGTGTCGGCGGCGGCGGTCGCGGCGCTGTCGGCGAAGCGCGACGGTCCGGTGGAGGTCCGGGCCGCGGAGCGCGGCGAGAAGCGGCGCATCCTCGAGCTGGCCCAGCGCAACGCAAAGCTCGCACTCGAGGAAGACCAGCTCAAAGCCGAGCGGCGCCGAGAGCACCGCGCCGAGGCGCTCGACGGCCTGCGGCGGGCGCTCGAACTCGAAACCGTTCCGGTTCGCATCGAGTGCTTCGACATCTCCAACCTGATGGGCACGCACACCGTCGCCTCGATGGTCGTCTTCGAGGCGGGCGCGCCACGCCGCTCGGACTACCGCCGTTTCCGCATCCGTTCGCTCGACGGTCCCGACGACTTCGCGGCGATGGCCGAGGTGCTCGAGCGGCGCATGGCGAACTTCGAGCGCCAGGTCGATACCTCCCCGCACGAGGCGGGCTACGACAGCAGCTTCGCCTCGCTGCCGAACCTGATCGTGATCGACGGCGGCAAGGGCCAGCTCACCGCGGGCCTCGCCGCGCTCGCACCGGCGCTGGACCGAGGGGTGGCGGTCATCGCGCTGGCCAAGCGGCTGGAGGAGGTGTTCCTACCGGGGGTGTCCGAGCCGCTTGCGCTCGCGCACGACAGGCCCGAGCTGCAGTTGCTGCAGCGGATCCGCGACGAGGCGCACCGCTTCGCGATCACCCATCACCGCGCGCGCCGCGACCGCGCGATGACTGCCTCGCTGCTCGACGAGTTGCCGGGCGTCGGCCCGGCACGCAAGAAGGCCCTGATCAGCCACTTCGGCTCGCCGGAACAGGTGCTGGCTGCCAGTGCTGAGCAGCTCCAGTCGGTGCCGGGCCTGCCCGCGAAGGTCGGTCGCGAGCTGCACGCCCATCTGCACCGCCTGGGAGCGCGCGAGTGAGGCGCGCGTCCGCGCGTTGCGCAACGATGAGTGTCGATGCCCGGACCTTCTGCCGAGGTCGCGATTAGCCCGCTCGAGAAGACGAGCGAGGAGGGCTCCGCGCTCAAGGACCTCGTGATCATCACCGGCTTCTCGGGCGCCGGCAAGTCGACGGCGATGAACGTGTTCGAGGACGCCGGCTACTTCTGCGTCGACAACCTGCCGCCGCGGCTGATCGGGAGCCTGATCGAGTTGTTCGTTCACGCCGGGTCGAAGGTCGAACGCGCGGCGATCGTCTCGGACGTGCGCGGCGGCGAGTACTTCGACGCGCTGCTGACGGTGCTCGACGACCTCCGCAGCCGCGAGCTCCGCCACCGCGTGCTGTTTCTCGACGCCGACGAGCAGACGCTGCGCAACCGCTATCAGGAGACCAGGCGGCGCCACCCGCTGGCGGGCGAGGGATCGGTGACCGACGGGATCGCTGCCGAGCGTCTCCAGCTCGAGCCGCTCAAGGAGCGCGCCGATCTCGTGATCGACACGACCGAGCTCTCCTCGCCGGCATTACGGGCCAGACTTGTCGAGGCGTTCCTCGGCGCCGAGCGGGCGACGAAGCTCGCCGTGACGTTTGCGAGCTTCGGCTTCAAGCACGGGCCGCTGCGCGACGCGGACCTGCTGATCGATGTGCGCTTTCTCGCCAATCCGCACTACGAGCCGGACCTGCGTGTGCTCGACGGCACGGATCCGCGGATCGTCGAGTTCATCGACGGTGACGGTCGCCTGACGGAGCTCTACGCGCTGCTCGAGCCCTTGCTCGACTTCCTGCTCGTCCAGTACGTGGGCGAGGGCAAGGCCCATCTCTTGATCGCGATAGGCTGCACAGGCGGTCGTCACCGATCGGTAGCGGTGGTCGAACACCTCGCCGAGCGCTACGCCCGCAGCGAGGACGTTCACGTCCAGGTCGCTCACCGTGACGTAGCACGGGCGACCACGGACGGGTAGCTGAAGCACGCTGATAGCCTTCCCGCGCCGCGCGCCGACCGATCGGCCCGCGGCCGGGGGAAAACAGACACGGCGAGGATGGTTGGATGCCTGTACGCGTAGGAATAAACGGCTTTGGCCGGATCGGTCGCGGCGTGTTCCGCGCAGCGAAGCAGTCCGGCGCTGACATCGAGTGGGTCGCGCTCAACGACCTGATGGATCCGGCGACGATCGCGCACCTCTTGCGCTACGACTCGCTGTTCGGGCGCTATCCCGGCGAGGTCGAGGTGACCGGCGACGGGCTCCTCGTCGACGGCGAGGAGATCAAGGTGCTCGCCGAGCGCGATCCTGGCGCGATCAAGTGGGGCGATCTTGGAGTCGACGTGGTCATCGAGTCGACCGGCCTCTTCACTTCGCGCGAGGCCGCCGCGAAGCACCTCGAGGGTGGTGCGCGCAAGGTCCTGATATCGGCTCCGGCGAGCGGCGAGGACTTGACGGTCGTGCTCGGCGTCAACTTCGACCGCTACGACGCTGCCCAGCACCACGTCGTCTCGAACGCCTCCTGCACGACCAACTGTCTTGCGCCGATGGCGATGGTCCTGCACGAGACGGTCGGCATCCGTCACGGCCTGATGACGACGATCCACGCCTACACCGCCGATCAGCGCTTGCAGGACATGCCGCACAAGGACCTGCGACGCGCGCGGGCTGCAGCGATCAACCTCGTGCCGGCATCGAGCGGGGCCGCCAAAGCGGTCGGGCTCGTGCTGCCGGAGCTCGCCGGCAAGCTCACCGGTTTCGCCGTGCGCGCGCCGGTGCCGGTCGGATCACTCGTCGACCTGACCTTCGAAGCGGCACGCGAGACGAGCGTCGAGGAGATCAACGCGGCTCTGCGCGAGCGTGCCGACAAGGGTGAACTCAAGGGCATCCTCGCCTACACCGAGGACCCGATCGTCTCGAGCGACATCGTCGGCAACCCGTTCTCGTCGATCGTCGACGGCCCGCTGACGAACGTGATCGACGGCACGCTCGTCAAGACGGTCGGCTGGTACGACAACGAGTGGGGCTACTCGAATCGCGTAGTAGACGTCGCTCTGCGCCTGTGAGGTCGCTCGCCGACCTCGACGTGCAGGGTAAGCGCGTCCTCGTCCGCGTCGACTTCAACGTCCCGCTGAGGGACGGCAAGATCACCGATGACACGCGGATCCGAGCGGCACTGCCGACGATCGAAGAGCTGCGCACGCGCGGCGCGCGAATCATCCTCGTCTCGCACCTCGGACGCCCGAAGGGCGTTGACCCGTCGCTGTCGCTGCGTCCTGTCGCCGAGCGCCTTGCCGAGCTGACCGGGGCGAGCGTCGTCGCCGCGGACGACGTGGTCGGCGAGAGCGCACGCGCCTGCGTCGAGGCGCTTGCGCCGGGGGAGATCCTGCTGCTCGAGAACATCCGCTTCGAGGTCGGCGAGACGAAGAACGATCCGGAGCTGGCCAGGGAGCTGGCCGACCTCTGCGATGTCTACGTCAATGACGCGTTCGGCTCCGCTCACCGCGCCCACGCGTCGACCGAGGGCATCACGCACCACGTCAAGGAAAGGGCGGCCGGACTCCTGCTCGAGCGCGAGGTCAGCCAGCTGAACGCGATCCTCGCCGATCCTGCGCGGCCGCTCGTCGCGGTCCTCGGTGGATCGAAGGTCACCGACAAGATCGCGGTGATCGAGCGCTTCCTCGACATCGCCGACACGCTGCTGATCGGGGGCGCGATGTGCTTCCCTTTCCTCCAGGTGCAGGGCCACGCGGTCGGAGACTCGATGTGCGAGGTTGAAGGGCTCGAGCCGGCGCAGTCGGCGCTCGAGAAGGCCGCGGCGGCGCGCGCGGCGCTCGTGTTGCCGAGCGATCTCGGGCTGGCCGAGCGCTATGCGCCGGACGCGCCACGCCGCGATATCGAGGACGTCGAGGTGCCCCCCGGCTGGATGGGACTCGACATCGGGCCGCGCACCGCGCGGCTCTACGCCGAGCTGATCGACGGCGGCGCCACGATCTTCTGGAACGGCCCGATGGGCGTGTTCGAGTTCGAGTCCTTCGCATTCGGCACGCGAGCCGTGGCTGAGGCGGTCGCTCATGCGAGCGGGACCACGGTCGTCGGTGGCGGGGACTCCGCCGCGGCGCTTCAGCAGTTCGGTCTGGCGGACGCCGTGACGCACCTCTCGACGGGCGGCGGCGCGACGCTCGAATTGCTCGAGGGGCGCACCCTGCCCGGCGTCGCCGCGCTCGGCTGAGGGGCATGCGTTGAGCCGCGGAACGCTGATCGCCGGCAATTGGAAGATGCACGAGACGGTGCCCGAGGCCGAGCAGCTGATCCAGGCGCTGCTGCCCCGGGTTTCGAGCCTCGACGGCGTCGAGATCGCAATCTGTCCGCCCTATACGGCGCTCGCACCGATGGTCGACAGCGCGCGCGGCTCACGCGTTGCGATCTTCGCGCAGAACATGCACGAGTCCGAGCGGGGCGCATTCACCGGCGAAGTCTCCGCGTCGATGCTGGTCGACCTGGGGGTCGGCGGTGTGATCGTCGGGCACTCGGAGCGCCGTGCCTTTTTTGGCGAGACGGATTCGCGGCTCGCCCAGAAGCTGCCGGCGGCTCTGGCTGCCGGCCTCGTGCCGATCCTCTGCGTCGGCGAGAGTGAGGCGCAGCGGGCGGCGGGCGAGACCGAGGCGCACTTGCGGGCGCAGCTCGAGGCGGACTTTGCAGCTATCGAGCCGGCTCGCTACGCTGAGGTTGTCGTTGCCTATGAGCCGATCTGGGCGATCGGCACGGGTCGCGTCGCGACGCCGGAGCAGGCCCAGGAGGCGGTCAGCTTCATCCGTCAGGTGCTCGCCGAAACTTCCGCCGCGGGGGCGGCGCAAGCGAGGCTCCTCTACGGCGGATCGGTGACAGCCGATAACGCGAAGGAGCTGCTGGCGCTCGACGACGTGGACGGGGCGCTCGTCGGTGGGGCATCGCTGAGCGCGGAGTCGTTTGCGACGATCTGCGCTGCCGCCCGCCAATGACCGACAGACAACCTCTTCCGGCGGTCTGCCTCGTGGTCCTCGACGGGTGGGGGATCGCCGCGCCGGGTCCCGGCAATGCCGTTGAGCTGGCTTCGACGCCGGTCTTCGACGCCCTGTGGGCGTCCTATCCGCACACCGAGCTGATTACCTGCGGGCGGGCTGTCGGGTTGCCCGAGGGTCAGATGGGAAACTCGGAGGTCGGCCATCTGAACCTGGGGGCGGGCTCGGTGGTGCGCCAGGACCTGACGCGGATCGATGACTCCGTCGCTGACGGAACGCTCGCCGCCAACGAGGTATTGCGGGCAGCTTTGGGGCGCCCCGGGCGGGTGCACCTGCTCGGCTTGGCGTCGCACGGCGGCGTGCATTCGTCGCTCGAGCACCTTCTCGCTCTGGTTGAACTCGCCGACGAGCTCGGCGAGGCGGACGTTGTGGTCCACGCCTTCACAGACGGGCGCGACACCGGACCGCACGACGGGCTCGCGGCGATTGAAGAGCTGGAACAGCGAGGCGTCCGCATTGCGTCAGTTGTCGGGCGGTATTTCGCGATGGACCGCGACAAGCGCTGGGATCGCGTGCAGAAGGCCTACGACCTGCTCGTCCACGCCCGCGCCGAGTACAGCGCCGAAAGCACCGGCGCCGCGATCAGCGAGGCCTACGAGCGGGGCGAGACCGACGAGTTCATCCAGCCCACGATCGTGGCCGGAGGTGTCCGGATCGCCGAAGGCGACCGGATCCTCTGCTTCAACTTCCGCCCCGACCGGATGCGCGAGATCGTCCAGGCGCTCGCCGATCCGGCGTTCACGGAGATCGACCGCGGTGGTGCGGCACCGGTTCGCGATCTCTCGATCCTGACCGAGTACGAGGAAGGCTGGCCGTATCCCGTGGCGTTCAAGCCGGAGCGGCCGGAGATCACGCTCGGCGCCGTGATCGCCGCCAGCGACGCTGCTCAGCTACACGTCGCCGAGACCGAGAAGTACCCGCACGTCACCTACTTCTTCAACGGCGGCGAGGAGTCACCGCTGGCCGGCGAGCGGCGCGAGCTCGTACCCTCTCCGCGCGACGTTCCGACCTACGACCACAAGCCGGAGATGAGCGCGCGCGCCGCAGCCGACGCGTTCTGCGCCGCCTGGACGGAGGACGCTTCGCGCTTCGCGATCATCAACTTCGCCAACGCCGACATGGTCGGGCACACCGGGGTGATCCCGGCCGCGGTGCGCGCGGTCGAAACCGTCGACGAGTGCCTGGCCCGCGTCGTGGCTGCGGTCCACGAGAGCGGCGGCGCTTGCATCGTCACCGCCGATCACGGCAACGCGGAGGAGATGCTCACCGCGGAAGGCACGCCGCAGACCGCCCACTCGCTCAACGTCGTGCCGATGATCGTCACCCGACACGGCGTGACGCTCGCGCCGGGGGGTGTTCTCGCGGACGTCGCGCCGACGGTGCTCGAGCTGCTCGGCCTCGAGCAGCCGCGCGAGATGACCGGCCGCTCGCTGCTCGTCTGACGGCGCGCGTGGTGCGCGTGCAGCAGCAGGGCGTGCGGTTCGGCCCACAGTGCGTCCAGATCAATAAAACCCCGTCAGGCAGGTGGCGGCGGCGCGCCCGTCCGTGCGCCGCGGCGTCGGCGGATGATGATGACGCCGGCGACGGCGATCACCAGCGCCGCCGCGCCGATCAGGGCGTAGAGGCCGATGTCGGCGATGACGTTCTCGACCGCCTTGCCGCCGAAGTAGGCGGCGAGCGAGACGCTCGTTGCCCAGCCGATGCCGCCGAGCGCGTTCCACAGCAGGAACGAGCGCCAGGTCATCGTGCTCGCTCCGGCGAGCCACGAGGCCCAGACCCGCAACCCGGTGATCCAGCGGCCGAGGAAGACCGCCTTCGGGCCGTGGCGTTCGAAGAACGGGTCGCCGATCGCGATCACGCGCTGGCGCTCCTCGTAGAAGCGGCCGGGACGCTCGAGCAGCCTGCGGCCGCCGCGACGACCGATCTGGAAGCCGATGTTGTCGCCGATGATCGCCGCGGCCGAGGCGAGGACGATCACGAGCACGATCGACAGTCGGCCGGAGCTCGCGGCGAGCCCGGCGAAGATGACGGCGGTTTCGCCCGGGAGCGGGACCCCGAGGGCCTCGACGGCTACCACCACCACGAGCAGTGGGTAGCCCAGGTTCTGCGTGACGCTGAGGAAGCTCGCGAGGACCATTCGGCGCTTGCGCGGCTCTCTTAGGATCCCGCGGTGGACGCATTCTCCATCATCGCCCGCGACGGCGACTCGCTTGCGCGGGCGGGGGTGCTCGCAACCGCTCACGGTGACGTGCGAACGCCGGCGTTCGTTCCGCTTGCGAGCACTGCAAGTGTGCGCGGGCTCGCTGCGGCGGAGGTGGCAGAGCTCGGCTACGACATCGTGCTCGGCAACACGTTCCATCTCTTCCTGCGGCCCGGCGGCGAGCTGATAGCCGGGCTCGGCGGGCTGCACGGCTTCATGGGCTGGGAACGGGCGATCATCACCGACTCCGGTGGTTTCCAGGTCTTTTCGATGGGCCACGGCACCGTCGCCGACGAGATCAAGGGACGCCGGGGCGGCGGCGGGGGCGCCGGCTCGATTCTCGCGATCGAAGAGGAGGGCGTGCGCTTCCGCTCCTACCTGGACGGCTCCGAGCGCTTCATCGCGCCCGAGACGTCAATGGCGGTGCAGGCTCAGCTCGGCGCCGACATCGTGCTCGCATTCGACGAGTGCACGCCGTTCAACGTCGAGCGCGAGTACACGGCGCGTTCGACCGAGCGCACCCATCGCTGGCTTGAGCGCTGCCTGCGCTGGCGCGAGTCGCACGCCGCTGTCGACGGCTCGCTCTTCTACGGCATCGTCCAGGGCGGCGTGTACGAGGATCTGCGCGCGCAGTCGCTTGCCTCCGTTCTCGCGAGCGGCTGCGAAGGCGTTGCGATCGGCGGCTCGCTCGGGCGCGAGAAGGAGCAGATGTACGAGGTGGTCGAGTGGTGTACGCGTGGCCTCGAGGCCGCCGGGGCGGAGCGACCGCGGCATCTGCTCGGGATCGGCGAGGTCGACGACCTGATCCGCGGCGTCGAGCTCGGCATCGACAGCTTCGACTGCGCGATGCCGACGCGGCTGGGGCGCCACGGCGTCGCGCTCGTGCCTGAGCCGGCGAACCGCTGGCGGGTCGAGCTCGACCGACCGCGCTGGCGCGAGAGCGCGGAGCCGCTGCTCGAGGGCTGCCCCTGCCCGGCGTGTGCCGGCGGGCTGTCGCGCGCCTACCTTCACTATCTCGCGCGGGGCCGTGAGCTGACCGGTGCGCGCCTGCTGAGCGCCCACAACCTGACGTTCATCGCGCGGCTGATGGCCGACCTGCGGGCGGCGATCATCGCCGGGCGCCTGGCGGAGGTCGCCGGCGCGCTGCGCGCCGGCGCCGCGCCCGGGACGCTGTAACTGGTCAGTGTCCATGCCGCTGGGGGTGTGATTCCTCAGCGGGCGCATCCGGCGAGCGACCTGCCCGGCCGGAATAGGCACGAAGGCGCTACTGCTGGTTGTCCTCGACGGTCGTCGACATCTGTTGCGCCGCCGTTGCTGCGTTGTGCGAGTACCGCTGGTAGGGGATCGAGACGCTGCCGCGGCTGTTGCCGCCGCCGAGCGAGATGATGATCACGGCGGCGATCACGATCGCCACGACGATGCCGGCGAGCAGCGCGAAGAGGCGCGCGTTGTCGTGCGGTGGGCGGTCGGTGGGCGGTGTCGGCCGGCGGCGCTGGGGGGGTCGCTGCGCCGGGCGACGGTCGATATCGGATCGCGCTGGCCCGACGCGCGGCTCGCGCGGCCTGACGACCGGAACGATGCGGGTGGACTCGCCGCCGGCCACGACGGTCGCATCGCGACCGTGCTCAGCGACCACGGTCACGTCGGTTTCGTCCACCAGCTCGCCGGGCAGTGGCGGCACGATCGCCGCCCCGGCGCCAGGGCGGACGCCACGCGCGCCGTCCTCCAGCGCCCGGCCCATGTCGAGCGCGGTCGGGTAGCGCAGGTGGGGTTCGAGTCGCAGCGCGACGTCCACCGCAGCTGCGAGCTCCGGCCGGACACCCGAGACGAGCGTGTCGAGCGGTGGCGGGCGCTCGCCCTGCTGTTTGAGCGCCAGCTCGGTCAGCGACTTGCCCTCGAACGGAAGCCGGCCCGAGAGGAGCTGGTAGGTGACGACGCCGAGCGCGTAGACGTCGGCGGGAGGCCCGGCCTCCTCGCCGCGTCCCTGCTCGGGCGCCAGGTAGGCCGCGGTGCCGAGTACCGAACCGGCCTGGGTGATGCTGGACTGTTCGGTGGCCTTGGCGATGCCGAAGTCGGCGAGCTTGACGCGGTGGTCGTTCCCGCGCAGGATGTTGCCTGGCTTGACGTCGCGGTGAACGACGCCCTTGCGGTGCGCGTAGTCGAGTCCGGCACAGCAGGCGATGATGATCGGCAGCGCCTCGTCGGTCGGCAGCCAGCCGCGCGCGCGCAGGATCTCTGCGCAGGACTGACCCTCGATGTACTCCATGACGATGAAGTGCTGGTCGGTGTCCGGGTCGAGCCCGGAATCGAAGACCTGGACGATGTTCTCGTGGATCAAGCGGGCCGCGGCGAGCGCCTCGCGCTGAAAGCGCGACACGAATGCGGGATCGTCGGCGAGGTGCTCGGCGAGCAGCTTGACGGCGACGAGTCGCTCGAGTCGCTCGTCGAAGGCGAGGTGGACAGTTGACATTCCGCCCGATCCGAGCCGGCTCTCGAGGCGATAGCGCCCTGCGATCAACGTGCTCATGGAGCGCTCGCCACCCCGCCCGCGTCGGCGCTGGTGCTGCCGCTGGGCCCGGTTGGCGCCTGCGATCCGCCGCCGGGACCGACCGTGCCGGAGCTGCCCGTCGATGTGCCGCTCGGTCCGGTCGACGTGCCGCTCGGTCCGGTCGACGTGCCGCCTGGGCCGGTTGAAGTGCCGCTCGAGCCTGTGCTCAGGCCCGTCGTATGGCTCGTGCCGGTTGAGCCGCTCGAGCCCGTGTGCGTGTGTGTGTGCGTCGTCGAATGGCACTGCGTGCGCGCCGTGTTGTCGAGCTCCTCATAGCCGCCCAGCAGGTTGTCGCGGAGCCTGGTGTTGACGCTCGAGGGCAGCGTGCTGATGTCGGTGAAGACATCATTGAGCGCCGTTTGCGTGGCGCCGCAGCTGTGCTCGGAGAGGGCCGACTCGAGCGCGCTGAGGTCGTTGCCGAGGACGACTGCATCGCTCGAGGGGATCAGGCCGGCAGAGGACCCGCCGCCGCAGGCCGCCAACAGGATGGCGCTGAGAAGAGTCGCGCCGATCAGTCCGGGGGCGCGTCTCACTGACCGTGCTCCAAGCGTTCGGCCATCGACGCCGGCAGGTCGGCGGCGCGGATTGCGTCGGCCGCGCCGGCGATGTCGTACTCGCAGCGGTTGAAGCGAGCGGTTTCGCCGTCGAGATCGAGCAACATCCAGGCCGCGCGCGGGTCGCCGTCGCGCGGCTGGCCGACGCTGCCGGGGTTGAGCAGCCATTCGCCGCCACCGATCGCGACCCCACTCCCGGCGGGACGCAGCTCGCCGGTTGCCGGCTCGCCGCCCCCGCGATCGAAGCTCAGCGCCACGTGCGAATGGCCGACGAGGCAGACGCGATGCTCCTGCGCATCGAGGCAGAGATCGGCGAGCGCCGCCGACAGGACGTACTCCCACACCGGCTCGCGCGGGCTGCCGTGGAAGAGCCCGATGTCCTCGCGCGCCCCCGACGGGCTCAACGTGGCGATGTATTCGATGTTCTCGTGCGTCATCACCTGGCGCGTCCAACGGACGGCAGCGCCGGCAGCACCGGAGAAGTCGGCCAGGGGAGTCTCACCGGCGACTGCGAGATCGTGGTTTCCGGCGAGGCAGATCACGGTCTGATCGCGCGCGAGCTCGACGCAGGCGTCGGGCTCTGCGCCGTAGCCGACGAGGTCGCCGAGACACCAGATCTCATCGACGGAGCTGCCCGCGATGTCTCCGAGCACGGCCTCGAGCGCGTGCCTGTTTGCGTGAATGTCAGAGATGATTGCGACCCTCATCGAGCCCGGCGTACCGGGCCCTTGTTGCCGGCGCGCGCCCCCGCAGTCTTGCAGTCCGTGCGGCCGTGAGGCGCCAGGGAGCTTCGGGCGGCGCTCGGGCGCTGCATTACTGTGGGTGGATGGTACTGCAGAGCGCGAACCACGACTGGCTTGCGGGCCTCGCGGCAACGACCGTCGTAGCGGCGGCCGGCTCGCTCGCGCTGGGCCCGCGCGGCGGGGTGGTCCGCGCGGCGGCCGTGGCGGCGAACGACTACTTCGACGAGGCCGACATCGAGCGCGCGCGACGCTACGAGCGCCCCCAGCGCGCGCTGCACGCAGCAAATGCTGCCGTCGCGGCGGCCACGCTGGCACTGCTCGTGCGGCTGCGGGCCGGGACTGCGCTCCGGCGGCGCTCCGCCGCGATCGCGGCAGCCGACGGCGCCGCCCTCTCGCTCGCGCTGACAATCGCCGGCCTGCCGCTTGGCTCGCTGGCCCGCAAGCGTGCGCTCGAAGCGGGCATCGCGACCCAGTCCTGGCGCGGCTGGGCGGTAGACGTGGTGAGGGGCGGCGCGCTCGGCGCCAGCTTCACGGGCGGCGGCGCCGCCGCGGTCCGCCTCCTGATGATCAGCGCCGGCGAGCGCTGGTGGCTCGCAGCCGCTGCCGGCTCCACCGCGGTGATGATCGTCGGCACGTTTGCAGCCCCGATCCTGCTGGATCCAATCTTCAACGACTTCACGCCGCTGCCGCCGGGCGAGCTGCGCAGCTCCGTGCTCGAGATAGCGGATCGCGCGGGCGTGACAGTCAGCGAGGTCTTCAGCGTCGATGCGAGCCGGCGCACCTCGCAGGTCAACGCCTACGTTGGCGGGATCGGCGCGACGCGCCGCATCGTCCTCTTCGACACGCTGCTGTCGAGCTTCAGCGCCGCGCAGACGAGCGTCGTCGTTGCCCACGAGCTCGCTCACGTCCGCCACAACGACGTGCCGCGTGGCCTGCTGTTCGCTTCGATCGTCACCCTGCCGGGGGCGTACGCCGTCGCTCGCCTCGCCGAGCGGATCGACGCCGTGATCGGCCGCTCGGAGCCAACGACGCTACCCGCGCTGGCGCTCGCCGGCGCCATCGTTGCGACCTTCGTCGGCCCGTTCGCGAGCCGGCTCTCGCGCTCGGTGGAGCGGCGAGCCGACGGGTTGGCGCTCGAGCTGACAGACGACGCCGAGGCGCTGATCGCATTCGAGCAGCAGATCACGGGGTCCAATCTCGCCGATCCCGATCCACCGCGCTGGCGCTCTCTGCTGTTTGCGTCGCATCCCCCGGCCGTTGAGCGGATCGGCGCCGCCGTCGCCTACGCGGCCGCCCGGCAACCCGGCTGAGCGCTACTCCTCGCCGTCGCCGGCGTCGCCCTGGAACTCTGGCAGGTTCTTGATCCCCTCGCGCGCGGTCCAGCGCGAGTAGTTGTCCTCGAGCGCGGTGATCAGCTCGCGTGCGAAGCGCGGCGAGAGGTTGATGCGCGACACCACGACGCCCGGTATCTCGCCCGACTCGACCTCGTGGTCGACACGCGCGAACGTGATCGTGAACTCGTAGTCGGAGTGGCTGATGTTCGCGAAGTTGGCGTAATGCCCGGCCATCACCTCCGGCGAGAGGTGGATATTGATCTGGCGCTCGCCGCCTGGCTGGTCGGTGCTCACGCGCCTAGTATCGCAAGCCGTGCGCCTCCTCGTGATCTCGGTCGGGCGTCTGCGGGCGCCCTACGTCGACGATGTCGCCCATTACGCGAAGCTGCTCGGACGCTACGCGCGGCTCGAGCAGATCGAGCTGCGCGACAGTGAGCGGGTTGCCGCGCGGCTTGGCGAGCGCGACTTCGTCTCGCTGCTGGCGAGCGATGGGGACACGTACACGAGCAAGGCGTTCGCCGGCTTCCTCGAGCAGCGAAGGATGTCCGGTCGCGACCTGGCGTTCGTTATCGGTAGTGCGCACGGGCTGGAGCTCGAGCGCGCCGACCATCGCCTCTCGCTCGGGTCGCTGACTCTGCCACACCAGCTCGTCCGGGTCGTGTTGCTCGAGCAGCTCTTCCGCGCGCACAAGATCATCGCCGGCGAGCCGTACCACTACTGAACTGAGCGTCGGTAGTGTGGCTGAGGATGGGACCGGTCGAGCATCTGCATGAGGCAGTGCGCGGAAGCGCGGCCTCGCTCGTCGGTGGCGACTGTGCGCTCGCGGCTGCGGTCAAGCTCGAACGCCCGCCGCGACCGGAGCTCGGCGACTACTCGACGAACGCCGCGCTGCTGCTCGCGCCGCGGCTCGAGTCCTCACCGCGCGAAGTCGCGGGTCGCCTCGGAGCGGCACTCGAAGCACGGCTTGGCGGTGCCCTCGATCGGACCGAAGTGGCGGGCCCAGGCTTCCTCAACCTGTTCGTCAGCGATCAGTGGCTGATCGACGCGCTCACCGGCGTGATCGCGGCCGGCGAGCGGTTCGGCGCGGTCGAGATCGGAGCCGGCGAGTCGGCCAACCTTGAGTTCGTCTCCGCGAACCCGACCGGACCGGTCCATATCGGTCACGCACGCGGCGCGGCCTACGGCGACGCGCTCGGCCGGCTGATGAGCTTTCGCGGCTACGACGTGACGCGCGAGTTCTACGTCAACGACTACGGCAGCCAGGTCCGCAAGCTGGGTGAGTCGGTACGCGCTCTGGCGCTCGGCGAGCCGGTGCCGGAGGACGGCTACCACGGGGACTATGTCGCGACGCTCGTGCCGGGCGAGCGGGCACGGACGCTCGATATCGACGAGCTCTCGCACGAAGCTCTGGCGGCGTGCCTGGCTCAGATCCGTGTCTCGCTCGAGCGCTTCGGGGTCAGCTTCGACGTCTGGTTCTCGGAGCGCTCGCTCCACGACGGCGGCGCGGTCGAGGCGGCGCTCGCGCGGCTCGCCGAGCTGGGGGAGACGTTCAGCCAGGAAGGAGCGCTGTGGCTTCGAACGACCGCGCGTGGCGATGATCGCGATCGCGTGCTGATTCGCTCCGACGGGCAGCCGACCTATTTCTGCTCGGACATCGCTTACCTCGAGAACAAACGCTCACGCGGTTTCGACCGTCTGGTCTACGTCTGGGGCTCGGACCACCACGGTTATGAGCCGCGGATGAAGGCGGCATGGGAGGCGCTCGGTGGCGACCGCGACGCCGTCGAGCTGATCGCGTTCCAGTTCGTTCACCTCGTCGTCGGCGGCGGCGCGCGGACTGCGATGTCAAAACGCGAGGGCGAGTACGTGACGCTCGACGAGCTGGTCGAGCGTGTCGGCGTGGACGCGGCACGCTGGTTCCTTCTGGCTCGCTCCCACGACACGACGGTCGAGCTGGATGTGGAGCTCGCGACGCGTCAGAGCAGCGACAACCCTGTCTACTACGTGCAGTACGCGCACGCGCGCATCGCCTCGATGCTCGCGAAGCTCGAGCCTGGTCGTGTTGAGCGGGCGCTCGGCGCGCTCGTGGCCGTCGAGCCGCTGCATCCCTCGGAGCGCACACTGCTCAAGCGCCTGCTTGCTTTTCCCTACGATCTTGCTGACGCGGCGGAGCGCCGGGCGCCGCACCGTATTGCCGCGAGCGCGCTCGAGATCGCGCAGGAGTTCACCGCCTTCTACCGCGACTGCCGCGTCGTCGGGGCTGAGCCGTACGAGACGGAGTCGCTGCGGATCGCAATCGCGCGCGCGGCGCAGCAGACGCTCGCGACGGCGTTGGGCCTGCTCGGCGTCAGTGCGCCCGAGGCGATGTGAGCGTCAGTCGTAGCGCGCGAGATCGGCGTCGAGGCGCGCCGCGTCCTCTTTGCTGAGCGCGCTCGGTCCGGGTTCGCCGGCCTCTCCAGGCGGCGGGCGGTTTCGCCGCCAGCGTGGCAGCAGCACGACCAGCGCTGCCAGCAGCCCCAACACGACGACCACCGGCACGATGTAGACGGTCAGGTCGAAGCCCTGAGCCGGGGGTAATGCCAGAACGGCGGTTCCGTACTGAGCGACCAGCACGCGCTTGATCTGCGAGAGCGTGTCGCTGCGATCGATCAGCTGCTGGATGAAGGCGCGCTCGTCGTCGGCCTGCGCCGACTGAGCGTTGCTCAACGGGATCTGGCACGTCACGCACATCACATACGGGAGGACCGCCTGCATCGAAGTCCGCTGCTTGACGGCTGCCGCGCTGTTCGGAACGAGGGCGAGCAAGAGCAGCGCGAGGAGGCCGCCGCGTCTCACGTGTGGGCGGCCTGTTGAATCGCGGCGGTCAACCACGGCAGGCTCGTGATCTGACCGCGAGAGATCGCAACCACCCGGAGCTGGCGGTTCAGCACGAACGTTTCGGGCAGCTGCGCCGTGCCGTAGCCCTCCGCATAGGAGCCGTCGATATCGCGCAGGTTGGGAAAGGTGAAACCGAAATGCTTGATCGCGCCGAGCGATTTGCCGGTCAGGTCCTTGTAGGTGATACCGACGATCGTCCCCTCGTGGTGGCTGGCGAGCAGGTCCTGCGCCCGCTCGAGCAGACCAGCCTCGGCGTTGCAGGTGGAGCACCAGGAGGCCCAGAAGTTGACGACGACGACACCGCCACGCCAGTGCGTCAGCGCGGCCGATCGGCCAAGGACGCCGTCGAGCACGGGCAGGGCCGTCGACGCGTTCGGCGCCGGCGGGTGGTGTCCGGCCTCGATCGCCGCGTCGAGCGCGCGGCTCGTGCCCTGCTTCGTTAGTCCGTAGACGAGCATTGCGACGAGGGCCGCCCCAACTAACACGGTGACGATCGGGCCGAGCCTGCGCTTCACTCCCGCAAGCCTAGACGTCTAGGATCCCCCCGGAGCCTGCGGGATTAGTTCATCGGTAGAACGCGAGCTTCCCAAGCTCGAGAGACGGGTTCGATTCCCGTATCCCGCTTCGAGGAAATACCTGCAAATCTGTTGTTTTCGGGGTCGTCGTTGTCGCATTATTGTCGCAAGTTGGCGAGAGAAATGCCTCCGAAGAGCGCGATTCCGACGCTCCGATGACCGGTGAGGAGCGGTTTCGGGGGGCCGTCCACGCGTCGAAGCGAGAGCGGGCGAGAGACGGCTCTCACCGTTCGGTCAAGCGATCACGCCAGAGTCGTCCCGTCCGGGGACGACTGCCCCTGCCATCCAAGCAGGAGCGAGCCACCGGCACGCTCACCCGCTGCTGCGTGTCGTCCGTGGCGAGCGTCTGACGCGACGTTCAGCAGACTGCTCGTTATCGCGCTGAGCGACAACGCGACC
Source organism: Solirubrobacterales bacterium (assembly GCA_003132505.1). Lineage (GTDB taxonomy): Bacteria > Actinomycetota > Thermoleophilia > Solirubrobacterales > Solirubrobacteraceae > Palsa-513. The sequence goes on from PKXY01000007.1 coordinate 109,428, forward strand.
TCGATGTGCGCGGGCTGCTCCTTTGAATGCAATCGCCAGCTGATGCGACTGCCGGTGAGTCCTTTCCCGCCGGCGCGCCATTCCGTTGAATGAGCCCAGATTGGGAAAGCAGTCGTCTGCGAGATCGCGGTTTCCGAAACCAGCGGCCGGCGCTCCGCCGCGCAGCCTTTGAGGACCCCGAACTCCGCTGACGCCGCGCTACCGGCCTGAGCCGGCCGTCAAGATCCGCCGGAGCAGGTACAGATCAAGGACCAGGGGGACGACGAACACCAGGCCCCACCAACGTCCCGTGGCGCAGAGCACAACGATGACGACGGTGATCCAACCGGCCAGCAGCAGCCGGATCACCAGCGATGACTTCCGGTGTCGCAGATCCCAGTTCATTCTTGCCGCACGGTACTTCCGACCGCCCGGACAGGTATAGCCAGCCCATGAAGCGAAACAGCTAATGCCCGCTCGTCGCGCAAGGCGGCCACGTAAGCGGCCAGAGTCGCGTTGTCGCTTTGTCTCGGAGGAGGCGCGCGGTGCACGCGAAGTTCGAGCTGCCTGACTAGCGCGGCGGCTCGGCGAGCTTGTTCGCGTACGCGTAGCGCACGGCCTGCGCGCGGTCGCGCAGGCCGGCCTTTGCGAACAGGTGGTTGATGTGCGACTTCACGGTCGTCGGGCTGACGACCAGGCGCTCGGCGATCTCGGCGTTTGTCAGTCCGTCGGCGATCAGCGCGAGCACTTCGGCCTCGCGTCGCGTCAGTCCGTCTGGCAGCGTGGACTCATCGCAGGCGGGCGGCTGAGCGTTCGGGGTCGCGAGTGCCGCGACGACGTGGTGCTGGATCGCCGGGTCGAGGGCCGCTTCGCCGGCGGCGACGCTCTTGATCGCGGCGGCGATGTCCTCACTGGAAGCGTCCTTCGTTAGGTAGCCGCGCGCGCCGGCGCGGAGCGCGCCGATCACGCTCTCGTCGTCGGCGTAGGTGGTGAGCGCGATCACTCCGACTCGGGGGTCGTGAGCAGTGATCGCACGCGTTGCCTCGATCCCGTCCATCCGTGGCATCCGCAGGTCCATCAGCACCACGTCCGGTGAGTGCGCTGCCACGGCCGCGCAGGCTTCCTCCCCGTCGCAGGCGGTTGCGACGAGCTCTACGCCCCGGAGCAGTCGGAGTAGCGTCGCGAGGGCCTCGCGCACGAGCCGCTGGTCGTCGGCGAGGACCACGCGCACGACGCGATCAGCTGCCACTGCCGTGCCCGTCGAAGCTTGGGATGCGTAGCTCGACGCGGAACCCGTGCGGCGTTGGCGCCGCGAGCAGGCTGCCGCCGAGCAGCTCCGCGCGTTCACGCATTCCGACGAGCCCGTAGCCGCCGCCCGTCTCGCTCGCCGGCGCAAGATGTGGTGTCGGCGCCGCCGCCCGGTCCTCCACGACGAGCACCGTCGCGTCGTCGTGGTAGTCGAGTCTGACGTCGACTGCGTCTGGCACCGCGTGGCGGCGCACGTTGGTCAGCGCCTCCTGGGCGGTGCGGTACACGGCGAGGCGTGCGTCAGGCGGCAGGTCGCGCGGCTTGCCGCTCACCTCGAGTGAGACCGGTAGGGCGCTCTGTTCGCTGAATCCGTCCACCAGCGCCGCCAGTCGGTCCGGCCCGGGCATCTCATCGCCACGCGCCGCGGCAACCGCCTGGCGTGCCTCGTCGAGGCCGCTGGCCGCCAGGTGGTGGGCGGTGTCGAGCGCACGAGCGAGCTCACGGTCGACGTCCTTTTCATGGGCTAGCAGGCGCGTGCTCTCCAGGTGAAGCGCCAGCGCCGATAGCGAGTGCGCGAGCACGTCGTGCAGCTCGCGCGCGATCCGCCCGCGCTCGGCTGCCACCTGCGCGCGCGCCTCGGCGACCGATGAGAGCTCGAGCGCCTCGTGCTGCGCGCGCACGTGCCGTAAGAGTCTCAGCACGAGGAACCACGGCAGCGTTCCGAGGATCAGCAGCGAGGCGGTTGCCGGCAGCGCGTCTTTGATACCGGCGACGATGAGCAGGGCGCCGTCTGCGATCGCGAGCGTGACGGGGCCTGAGACGCGTCCGAATCGGAGGGCTGCCACGACGGCCACGAAGTAGGGGCCGGTCTGCCACGACGCGTTGTGCTGCAGCAGGTCATCGGCCACCGATGCGGCGGTCATTGCCATGACGAGGAGGAACATCTCTGGCTCGCCGATCCGCTTCGAGGGGCTGCTCGCCGCGATGAAGCCTCCCCCGACGGTTACGACGAAGCCGACCGTCGCGATCAGGACCGCCAGGCCGGTTCCGTGCAGTCCCGGGTGCGGGCTCGTCGTCAGGGCCTTCAGCACTGCCGCCGCGATGACGACCGAGGCGATCGCGCGCAGCGTCACGACCTCGCGCATCGACGCGATCGGGTGCGTGGATCCGCCGTTGCGATACCAGGTCTTCAGTGCACTAAGCATCCCGCCGGGAAAGGGTACGGCCCGCGTGCACGGCTGTCATCGGCTCTCGGGTGGCCTGCCCGTCTCCACCCACGGGTGGAGACACAAGTTCGACCCGTGCGCCGATGACAACGCGAGTGCGTCTGCCTAGGCTGCCGAGAGTCCCCAAGACGAAGGAGAACACAATGATCCTCATCCCCCTCTTTGCCTACCTGATGCGTGCCTGGCGCCGTCGCCGCGCCAGTCGCGTAGCGGCTGCCTAAATGACGACACTCGTCGCGGCCCGTCGAGATCAAGGAGTGACATGAACACTCAAACACCAGCCGCACACACCGTCGCGCTTACGAAGGCCTATGGCGCTGGCGAGACGGCGGTGCGCGCGCTCGACGGCATCGACGTCGCGTTCGAGCGCGGTCGCTTCACAGCTGTTATGGGCCCTTCGGGCAGCGGCAAGTCGACGCTGATGCACTGCATGGCGGGGCTCGACGCGCCGAGTGCGGGGCAGACCTACATCGGCGAGCGCGAGCTCGGTCAGCTCGATGACTCTGAGCTGACCGAGCTGCGCCGCGACCAGATCGGCTTCGTCTTCCAGGCCTTCAACCTCGTGCCCACGCTGAGCGCGGGCGAGAACATCACGCTGCCTTTGAATCTCGCCGGTCGGAGCGTCGATCGTGAGTGGTTCGACTATCTCGTCGGCGCGCTGCGCATCGCCGACCGCCTCTCGCACCGTCCGAGCGAGCTCTCCGGCGGCCAGCAACAGCGCACTGCCTGCGCGCGCGCACTGATGTCTCGGCCTGAGCTGCTCTTTGCGGACGAGCCGACTGGCAATCTTGACTCGAACGCCTCCGCCGAGGTGCTCGAGTTCCTGCGGCGCTCGGTTGACGAGCACAGGCAGTCGATCGTCATGGTCACGCACGATCCGCGCGCCGCCGCCCACGCCGACCGCGTGGTGTTCCTCGCCGACGGGAGGGTCGTCGGCGAGCTCGCCTCGCCGACAGCGGATTCGGTGCTCGAGCAAATGCGGAAGCTGGGTAGCTGAGATGCGCGCCATCACGCTCAAAGGCGTGCTCGCACGCAAGCTGCGCCTCACCCTCACGGCGCTCTCGATCGTGCTGGGGGTGACCTTCGTAACCGGCACGCTGATCCTAGGCGACACGCTCAATCGCACGTTCGACAACCTGATCGGCACCGTCTACCAGCACGTCAGCTTCGAGGTTCGTGGCGACGCGAAGCTCGTCAGCACCACCAACGCGGCCGCGGCTGGTGTCGACAGCACCGCGTTTCGCAGGCCCGTCCCACACTGTCCTGACGGCGGTTCGCCAGGTGCCCGGCGTCGCGTTCGCCTACGGATCCGTCGGTGGCTACGCCCAGTTCGTTGACCACGCCGGCAACGCGATCGGCAACGCGCGCAGCGCCGAGGGGTTCTCGTTCGACCCAAACCCGAACCTCTCAGCCGTTCACATCGTCGCGGGCCACGCGCCGGTCGGTCCGCACCAGGTCTTGATGGATCTCGGCACGGCGCACAAGCACCACTTCGCGACCGGCCAGCAGGTCCGCGTGCTGCTTCCCGGTAAGCCGGAGACCTTCACGATCTCCGGGCTCGTCAAGTTCGGCAGCGCCGACAACCTCGCTGGGATCTCGCTCGCCGCCTTCTCACTGCCAGTTGCCCAGCAGCTCTTCAACTCGCGCGAGTACTACGACACGATCAACGTGCTCGCCAAGCACGGCGTCGACAACGTCGCGCTGCAGCGGGCGATCGCGCGCGTCCTGCCGCCCGGCGTTCAGGTCGTGAGCGGCCAGGAGATCGCGAGCGAGTACTCGAACGCCATCAGCAGCGCGCTCTCGTTCATCACGACGGCGCTGCTCATCTTCGCCTTCATCGCCCTGTTCGTCGGTGCGTTCACGATCTTCAACACCTTCTCGATCACGGTCGGTCAGCGCACGCGCGAGCTCGCCCTGCTGCGCGTCGTCGGCGCGAGCCGCCGCCAGGTCTTCCGTTCGGTGCTCGCCGAGGCCGCCGTGACGGGGCTGGTCGCATCGCTGATCGGCATCGGGCTTGGCGTGCTCGCCGCGCTCGGGCTCAAGGCGTTGCTCGGGGCCTTTGGCATCACCCTGCCCTCCTCGCCGCTCGTCTTCGAGGCGCGCACGCCGATCGTCGCGCTCGTGGTGGGTGTCGGCGTGACGGTCGTGGCGGCGATCGCGCCGGCGCGGCGCGCCGTCAAGATCCCCCCGGTCGCGGCGCTTGTCGCACAGCTCGAGGACCAGCGCGATTCGCTGCGCCGACGCATCGGCCTAGGCAGCGGCGTCGGCATCGTCGGCCTCATCTGCCTGCTCGTAGGCTTGACCGAGCCCTCGATCGGCCTCGTCGGGCTTGGCACGCTGGCGCTGTTCGTCGCGACCGCGATGCTGATGCCGATCGTCGCCCGCCCGGCCGCTGGGGTGCTCGGGCGCCCGCTGGCAGCGCTGCGCGGAATGCCGGGCCGCCTCGGCCGCGAGAACTCGATGCGCAGCCCCCGCCGCACGGCTCAGACAGCCTCCGCGCTGATGGTCGGGATGGCGCTCGTCTCGACGATCGCCGTGCTCGGCTCATCGCTTGGCAGATCGGCGACGAGCGAGGTCAATCGCGCCGTTGCCGCCGACTATCTCGTGACCTCGGGCAGCGTCAGCCGTGAGGTCGCGCCGACGATCGCGAAGCTTCCCGGAGTCGAGACGGTCTCGACCGTCTACGAGGGCCAGTTCGACTTCAAGGGCTCGCTCTCGAGCCTGCACGCGATCTCGCCGGTGCACCTGTCGCGCACGCTCACCTTGCAGCTGACCGCCGGGACGGCGGCCCCAGCGCTCGCCGCCGAAGAGCTTCTGATTGACAGCGAGACCGCCAGCTCGAACGCCCTACACGTCGGGTCGGTGGTTCCCGTCGACTTCGCGCAGACCGGCCCGACGCAGATGCGGATCGGCGGGATCTACATGCAGAACCCGCTCGTCGGCAGCTTCGTCATCTCCGACAAGCTCTTCGTCTCGCACTTCGACAACCCGCTACCGGTTGCCGACCTCGTGCGCACCACCACGGGCGCCACCGGCGTCGACCGCGAGCTGAACCGCGCGCTCGCGCCCTACGCGAACCTTACGATCCAGTCGCGCTCGCAGTTCGAGCAGAAGTCCCAGTCCCAGGTCAACCAGCTGCTCGGCCTGATCTACGTGCTGCTCGCGCTCGCGATCGTGATCGCCCTGATCGGGATCGTCAACACGCTGATGCTCTCGGTCTTCGAGCGCACGCGCGAGATCGGCCTGCTGCGCGCGGTCGGGATGAAGCGCCGCCAGGTGAAGTCGATGATCCGCTCCGAGGCCGTCATCATCGCCCTGCTCGGCGCCGTCGTGGGCATCGTCATCGGCACCGGTCTCGGAGTCGCGCTGAGCTGGTCGCTACGCAACAACGGCGTCACCGTCATCTCCGTCCCGCTCGGCAGCTTGATCCTGTTCCTCGTCCTCGCGGCGCTGCTCGGCTTGGCGGCCGCGAACTGGCCCGCGCGGCGCGCCGCCAACCTCGACGTGCTGGCCGCTATCGCGACCGAATGAGCTGCCTACGCGGGCGTGGGCTGTGCGCGTTCAGCCCGATCTCGCCGCGCACCGCGACGCTCCCTCATCGCGTTAAATCCGACCTCGAACGATAGGAGACCGAAATGAGAACTTCACGCTACTGGCCGTTAATCCTCGTCGCGGTGGGCGTCGCCCTAATTATTTTTGCCCTTATCGTCACCTCGGCGTCGAGGCTCGTCTTGGTCGTCGGTGGGGTAGCGATCGTGTCGGGCGTCGTTAGAGGGATCGCTCGCGCGAGGCATGAAGAGCCTAAATGAAGGCTCTCGTTTACGCCTGTGCTGGCGAGCGTGGCTGGGACATGGCGATACGCTCGTGGTGCGTTCGACGCGAGCGGCCGATCGTTCGCGCCGGACGACCACGCACGTGCTGCTCGCTCCGACCGACTGAGCGACCAGCGCACTCACGAAGCGATCCAAGAGCGACAGCCCGATGACGTCCAAGCTGGCTTTGCGCTCCGGACGAACTGCGATCGTGTCGCGACAAGGCCACCGGACGCCGCTCGCGCCGGCCGAAGCAGAAGCGCTCGCATCGTTGACGGTCTGACCTGCAGGTCGTCCAACTCAGGCGTCTCGCTCGCTCCGAACGGGCGCCTGGTTTCCGCGCAACGCAGGTTTGAGCATCCGGTTCGTAAGAGACGCGTCGTGTGCCGGAAGCAGGTGTTGGGACCGGCGATTCTGGGTGGCAAGCCGCTCGCGGAACGGGGCTTTAAGCACCGGTCACGCATGTTGCTCGGTCGAAGATCGTGACTGCTTCGCGGGCGTATTGGTCGACGTCGAACGCTGGGTTGGCCAGTCGGCCGAGCGCCGCGTCAATGACCGCCCGGATCGCGATCGCCATCGCATTCGGATCGAAGTCGGTTCGGAAATCGCCGGCGGTCTGGAAGCGCGTGAGCAGCTCGGCGAGGATGTGGACGCCCGCGTCGGGGTTGCCAGTGAATGGGCTCTTGGCGCCGGCGATCGTCGCGCGTACGATCTCTAGGAGGGCGTTGAGCTGATTGGGGTTGTCGCGCATGAACTCGAGGTTGGACTCGATGTAGGCGCGCAGCATGTCTGGGCCGGTTGTTTGCGCTTCGATGCGAGGCTGCATGTAGGCCCTCGCTTGTTGGAGCACCTGGCTGACGATCTCGGCGATCAGGTCGTCTTTGCCGGCGAAGTGGTAGCTGATCACGCCCTTGCTGATACTGAGCCGTAGCGCGATACGCGAGAGCGAGGCGTTCTTGTAGCCAACTTCGGCGACGGTCTCGATCGCAGCCTCAACGATCTGCGCCCGTCTGGCGCTACTCACAAACGAGCGGTCATCGCCCGTGTTCTTTGACCGCACGGCCAAAAATTAGCACGCCACGCAGGTTTTGTGTCCGGGTGGCCAAACCATTGCTAGCGTTGGCGAAGTGAGTTCGGGGCAGTCTATGACAGGCGCACCGGAGAAGCGATCCCGCTCCGCGGCCAGCTCGCTCGCCCCAGCGCCGGGCGATCATGCGCTTACGGTTGAGCGTCTGAGTAAGCGCTTCGGCGACCGTGCTGCTTTTGAGGACGTTTCATTTGAGGTCGGCTACGGCGAGGTGTTCGGCTTCCTGGGTCCGAACGGGGCGGGCAAGACCACGACCGTGCGCACGTTGGGCACGCTGATCGCCCCCAGCTCCGGGACGGCGACGGTCGCCGGGATTCAGCTGACCGCGGACAACGGCCCGTCGATCCGTGCGCGGATCTCGATCATGCCGGAGTCACCGGGCCTGTATCTGCGCCTGACGGTGATGGAGAATCTGCAGTGCTTCGCCGGGCTCTACGAGCTCGACGATGTCCGTGGACGGATCGAGCGTGCGCTGCGGTCGGTCAACCTTCTCGACCGCGCGGGAGACCCGTGCGGCTCGCTCTCGAAAGGCTTGCGCCAGCGGGTCGCGCTCGCGCGGGCGCTGCTCAACGATCCGGCGGTTCTGTTCCTTGACGAGCCGACTTCGGGCCTCGATCCCGTGGCGACGCGCGAGGTCCACGATCTGATCGGCTCGCTTCGCGAGTGCGGGGTCACGATCTTCCTCACCACGCACCGGCTTGAGGAGGCCGAACGGCTGTGCGATCGGGTGGCCATCCTGAGTACGACGTTGCGACTGATCGGCCGGCCCGACGAGCTACGTCAGCGGCTGTTCAGGCGCTCTCTGGACGTGCGGGTCCGTGCGCCGCTCGAGGACCTCAAGGTCGTGCTCGGCGCTCTGCCCGAGGTCGAAGGATGGGAGCAGACTGCCTCTGGCTACACGCTGAACGTCTCGGACCCCGACCTCGCAGCTCCAGCCCTCGCGCGAGCACTCGTCGCAGCCGGCGCCGACATCCTCTCGATCGCCGAGTCGCGCCACTCACTCGAGGACGTCTACCTCGAGCTGCTCGACGAGGACGTCGAGGCGAAGCGACCGTGAGCTTCAGCAGGCGACGCGTCGCGGCGATCACCGTCAAAGAGCTGCGCGACTACCGGCACAACCGCTTCGTGATCGGCACGATGGCGTTCCTGCCGCTGCTCTTCATCATCCTGCCGATCGTGCAGCTGCTCATCGCCCCGGCGGTTGCGGCCAGCCCCGAGCTCACCGACCGGGTCGGACTGTCGCTGCTGTACATGCTGGTGATTCCCGCCGTCGTCCCGTCAACCCTGGCCGCCTATTCCGTGGTCGGAGAACGCGAGCAGGGCACGCTCGAGCCGGTCTTGATCACCCCGATCCGCCCCGAGGAGTTCCTCGTCGGCAAGGCGCTCGCAGTCGCCGCCCCGACGATCACGATCGCCTACGCGATGTTCGGGATCTTCCTCGCCGCCGCCAAGCTGTTCGCGAGCCCCGTCGTCTCCTCGGCCGTCTTCGCGGGCTCACACGTTCTGGTCCAGCTGCTGTTCACCCCGTTGCTCGCCGGCTGGTCGATCTGGGTCGGGATCGCGATCTCCGCCCGCTCGAGCGATATCCGCGCCGCCCAGCAGCTCAGCATCCTCGCCAGCCTGCCCCCGCTCGCGATCATCGCCCTGATGCAGTTCAAAGTCATCACGCCGTCGACCGGCCTCGCACTCGCGCTCGCCGTAGCACTACTGATCGTCGACACCCTAGGGTGGCGGGCGGTCGCGGCGATCTTCGACCGCGAACGACTCATCACCGGCACACGTGGATGACCGTCACCGGCAGGTTGGCGTCCGTCGCCGAGCACCCACAGAGAACGCCCGTCACAACAGGAGGAGATCAGCAATGTCCGCAACGCTGAAGCTGACGCACAAAACCATCGGCGTGGAGATCCGCCGCGGCCCGTACGACGTAGTGCTCGACGGCGAGCGTGTCGGATCACTCGAGCTGAACGACCCGATCGAGACACCGATCGAACCAGGACTTCACACCCTGCACGTCCGCAGTGGCCGGAACTCCAGCCGCACCAAGACCTTCAACGCCGCCGAGGGCGAAACCGTCGCCTTCCGATGCAGCGGAAAGAGCATCCTGCCGATCTTTCTCCTGTCCTTCGTCGTTCCCAGCCTGGCACTCTCGCTCCATCGCGAGTAGCCGCGGCTCCCGAGTCAGAGCGCCATCGGACCGCCCGGAGACGCTGGTAACCAATCGTCGGTCTAGTCGCCGACACCGCGTGTCGCGCGGGAGCATGCCGTGCCGGGAGGAGAGCGAGACCGTTTCGCCGTGATCTCCACTGCCTGCTCCTCGCCACAAGCAGGCGCGTCGCCGGCCGGAGACGAGGCGCATGCAAGGGACGAGCTGCAGCACTCTGAGCCGCGCCAATCGAGACGCTCGCTTTGCCGGGCGAAAGGAGCTGCGTGACTGGAGCCCCACTGCGTGACTGGAGCCCCACTGCGTGACTGGAGCCCCACTTCGTGACTGCTCCGGCGTGACTGCGACAACGTGTTGGGCTCGCGCTCCGCGGCGAGTGACCGCCTGCGTTCATCTGTAAGTCAGCCCTCAAGGCTGACTTAATCGCCAAACAGCTCCGGGAGCGGCGGCTGTCACGGCCGCCACGAGCGATCTTCGGAGCGCGCGGCTGTGCGCGGCCTTTACAGCCGATGCTCGCGGAGCTACACGGGGGCTCAGGCGCCCGCCACCCGCTCCCGCCGAGCCTCCCGCCGCCGCCCCCAACGTGGACGGCTCCCTACGCGCGGCTCGCTGCCCAGGTCGGCCTCGACGAAGATCTCGCTGCGGCCTTCGCTCGCGCCGCGGAATTCCTGGGCCCCCGTTCTCGACGGGAGCGCCGCCGGTCATTGGGATCCGGAACGCGCCAGCTGGGCGACGTAGACGCGCGTCCGTGTCGCAATTTCGTGTGATTCCACATCATCTGAGAGCACCTGAGAGCCCGAAAACACTGGCTTTGTCAGCGGGGCTCACCCCAGATCCGCTTTCGATTCACGTATCCCGCTTCGGTTTCCGATCATCCGCGCTCATTACCCGACGGCGATCGCCATTCCAGCGCACTGCAGGTTGAGCGTCGTAGCGGGGCGATACTCGAACGATCGAGCGCCAGGACCGGCGGCAGGCGTCCCAAATCGGACGCCGCCGCACTTCGCGAGTCTCGGCGCGTCCTATGATCAGCGCGCATGGACTACCGAACTCTGGGTGGCACGGGAATGCAGGTCAGCCCGCTGTGTCTAGGCGCGATGATGTTCGGTGCCTGGGGCGAACCGGACCACGACGCGTCGATCGCGATCATCCATCGCGCGCTCGATGCCGGGATCAATTTCATCGACACCGCCGACGTTTACTCGCAGGGCGAGTCGGAGATCATCGTTGGCAAGGCACTCGCCCAGGGCCGTCGCGACAACGTCATCCTCGCGACGAAGTTCCACGGCCAGATGGGGATCCCGGTCGACACTCCCGCATTTGGACCGCCACAAGGCGATCCGAACATGCGCGGCAATTCGCGGCGCTGGATCATCAAGGAGGTCGAGAACAGCCTGAGGCGGCTCGGCACGGACTGGATCGACCTCTACCAGGTGCACCGACCAGAGCCGGACACTGACATCGAGGAAACACTGTCGGCGCTGACCGACCTTCAGCGCCAGGGCAAGATCCGCGCGTTTGGCTCCTCGACGTTTCCGGCGCACGAGGTCGTCCAAGCGCAATGGGTTTCGGAGCGCCGCGGGCTGGGTCGGTTCGTGACCGAGCAGCCGCCGTATTCGATCTTGGTCAGGGGCATCGAAGCCGATCTGCTTCCCCTTGCCGAGCAGTACCAGCTCGGGGTGATCCCCTGGAGCCCGTTGGCCGGTGGCTGGCTGACCGGGCGCTACCGCAAGGGCCAGGCCACACCAACGTCGCGGCGCGGTGAGCGGCTGCCGGCTCGCTACGACCTTTCGATCCCCGAGAACCAGCGCAAGCTCGACGCCGCCGAGGAACTCGCTGTGCTGGCTGAGGAGGCCGGTATCCCACTCGTCCATATCGCGCTGGCGTTCGTCGCGCAACATCCGGCCGTCACGGCGCCGATCATCGGTCCGCGGACGCTCGAGCATCTCGAGTCACAGCTCGGCGCGGCCGAGGTCACGCTCTCGGCCGACGTCCTCAACCGAATCGATGAGATCGTGCCGTCCGGCGTCAGCATCTCCCGCTTCGATGAGGGCTACGTGGCAGCGGCCCTGTCCGACCCGTTGCTGCGTCGCCGACGCACGACCTGAGCCGCGACGAGCTTGTCGAAGCAGACGTCTCGCGCGGCGTTCAACGCGCTCAGATGCCGCGATGGCGAGGTACGAATCGCGCCGGACAGGGAGAGGGGGCGCGCTGACAGCACCGCCGGATGCTCTGGAACGAACGACCGGCGGGCTGGACGCGTCAGCTCGACCGTGTCGGGCTCAGGCTCGCGGCGTGACAGAGTTCGACGATGGCGGCGATCCTCAACTCCGAGCTGACCGATCTGCCGATCGAGCGGTTGCGCCGTCGGCGCAGCGCTAAATGGGTTCGCTACAGCGCTGACGTGCTGCCGGCCTGGGTGGCTGAGATGGACTTTCCGCTCGCCGAGCCCGTCAAGCTGGCCCTGACCGAGGCGGTCCAGCTGGACGACTGCGGCTACGCCTCGCCGCACGATCTCGGTCTGGCAGAGGCCTTCGCCTACTTCGCCGAGAGTCGTCTTGGCTGGAGCGTCGACGCGGCGCGGGTCTCCCCGAGCATGGATGTGGTTGGCGCGATCAGATCGCTGCTCAGGCTGCTCACGCAACCGGGCCAGAGGGTCGTGATCAACACGCCGGTCTACCCCCCGTTCTTCGCCGTGATCGAGGAGCTCGGCTGCGAGCCGGCCGAGGCGCCGTTGGCTCCCGAGGGACTCGATGTAGAAGCGATCGAGCGGGAGTTCGCCGCAGGGGCCGTCGCCCTGCTCCTGTGCAGCCCCCAGAATCCGACCGGTGACGTGCCGACCCGCGAGCAGCTGGTCGCGCTAGCTGATGCGGCCGCGCGTTACGGCGCCTGGGTGCTGGCTGACGAGATCCATGCGCCGCTGGTTCTGCCGGGCGCTCGGCACGTGCCGTTCCTGAGCGTCTCGGAGGCGGCGAGCGAGCACGGCATCGCGTTGTGGTCGGCTTCGAAGGCGTTCAACATCGCCGGTCTCAGTTGCGCCCAGATCGTTACCGCGTCAGCGAACGCCTCCGAGGTGATCGGGCGACTTTCGTTCGCCGACACGCACTGCGGTCATCTCGGTGCGATCGCCACGATCGCTGCATTCCGCGAAGGCGGACCGTGGCTGGACGACGTCGTCGCCGTGCTCGACCACAACCGGCAGCTGTTGGCAGCGCTGCTGGCTGAGCGCTTACCTCAGGTCGGTTATGCACAGCCCCAGGCCAGCTACCTGGCGTGGCTCGACTTGCGCGCGCTCGAGCTGGGCGAGGATCCGGCTGGCGCGATCCTCGAGCGCTGCGGCGTGGCTCTGAGCCCCGGACCGAGCTTCGGTCGTCAGGGCGCCGGGTTTGCGCGGCTCAACATCGGGACTTCGCCGGCGCTGGTCGAAGAGGCGGTCGAGCGAATCGCGCGCGTGCTGCAGCGTGTCTGATGTCGCTGCCCGTTCCGGCGTATCCGGCAGCGATCACGCGCTAGCGGCTAGCTCAGCGCACTCGCCGGTCGAGCCGCGGACGATGAGCTCGGTTGCGAGCTCGACGTGGACCGCCTCCAGTTGGCGGTTCGCGAGCAGGCGTGTCAGCAGACTGACCCCCATGCGGCCCATTTCGGCGAGCGGTTGGCGCACGGTCGTCACCGCTGGTCTGAACAACTCAGATTCGGCGGTGTCGTCGAAGCCGACGATCGAGACATCCTCGGGGACGCGCAGATTACGCGCGAACGCTGTTTGCATTGCGCCGATCGCCAACTGATCGCTGAACGCGAAGATCGCAGTCGGTCGCTCCGCGAGATCGAAGAGGGCCGACGCCGCAACTGAGCCGCCGAGCACATCAAACTCCGACTCGATCACAAGTGCCGGGTCGGGCCGCACGCCGGCGGCAGCCAACGCGGCGTTGTAGCCACGAGCGCGCTCCTGGGTTGCCATCAGGCCAGTCGGGCCGGTGATCGCCGCGATGCGGCGGTGGCCGAGACCGAGCAGATACTCCATCGCCTGCGCCGCTCCGGACGCATTGGCGGCCGATACCGTCGGCACTTGCGCCCCGATGCGCGTGCGCGGGTCGACGACGACGAAGCGAAAACCGTGGGTCATCAGCCCGCGTAGCTCGCTTGGTGATTCCTCGGGCAGGATGAGCACGCCGCCGTCGGTGGTGCCATGAACGAGGCGGGCGAGCAGCGAGACCTCACGATCGTGCTCGTGGAGGGTCGGGCAGAGCACGATTCGCATGTCGTGCTCATACAGTGCATCGGCGACCCCGGCGACGATTACCGAGAAATACGCCGGGTGGATTCGCGGAACCGTCACCCCGATCAAGCCGGTTCGACCGCTCGAGAGACCGCGTGCGGATCGACTCGCCGTATAGCCGTGCTCGCGGATCACGTGCTCGACGGCGCGGCGCGTTTTCGCCGAAACGTAGCCGCTGTTATTTACGACGCGGGAGATCGTCGCCGTCGAGACGCCGGCGATCTCTGCGACGTCGCGGATCGTTACCCGCTGTGCGGATCTGCTGCGTGTCTCAGTTGCGGCGCTGGAAGGAATGTGTAAACCTTACATGTACGCGACGGGCCTGTCAAAGCAGCAAATGCCCAACAACGGCGGCGTTGCGGCGTCGAGCGGCTGGCGCTGGCACGGTACACGCTTGACTCCTGACAAAGCGCCTGTTAGCGTTTTCAGGCGACCGTCCGCGCCGGGGAGCTCGGCGGTCGAGCTTCGTTTGACGGGCAGGAAGGGGAGAGGGAGTGCGGTTCATCGTCCGCAGGCTTGGGTTCTATGTCGTTGCCGCGTGGGTCGCGGTGACGGTCAATTTCTTCATCCCGCGTGCCCTGCCGGGCAACGCCGTCCAGGCGATGATGGCCAAGTTCCAGGACCTCCCGCCCCAGGCCTACCACGCTCTGGAGCTCCAGTTCGGTACCGGTCATCAAGGCAGCCTGTTCCACCAGTACTTCGGCTACCTCGGCAACCTGCTGTCCGGAAATCTCGGCACGTCCGTGATCGCCAGCCCGGCCTCGGTCGTTTCGGTCCTTCGCGCGACGGTCCCGTGGACGCTCGCGCTCGTCGGTACTGCAACGATCATCAGCTTCGTCCTCGGCACGATGCTCGGGATCGTCGCGGCATGGCGCCGCGGCGGCTGGCTCGACCGGTCACTACCGGCGTTCACCTTCATTCAGGCGACGCCGTACTTCTTCTTGGCGTTGCTCCTGATCGAGCTCTTCTCCCTGAACTGGCACATCTTCCCGTTTGCCAACGGCTTCGCGCTTGGCGACGTCCCCGGCTGGAATTGGCCGTTCATCGGCAGCGCGCTCTACCACTCGATCCTGCCGGCATTGACGATCGTCATCACATCGATGGCCGGCTGGATGCTGCAGATGCGCAACGTGATGATCACGACGATTGGCGAGGACTACGTGCTTGCGGCGCAGGCCAAAGGGCTCAAACCGCGCCGGATCATGTTCACCTACGCCGCACGCAACGCGATCCTGCCAAACATCGCGGGCTTCTCGCTCGCCATCGGCTTCGTCGTCGCCGGCGCCTTGATCATGGAGTTCGTGTTCTCCTACCCGGGCGTCGGCTTGACGCTTTACAACGCGGTGGTGTCGGACGACTATGCCCTGATCCAGGGGATATTCCTGGTCATCTCAATGGCCGTGCTGCTCGCCTGTCTGCTGGCTGACATCGTCTACGTGATCGCCGATCCGCGCGCGCGCACCAGGGCGGCCTTCTGATGGCTGTCGCTGCCATTGCCCCACCCGTGGGCCTCGCGACCCCCGCACCGGTCCATCGTCGCGGCCTGATCCGATCGCTGCCGCTCAAGGCCAAGGTCGGCGGGGCCATCCTCGCCTTCTACATACTGATGGCGATCATCGGACCGACGATCGCTCCCGATAATCCGAGCACGCAGACAGCCACGGTGCTCGGTGCGACCGCGCCGAGCCTGCATCATCTGCTGGGTACCACTTCGTTCGGTGAGGACGTCCTCTCGCAGCTGCTCGTCGGCATGGGCTCGACCGTCTTGCTCGGACTGCTCGTCGGCGCGATCGCAACGGTTGTCGGGACGCTCGTCGGGACGACGGCCGGCTACCTCGGCGGCGCAGCCGATGAGGGGCTGTCGCTGCTCGCCAATGTGTTCCTCGTGCTGCCGGCGCTGCCGCTGCTGATCATCGTGCTCGCCGAGTCCGGGTCGAGAAGCGGACTGGTTGCCGAAGCGATCGTCCTCAGCGCGCTCGGTTGGGCCTGGGGGGCGCGCGTGATTCGCGCGCAGACGCTGACGCTCCGGAGCCGCGACTTCGTCGCCGCCGCTCGTGAGAGCGGCGAGCGGACCTGGCGCATAATCCTCTTCGAGATCCTGCCGAATGAGGTCAGCCTGATCGCCGCGAGCTTCGTCGGCACCGTGCTCTACGCGATCCTGACGTCGGTCGTGCTCGCTTTCATCGGCGTCGTCAGCCTTACGACCTGGAGTCTCGGTACGATGCTCTACTGGGCACAGAGCCAGGAGGCGGTCACGCTCGGCGACTGGTGGTGGTGGATACCGCCTGGTGCCGCGGCCGCCACCTTGGGCATGGCCCTCGTGCTGCTGAACTTCGGCCTTGATGAGCTGGGCAACCCGCGGCTCCGCGACACGCGCGGTCGCAAGCGCCGCGGCCGCCAGCAACGGCCGTCGGACCCGACGCCCGTCGTGCGCGAGGCCGGCGCATGACCGGCCTGGCGCCATTGCCCGTGGACGAGACAGTCCAGATCGACGCAGTGCCCACGGGGCAGCCTGTACTCGAGATTCGCGATCTGTCGATCGCGTACGCCACCGTTTCCGGGGATCTCAAGGCTGTGTCGCACGTCGACCTCAAGCTCGCGCCGGGAGAGGTCGTCGGGCTCGCCGGCGAAAGCGGATCGGGTAAGTCGACGCTGGCGCTCGGCGCGTGCCGTCTGCTGCGTCCGCCGGCGATCATCACCGGCGGCGACGTCATCTACCGCGGGCGGCGGATCGGAGGGGACGGCGTCAACATCCTCGAGCAGAACGCGAAACAGCTGCGCGCGCTGCGCTGGCGCGAGATCGCCATCGTCTTCCAGAGCGCCATGAACGCGCTCAACCCCGTGCTGCGCATCCGCGACCAGCTCGGCGACGTTCTCGATGCGCATCTGAAGCTCACGCGCGAGCAGCGGCGAGATCGGCTCGAGAGCCTGCTCGACCTCGTCGGGATCCCGCGCGAGCGTTTGAGGAGCTACCCGCACGAGCTGTCGGGCGGCATGCGCCAGCGCGTGATGATCGCGATGGCCTTGGCGGTCGATCCCGAGGTCGTGATCATGGATGAGCCGACGACCGCGCTCGACGTCGTCGTCCAGCGCGAGATCCTGGCGGAGATCGCCGAGCTCCAGAAGGAGTTGCAGTTCGCGGTTCTCTTCATCACGCACGATCTGTCGCTGCTGCTCGAGGTTGCCGACCGGATCGCGATCCTTTACGGTGGCCGGCTGCTCGAGCTCGGCAACTCCGCGGAGATCCACCACCGGACAGCCCACCCCTACACGCGCGGGCTGCTCGACTCCTTTCCGAGCGTCCATGGTCCGCGACGGAGCCTGGCCGGGATCCCGGGATCGCCGCCCGATCTACGCTCGATACCGCCTGGTTGCCCGTTCCAGCCGCGCTGCCGCTTCGTGCGGGCGGACTGCGCAGCCATCGACATGGAGCTCCTTCCAGTGCCGGGATCGACGACGAATCACATCACGGCCTGTCCCTTCGAGATGCCCGACGCCAGCGGGGTCGTGGCCTCCTCGGCAGTAACTGCCGACGGCGCGGCAGTCCCGACAGCGCTCAGCGCCAACGGAGACGGAAAGTCGTGAGCGAGCAGCGGCCGATCGACGAAGACTTCACCTCCGCGGCGTCCGGCGTCGGACCGCTCGTGCTGGAGGCACGGGAGCTGTCCAAGGATTTCCGAATCGGCAGCGGCCGCCAGGGCGCGATCCTCTCGGCAGTGCGGGCGGTGTCGCTGCAGCTGCACCGCTCCGCGGTCGTCGCGCTCGTCGGCGAGAGCGGATCCGGCAAGTCGACAGTCGCCAAGCTGCTCGCGGGGCAGGAGACGCCGACCGCCGGCGAGATCCTGCTCGACGGCGAGCCCGTCACGCCGTCGCGCCGTCGCTCGTTCCGCCAATACAAGAGCGAAGTGCAAATGGTCTTCCAGGACCCGTTCGCCTCGATCAACGCCGTGCACCGAGTGCGCTACCCGTTGCAGCGCGCGGTCCGGCTGCACCAGCACGGGCTCGGCCGCAAGCAGGTGGCGAGCGAGCTGGTCCGGCTCCTCGAGGAGGTTCGTCTAACGCCCGCCGAGCAATATCTCGACCGCTTCCCGCACGAGCTCTCGGGTGGGCAACGTCAGCGCGTAGCGATCGCCCGCGCCCTCGCGGTCAAGCCACGAGTGTTGCTTGCCGATGAGCCGGTCTCGATGCTCGACGTCTCGATTCGCCTCGAGGTGCTCGACGTAATCGATCAGCTGCGCCAGCGTTTTGAGCTTGCAGTGCTCTACATCACTCACGACATCGCCTCGGCGCGCTACTTCGCGGACGAGACGCTTGTGATGTACGCCGGCGAGATCGTGGAACGCGGGCCGTCCGAGGACCTGACACAGCAGCCGGCGCATCCCTACACCCAGCTGCTGCTCGCCTCGGCGCCCGATCCCGACCATCTCGGCGAGTCGATCAAGACGGTTCCAACGCGCGAGCTGCGCCGCGCCCAGAGCGCTTTCATGACGAGCGTCGGCTGCCGCTTCGCGCCGCGCTGTCCATTCGCCGACGACCGCTGCCGCGCGGAAGCGCCGCCGCTCCTGGCGATCAACGCCAAGCGCGCCGCTGCCTGCTGGCGGCTCGACGTCGCGGCCCCCGAGCTTGTCACCAACCAGGGAGAAGAGGAGAGGAGCGTGCCACTGAAAGCCTAGTTCTGCCGTGCCAGTAGCCCGCCGCCACGTACAGAGGTAGTGACGGCGGGCCCTGACGCAGTACGGCGCGTGCCACACACGCACCGACGATACGAACTACATGCTGCGCATGGGAATGCGCAAAAGAAAGGTACAAGACGAAATGACTTTGAAGACCCTAAAGACGCGGAGGTTGAGGTTCGCCTGCGCAGCGGCGGTGACTGCCGCAGCGACGGCAGTCATGTTCGCGGGTGCCGCCCTGCCTAGCGCGTCAAGCGCGAAGCTGGCACACGCGGCAGCTGGCGCCGTCCTCACGATGGAGTCGAGCCCGGAGACGACGGTTACGCAGGACTTCAACCCGTTCGTCCAGTCCGCTGGCGCCTACTCGATGGGCGTTGACTCGCTCATCTACGAGCCGCTGATGCAGTTCGACGAAGCACAGCCGACCCATGCCCCCTACTACATGGTCGCGACCGCGTACAAGTGGGGTCCGGGCGGCAAGTCGATCACGTTCACGATCCGCAGCGGCGTGAAGTTCTCGAACGGCTCGCCGTTGACGCCTGCCGACGTGGCGGCCACGTTCACCATGCTGCAGAACAACGCCGATGTCAACCAGTACGCGATCCCGATCACCGGGGCCAGCGTGTCCGGTCAGGACGTCACGGTCACGTTCTCCACATCGCAGTACACCGACCTGCAGGACCTCGCCTCCGACACGTACATCGTTCCGTCGTCGATCTGGAGCGGGGTTGGCGATCCGGGCAAGTACACAGACGCGAACCCGGTCGGCTCGGGCCCGTACGTTTTCAGCTCGATCACCCCATCCGGAATCACGCTGACCGCCAACCCGAACTACTGGGGTACGGTCAACGTTCCGACGGTTGAGTTCCCGATCTACGCGTCCAACACGACAGTGCTGAGCGCCCTGACGTCCAACTCGCTCGACTGGGCGGGTAACTTCCTCACCGGACTGAAGGCCGCGTTCATCACGCCGTCCCCATCAACCCACCACGACTGGTTCCCGGGAACGCAGACCAACACCATCTACCCGAACCTGACCAAGTTCCCGACCAACCTGCTGCCGGTCCGCGAGGCGATCAGCCTTGCGATCGACCGCACGAAGATCAGTGCGATTGGTGAAGCGGGCCTCGAGCCGCCAGCAACGAACGCCAGCGGCCTCGAGCTGCCGGCCTTTGCCGCCGACTTGGCTGCGCCGCTGAAGGCCAAGAAGTACGCACTCTCGGGGAACGCCAACCCGAAGGCCGCGGATGCGGTGCTGAAGGCCGCCGGATACAAGTTGAAGGGCGGCTTCTACTACGCCAAGGGCAAGAAGATCGTGCTCACGATCATCGACCCGGCCGCGTACACCGACTACGCCGCGGATGACGCAGTCATCGCCAGCGACCTGAGGGCGGCGCATCTCGATGCGACGTTCAACGGCATTGCCACGACGGCGTGGGCGTCTGACATCGCTAACGGCGATTTCTCGTTGACGCAGCACTGGTCAGAGACCGGAATCCTGCCGTACGCGACCTACGACGGTTGGCTTGACAGCAAGCTGATCACCAAGCCGAACTCGAGCGAGAACTTCGAGCAACTGAGCAACCCGACGATGGACAAGGCTCTGGCCAAGTTGGCGTCGCAGACCACCGTGGCCGGTCAGGTTAAAGAGCTGACACCGATCGAGGAGTTCGTTGCCAAGGACTTGCCGGTCATTCCGACGGTCTACGGAGCAGCGTTCGATGAGTACAACTCGTCGAGCTTCTCGGGCTGGCCGACCCCGTCTAACCCGTATGAAAGCGGGCAGCCGGGTTCGCCGGAGAACGAGATAGTCGTGCTGCACCTCAAGCCGACCTCCTAACGCAACCAAGGTCGAAGCCCCGCTCCCGCGTCTGGGAGCGGGGCTACGGCCCCTCCTTCAGAAAGGAAGCAGATCACGATGACCGCGAGCAATGTCAACGGCTCGGGCGAGGTTGCGCGCCCGTTTCCGGAGGGTTTTCTCTGGGGAGTCGCGTGCTCGTCGTACCAGATCGAGGGCGCGGTTCATGCCGACGGGCGGGGACGTTCGGTATGGGACACCTTCAGTCACACTCCGGGCAAGGTGCTCCGGGGTGACACGGGCGACATCGCGTGCGACTTCTACAACCGCAGCGACGAGGATCTCGACCTGCTGATAGCGCTCGGCGTCGCCGCGTTTCGCTTCTCGGTCGCCTGGCCCCGCATCCAGCCCACCGGCAGTGGCGCGGTCAACCAGCCGGGCCTGGACTTCTACCGCTCACTCGTCGAGCGGCTGCTGGCTCGCAACATCGAGCCAGTCCTTACCCTGTACCACTGGGACCTGCCCCAGTCGCTGGAGGACCTCGGCGGTTGGGCCAACCGCGACACCGCTGAGCGCTTCGCCGACTTCACACAGATCGTCGCCGAGGGGATCGGAGACTTCGGCGGCATGTGGATCACGGTGAACGAGCCCCAGGTGGTCGCAAGCCACGGCTACCGGACCGGGGAGCATGCGCCGGGCCATACCGATGACGCCCTCGCGGCCGCGGCGACGCACCATCTGCTGCTGGGTCACGGCCTGGCCCTCCAACGGCTGCGGAGCGCCCTGCCGGCGGCGCGCGTTGGAATCACGCTGGACCTGCACGCGGTTCGTGCGCAGGATGCCGAGGCCGAGGCGGCGGCGGCGGTAGCCGAGGCCGAGCAGAATGGCCTGTTCCTCGATCCGGTGCTGCAGGGGCGCTATCCGGCACTAGCGCGTGAGCACATCCTCCCGCCGGCGTCGCTGATCGAGGATGGCGACATGGAGCTGATCAGCGCTCCGATCGACTTTCTCGGTATCAACTACTACTCCCCGGTGTACGTGAAGCTCACTGACACGAGTGTCCCGCACGCCGACGAGACGCCGATTGCAGGCCTGCCCGGAGTTGCGACCTACATGCCCATCGAGCTGCCGCGCACCTCGATGGGCTGGCTTAGCGAGCCCGACGGCCTCTACGACACGCTGATTGCCGTCGCCGCGGATCTGCCGCCTGGCTGCAAGATGTACATCACCGAGAACGGCTGTGCAGCCGAGGACTACGTCAATCCCGAGGGATCGGTGGAGGACGTCGAGCGCATCGAGTACCTGCACGGACACCTCGCGGCGGCGTGGCGCGCCATCCAGGACGGCGTTCCGCTTGCCGGCTACTTCTACTGGTCGGTGTACGACAACTTCGAGTGGGGCTGGGGCTACCAGAAGCGCTTCGGGCTCGTGTTCGTCGAGTTCGAGAGCCAACGGCGGCTCCCCAAGCGAAGCGCATCGTTCTACCAGGGGGTGATGAGCGCGAACGAGCTGCCACCGCTCGACCTGCAGATCGCGTCGACGACCTGAGTCCGACATCTTCGGGGCGTCTTGGAAGCTGACTCGCGTGTGTGTGCCGCCGGACCCGCGCTGACTCACGTACGCCCAACGCGGCTCACCCGTATCTGTGCGCGCGACCGAGCGTAGACCCGGGCGTGAGCCATCCCCCCGATCCAGTGTTACGGTCCGCTGCTCGCGCTCGGTGGGCTGAACCGGCCAGCGGCCCGCTTCGGGGCCTGCGTCAGCGAAACACTCGACGCGCCGCAGGCCGTGTCTGCTGGGCCGGTATGGGTAGGGTTGAAGCTGTGGTACTCGGGTCCTACAGAGATCGCTTAGCGGCCATGGGGCCGCTCTTCAAGCGGCCCGATGCTCAGCGCCCTGTGGGGTAGAGAACGCTCGAGCCTCCGGACGAATCCGCGACCGGTACCCGGTCAGAAGTGACGCCCAGCGGGGCTGTCGCCGTGCAGGGGGCGGTCACGGCGCCGGCTCGCTCGCGGCTCAGCCCCGAGGCCCTTGCTCGCTGGGCGCGCGGATTACCACGCGCCGCGCTGGCGGTTGCTGCGCGGCAGCTCCCGGCGCTGGCTGCCGGCGTGGCCGCGGCGATTCCGGTGATCGTCTCCACGGTTCACGCCGTCCAGGCCGGCTGGGAGCCCGATGGCGACGACGGGATCATCCTGACGCGGGCGCTCGACGTCTTCAGCTCGCACAGCCCGCTCATCGGCCAATACTCGGAGGCCGGAAACGTGACCGGGCAGATAGTTCACAGCCCGGGGCCGATGCTTTACTGGCTGCTCGCGATCCCGGTGCGGCTGGGTGGGCCGGCGAGCGCCGCGATCGCGATGGGCGTCGTCAACACGCTCTGCATCGTCGGCTGCGTGATGCTGGCACGGCGGCGGGGCGGCCTCGTGTTGATGTTCGCGGTGTCGATCGGCATAGCGCTGATGTGCCAGTCCCTGGCGGCTGAGATCTTCCATGACGTCTGGAACCCCTCCGCGGCGATGTTCCCGTTCCTGCTCCTCATCTTCCTCTGCTGGTCGCTCGCCTGCGGCGACTACCGGTTGCTGCCAGTGGTCGTGGTCGTCGCGAGCTTCGTCACGCAGACGCATCTCACGTATCTCGCGCCGACCGTAGCGATTGTCGTCATCGGCCTCGTCGGGCTCACCATCGTGCGACTCTTGCCCTGGTGGAGCGCTCGCCGGGCCGGTGCGGCGCGGCCGGCGCGCGTCATCTGGCGCTGGACGGTTCTCGCGGTGCTCGTCCTCGGGCTCTGCTGGAGCGCGCCGCTGATCGATGAGCTCGAGCACAGTCCCGGCAACCTGTCGCTGATCGTCACGACGGTCAACGACCGCGGCAGCACTCTTGGTCCGCACGTTGGCTGGAACGCGGTGGTCCGGGCGATCGGCTTTAAGCCGTGGTTCCTCTATGTGCCGAAGTCCGAGTGGGCGCGCAAGCGGAGTGTCCGCAGCACTCCTGCGAGCGGTCAGACCGACTCCGCGCTGGCGCTGCTCGCGTTGCTGGCGCTGATGGGCCTCGGAATGTGCCTCGGGCTTGGGGCCGACGCGGCGAACACCCCGGCGGCGCCGCTCCTGGCCGGCACACTCGGCTACACGATGTGGTGGGGCTCCCAGCTCGGTCTCTGGGTGTGGCTGGTTGTTGCGTGGTCGATCTGGTGCCTGCTCGCCTGGCTCGCCCGCCTGGCATGGCCGCGCCTGCTCGCCATGGCGCACGGATCGGAGCCGACGCTGCCGCGCGCCGTGGCCGTGTCCGCGACGATCGCTGTTGTGCTCGCCGGCGTCCTTGGCACCGCCGGCGTCGGCCGCGCGGTCGCCAATGCCGAGCGCCCTGACTCGCATGTTCGCGAGTACGTGCCGACGACGACGATCGGGCGCGCGCTCGTGGCCGCGCTCCCGAGCCGGCGGTCGATCGACTACGAGCTCGGTCGGCTCGACCTCGCGACCCAGCCGATCGAGCCGGCGATCCGCTTCTGGCTGGTCAAGCACGGCGACCGTCCGCTCGCCAACGGCTCGCTGCCGCGCCTCGGCCCGTATTACCAGCTCTACCACCGCCACTACACCTGGATCGTCTATCTCGGCAACGGCACGGCGCGCCATCCGCGGTTGCGGCTCGTCGCGCGCGTCCACTTCCACGACCAGTGGGGCCCCGAAACGCTGAGCGCCTGGGTCGGGCGAGCGCGAGTGGCACGACCCCAGCCAGCGGCGCGGCCGGGACGCCGCAACCGCGGCCGAGCCCGTGCGGTAAATTCCCGACCGCGATGAATCCAGGCCGCAAGCGGCAGATGCGCCTCGTCGTCTCGCTCACGCTCGCGGTGCTGCTCGCGGCCGGCCTCATCTATACGAGCTTTTCCGCTGCGGATGAAGCTCTGACACCGACGCAGCTGCTCGTACGCGCCAAGCCTGGCGACGACTATGAGCTGACCGGCACCGTCGTCAAGGGTTCGGTCCGCCATCTGGCGAACGGCGTGCTCGACTTTCGGCTGGCCGACCGCGCCGGCGGCGCGCGGAGCGTGCCGGTGAGCTACACGGGGGCAGTGCCGGACCCCTTCCGCGTCGGGCGTGAGCTGATCGTAACCGTCGCCAAGCGCGGGTCGGGATTCGTCGCCGTGTCGGGATCGATGGTCACGAAGTGTCCGTCGAAGTACAGCCCGGCGAAGTCGGCGTGATCGCAGCGGCCAGCTGATGGCCGTCGTCGGCCGCGCTGCACTGATCCTGGCGCTGCTCACGACGCTGTTCGGGATCGGGGCCTCGATCTACGGTGCACGACGCGGTCGGCGCGAGTGGGTCGATGCGGGTCGCCGCTCGGTCTACGCGCTGCTGGCGATCCTCAGCGTCGCCTTCGCGATCCTCGAGGTTGCGTTCATCAACAACGACTTCGCCTACAACACGGTCGCCAACAACTCGAGCATCACGACGCCGCTCTTCTATCGCGCCGCGGCGATGTGGGGGTCCCAGGAGGGCTCGCTGCTGCTCTGGGTCTGGCTGCTCTCGCTATGGTCGAGCCTCGCGGTGTTCCTGACGCGCAACCGGATGCGCGAGGTTGTGCCTTACGCGGTGTCGGTGCTACTTGGCTTCGGCGCGTTCTTCAGCTCGCTGCTCGTGTTCTTCGTTTCGCCGTTTGCGTTGACCTCGCCAGCCCCGGTCAACGGCGCGGGCCTGGATCCGCTGCTGCGCAACCCGAGCATGATGATCCACCCCCCGATGCTCTACTCGGGGTACACATTCTTCACGATCCCGTTCGCCTTCGCGGTTGGCGCGCTCATCACGCGGCGCGTTGACGCCGAGTGGATCCAGGTGACGCGGCGCTTCGCGCTCGGCTCATGGCTCTTCCTCGGGCTCGGCATATTGCTGGGAGCGCGCTGGGCCTACTACGAGATCGGCTGGGGTGGCTACTGGGGTTGGGACGCGGTCGAGAACGCCGCGCTGATGCCGTGGCTGATCAGCACGGCGTTCCTGCACTCGGTCATGATCCAAGAGAAGCGCGGGATGCTGAAGATCTGGAACGCGTCGCTCGTGCTGGGCGCGAGCACGCTGGCGATCGTCGGCACGTTCCTCGTGCGCTCGGGCGTGCTCAACTCGATCCACGCGTTCGGCGCTTCGACGCTCGGCGTGCCGTTCGTGATCCTGATCACCGCGATGGTGACCGGCTCGATCTACCTTGTCGTCAGCCGCCGCGAGGTGCTGCGCAGCGAGCACCAGCTCGACTCGCTCTTTTCGCGTGAGGCCGCCTTCATGCTCAACAACGTGCTGCTGGTCGGCCTGACGTTCGTAATCTTCTGGGGCACGTTCTTCCCGCTCATCTCAGGCGCGCTCACCGGCACCGAAAGCGAGGTCGGTGCGCCATGGTTCGATCGCTACACGGTGCCGCTTGCGCTGATGCTCGTGCTGCTCTCGGGCATCGGTCCGGTGATCCCCTGGCGGCGGGCGACGCTCGCCAACGCGCGTCGCAACTTCACGCTGCCGCTGCTCGCCGCGCTGGCGATGCTGGTCGCGTCGTTCACGCTCGTCCCGATCTCCTCCTCGCCGGCCACGGTCGCGCTGTTCTGCTGCGCTGTGTTCGTCTTCGCCGCCGTTGGGCAGGAGTTCTGGCGCGGCTGGCGCGTGCGGCGCGCGACCTCGTCGGACACGCCGCCGGTCGCCCTGCTGTCGATGGTCCGGCGCAACCGCCGGCGCTACGGCGGCTACATCGTTCACGTCGGCGTGGCCGTGCTGTTCATCGGCGTCGCGGCTTCGGCGACCTTCCAGCGGAGCCACTACGTCCAGCTCAAGCCCGGGCAGAGCGACGTCGTCGCCGGCTACACGATGAAGGTCGTCCGTCCGACGGCGGCGATCGTCACCGACCCGACGAGCACTGGCGCCCTGCTCACACTCGGCGCGATAGTTCGCGTGTCGCGTTCTGGACACTACGTCACGACGCTCCACCCGACCGCCGAGTTCTTCCCCGATCCGAGTGGCGCCGAGGGCCCAGTCGGGAGCCTGATCGGCGGCGACTCGGTCAGCGAGCTAAGCCTCGACTCGAGCTTGAGACGTGACATATCCGCGGCGATCGACGCCCCCTCGGTGCAGCAGGCTATCCAGGGGGAGATCAACAGGGCCAACTCCCTCGTCAACACCGACAGGGTCGGCCCGAGGAAGCGGTTGACTCTCTCCTACGTCCTGCTCGCAGCGATCGCCCACGGCTACCTGACGAACACGCCGGCGGCGCAGTTCAAGCTGACGTCCTCGCCGCTCGTCATGTGGCTCTGGATCGGCGCGTTGATCGTGTTCGCCGGCGGGCTGACCGCGATCTGGCCGACCGGGGGCGCCACGGCGCGTGTACGGGCACGCTATTTCGCCCGCGTGGCCCAGGAGCTCGGCCGCGCCTAGGCGCCGCGGCCCGCACGGGCACGCGAGTCGCTGATGGTGGTCCTGGTGATCGCGCTGATCGCGCTGCTGCTCGCGTTCCTCGTCTGGTTCGTGAGCGCCCCGCTGCGCAAGCCAGCAAGGCTCGAGCCGGCGGCCGCCGGGGACCGGCGCGCGCTGGAGGCGGCACGCGCGTCGAAGTACGCCGAGATCCGCGACACCGAGCTCGACTACCGCACAGGCAAGCTGTCCGAGGAGGACTTCCGCGCGCTAGACCGCCAGCTGCGCGCCGAGGCGGTCGAGATCCTTCGCTCGCTCGACGAGCTGCGCTAGCCTTTTACGCGCATGCAGGCGCTCTTCTCAACCACGCAGGTTCTGATCTGCGTCGTCCTGATCCTTCTGATCCTGATGCATTCGGGCAAGGATACGGGCCTGTCCGGCGCGTTCGGCGTCGGCACCGGCGTCGGTCCGCTCGGCGGCGGATCACTCGTCGAGCGCAACCTCAACCGCTGGACGATCCTGTTCGCGCTCCTGTTCGTGGCGAACACCATCCTGCTGCTGAAGCATCCGTGGGGGGGAAGCGGCTGAAAAACCGCGCTTCGCGCGGGTTTTCACCGCTATCGCAAGCAGCCGCGCGGCGGCATCGATCGTCGGGACTCGTCGCTGCGGCCCCGAGTATTCGCGGCCGCGCAGGTCAACCGCTGCCGCCGAGAGCGCCACGTCACGTCCGCCACCACGTTTCGGGGCGACGGCGGAATTTGTCGTCGCGAAGCGACGAGCAAATTGCCGCCTACTTGACTGCCAGCAAATCGATGATGAAGATCAGCGTTGCGTTGGCGGGGATCGTGGGTGGTGAGCCTTTCGTCCCGTAGCCGAGCGACGGGGGGATGATCAGCTCGCGGCGGCCGCCGACGCGCATACCGACGACGCCCTCGTCCCATCCCTTGATGACGTCGCCCACGCCGAGCTTGAACTGGAACGGCACGCCCTTCGGGCCGCCGTGGCTCCAGGAGGCGTCGAAGACCTTGCCGTTCGTGTAGAGCGCCCCAACGTAGTCGACGGTCAGCTCGTCGCCGCTCTTGGCGACGGCGCCGGTGCCGCTGATGAGGTTCTTGGTCGTGAGCGTGGTCGGTGCCGGTGTGCTCGGCACCGTGATCTTCGGCTCCTTCGACAACGGTCCGGAGCTGGGTACCGAGGCGCTCGTGCTCGTGGACGGGCTCGAGGTCACCGGAATCTTGGTCTTCGGCGGCTTGAGCGTCTGCGCCTGATGCGGAGCAGGAACGATGTTGTTGGTGTCCGCGTAGTTGGTCGAGCCGCAGGCTGCCAGCGCCACCGCCGAGGCCAGCGTGAGGAGGGGGAGCAGTCGGGCGCGCATCGGCCGGGAAGGCTAGCGGACTCGCGACCGGCCGGTGCCGCTCGACGTTCGTGGCCGCCTACCTTCGTAATACCATCGGCCCGCAGTGGGCGGAGTGGAACCAACGCAAGCGAAGCCGGTGGAGCGGCGTTGGGGTGCGGTCGCCGCCTACGCGCTGCTGGCCGCTTCGACGCAGCTCCTCTGGCTCACATATGCACCGCTGACGACCGCGTCAGCGCACCATTACCGCGTCTCGGAAACGGCGATAGGCTGGCTCGCGGAGCTCTTCCCGCTGCTCTATGTGGTGCTGGCGATTCCAGCGGGGCGTCTGCTCGACCGCTCCTTTCATCGCTGGCTCGCGGTTGGAGCCGTGCTCACCGCCGCCGGTGGCGTCGTCCGGCTCGCCGGCGACGACTACGCCTGGGCGCTTGCCGGGCAGGTCCTGGTCGCGATCGCGCAGCCGCTCGTGCTGAACGCCGTGACGAAGGTCGCGGCGGAGTACCTGCCCGCGTCGCTGCGCCCCCACGGCATTGCGGTCGGCTCGGCGGGGATCTTCGGCGGGATGCTGCTTTCGCTCGTACTGGGGACAGCGCTCGGAGGCAAGGAGATCGCCACGCTGCTTGTCATCCAGGCGGTGTTCGCGGTGCTCGCGGCGCTGGTGCTCTGCTCGCAGCTCCGCCGTCGCGGTGCCGGCTCGCCTCAGAAGGAGGCCGTCGCGGTCGGCGTGGCGGCGCTCCGAGCCGTCTGGGCCGATCCGGGCGTGCGCGTCATGAGCGGGCTGCTGTTCCTCGGCTTCGGCGCGTTCATCGCTCTCACGACGTGGCTCCAGGCGCTGCTGCACCACTACCACGTCTCGGCGAACGCCGCCGGCAGCCTGCTCGTTGGCATGGTGCTGGCCGGCGCCATCGGCTCGGCCACGCTGCCGCCCCTGCTCGTGCGCCGTCGGGCCGAGCGCTCGGTCATCGCGGCATCGATCGCCGCTGTCGTGGTGGGTGGCATTGTGCTCGCGTTCGCTCATGGGATCGCGATCGACGCGGTGGTGCTGGTGCCGATGGGATTCCTTTTGCTGACCGACCTTCCGGTCGTGTTAGAGCTGAGCGAGCGCGGCGCCGGCAGCGCGGCCGGAACGGTGACGGCGCTGCTGTGGCTCTCTGGCCAGCTCGGCGGCCTCGTCCTTGCACTCGCGGTCCAGGTGCTCGTGCACCATCCGATGGCTGCGTTCCTCCTGCTCGCCGCTGTCGGGGCGTGCGCCGTGCCACTGCTCAGCCGGCTCGGCCCGGTGCTGGCCGCTTCCCGCCACCAGCCGGTCGGCGCAGCGTCCGAGAGCATGGCTGCGGTCGGCTGACTCAGAACCTGTTTTAAAATGCGGATTCGGCCCAGTACCGGCGCTGGATCGCCACCGCTTACCTTGCCGATTCCCAGCTACCTGCTGCGGCACCGTGGGTAGCCCAGGGTGGTCCTGAACCGCCCCGCGGTCGCACCCTCATTTTGAAACCGGTTCTCAGCCGTAGGCGGCGGCCTGGATCTCGCGGTGCACGCGCGGCAGGCTCGAGCTTTCGAACTGGCGCTGCGTCAGCACGATGACGACGAGATCGGCGGCTGGATCGACGAGCCACGACGTTCCGAGACCTCCGTCCCAGCCGAATGCGCCCGAGTCGGTGACGGCCTGGCAGAAGCCCCACGAGCGACCCTTGAAGAACTCCGGCCCCAGGCCGCCGGCGGCCTTCTGCGCCGCCGTCAGCTGATCGCTCGTCATCGCGCGCACGTGATCGGCGCTGAGCACCGCCGCGCCGCCGGCGAGCAGCATTCGCGCGAAGGCGAGGAGGTCGTCGACGGTCGACACGAGGCCCGATGCGGCGTCGGCGAACCTCGGCGGTCGGCTCCAGCTCCCGTTTGGCTCGTCAACGACCACCAGGCCGTCCGGTGACGGGCGGTAGGCGGTTGCGAGCCGGTCAGTGTCGCGCGTCCAGAAGCTCGTGTCGCGCATGCCGAGCACGGCGAAGATGCGCGTTTCAAAGACGTCTGCGAGTGGCTCGCCGGCAGCTCGTGCGAGCAGCACGCCGAGCACCGAGGCGCCCGTGTTGTAGAGCCAGCGCTCGCCTGGCTGGCAGAGCAGCGGCAGTGAACCTAGTCCTGCGATCCAGGTGTCTGGGTCCGGCTGGACGTCGGGCGCCGGTGGGCCGAGCGTCGCCAGGTGCAGCTCCTCGCTCGCCACAGCGACGGGCCAGGGCTCGGATGCGGTGAACATCTCGAGAACCATCCCGAACCCGAACGTGAACGTCAGCAGGTCGCGGACGGTGATCGCCCGCTCGGCCGCCACGGTATCGTCGAGCGGGCCGTCCATCCGCGCCAGCACCCGGCGGTGCGCGAGCTCCGGCAGCAGCCGATCGACGGGCTCGTCGAGGGCGATGAGGCCTTCCTCCACGAGTGCGAGGGTCGCCACGGCAGCGACGGGCTTCGTCGTCGAAGCGATTCGGAAGAGCGAGTCCCGTGCGACGGGCCGGCCACCAACCGACAGGCGACCGAGCGCCTCGACGTGCACGTCGTCGCCGCGCGCTGCGAGGGCGACGAGCCCGGGGATCCGCTCGTCACCGATCTGTCGCTCTGCCGCCGCGTGGATGCCCGCGATCGCGGCGTCGCTGAGTCCGGCCGCCACGCCTAGTCGATCGCGGCCGGTGGACTCGGCTGCAGCATGCTCAGGCGGTTTCCTTCGGTGTCGATAAAGGCCGCATACAGCCCGACGCCCTCGATGTCCTGCGTCGGCCCGGACAGCCTGCCGCCGGCGGCCTCGACTGCCTGCGCGGCCCGCTCGATGTCTGCAACGGCGATCACCACCGACGGCGCCTGCGACTCGGCCACATCGGCGCGCAGAAAGATCCCGCCGTTGATCGCTCCCGGCTGCGTCGGTCGTCCGCTCTCCCCGGACTCGGTGGTGGTGACGACGGTATAGCTTCCCATCTCCGGGCCGAGCATCTGCACGTCCCAGCCGAACGCCGCTGTGTAGAACGCGGCAATCCGTTCGCGATCGTCGGCCGGCAGCTCGAAGTGGACTACTGGATCCATGTGCGTGCTCTCCCTCTCGTCTGGCGGGTCGCTGAACTATGCCAGTCGTTTGGACGTGCGCGACGAAGCGCCCGCTGGATGAGGCGCCCTGGAGCGCGACCGCTTCGTGTGCGTGCCGCGGCCGTGATGGCGTACTGGCGCATCCGATCGATCTGCTGGCATACACTGAAACCACCTGCGAAGGGAGGCGGAGGCGATGGACGAAGGCGCAGATCAAGAAGACGGTGACGCAGAGCACGGCGGCGAGCACGTCGCCGGTCGACGACCCGTTTCTCTTACCGAGTATCAGTCGCGGACCCGCAATCAGGCCGCGCTGGTGCGCGAATCGCTCGTTCGCTGTCCGGGCGCGGCTGACGGCGCCGAGTAGCCCTCCTAGCCGTTGAGGACGCGTACCGGGGCGCCGTCGAGCCAGGCCTCGATGTTCTCGACGATTTCGCGGTAGAAACCGGTGTAGGTGTCGATGCCGGCGTAGCCGACGTGGGGCGTCACCAGCGTGTTGGGTGCACATCGGAGAGGGTGCTCGCGCGGCAGCGGTTCCTCGTCGAACACGTCGAGCGCCGCGCCGGCGATCCTGTTCTCGTAGAGCGCGGCGATGAGTGCATGCTCGTCGATTATCGGGCCGCGCGATGTGTTGACCAGATAGGCGGTCGGCTTCATCACCGCGAGCTCGCGCGAGCCGATCAGCCCACGCGTCCGATCGCTGAGGCGCGTGTGGATCGAGACTACGTCTGCACACTCGAGCAGCTCGTCCCTGCCAACCGGTTCGACACCAAGCTCGCGCGCTCGCTCGACGTCAAGGTTCTGGCTCCACGCGACCACGCGCATCTCGAACGCCGCGCCGTAGGCGGCGACGCGTGCACCGAGCCGCCCGAGGCCGATCACCCCGAGCGTGCGCCCCGCGAGCTCGGGACCGATCGTGGTCTGCCAGCGGCCCTCGCGCACATTGCGATCCTCCTCGCAGATGTGACGCGTCAGCGCGATGATCAGTCCCCACGTGAGCTCGGCCGTTGCGCTGCCGCCGATGCTGGTGCCGCAGACCACCACGCCCAGCTCCCGGGCGGCCTGGATGTCGATCGCCGCGTTGGCCATGCCCGTCGTCGTGAGCAGTTTCAGGTTCGTCAGACGCTCAAGCCGTTGACGTGTGAACGGCGTGCGCTCGCGCATCGCCACGACGACGTCGAACGAGGCGAGCCGCTCGGCGAGCGCGGCGTCGTCCTCGAGGTGGTCCGTGAACGTCTCGAGCGCGATGCGTCCGGTGAGGCGATCCCACGACTGGAAGCCGCGAGCGAGGTCCTGGTAGTCGTCGAGCACCGCCACCGCTGGAACCGTCATCTGAGGCGGGAGCCTAGCTCGGCGAAGGACATGCGGAGCGCAGACAGCGGACGCGCTATAAAGATGTCTACAGCAGGTCGAACGAGGATCGAGAGTGCACGACATATCGCTTGACAGCACGCTCAACGATTCGGGTGGCGGCGCATCGCGCAGCGAGTTGCTGCGCGCCTCGCCGCCGATGTTCCGCTGGCCCTGGCTCGATCGCTTGTCCCGCGTGCACCCGGTCGTGGTGCCGCTGATCTACCTGCCGGCGATCGCGGTCCTCGCCGTGCTCGGGGCATCGCACATCGCGGCGGCGAGCTTCGCGATCGCCTGCGCCTGCGGCTACGCGTTCTGGACCTTCTGTGAGTACTGGATCCACCGCGTCGTGTTCCACTTCGAGCCCGAGGACGGAATCGGTGCGCGGCTGCACTGGATGGTGCACGGCGTTCACCACGATCACCCCAACGACCCATTGCGGCTCGTGATGCCGCCCGCGGTCTCGATCCCGCTTGCAGCCCTCTTCCTCGGCCTATTCGTGCTCGTCGTCGGCGCGCCGCTTGGCTGGGCGGTCGGCGCCGGCTTCCTCGCTGGATACCTCTTCTACGACATGCTCCATTACGCCCTGCACCACCACACCGTGCCGCGCACTGGCATCGAGCGGCGCCTGCGAGAGCTTCACATGCGCCATCACTTCGAGGACGACAGCCACGGCTACGGGATCAGCGCGCCGTGGTGGGACTTCGTCTTCGGGACACTGGCGCGCCGCAGTCGCGAACGCCCGCGCTAAGAGCTCCGGACGTGCTCGATCGCGCCGTAGGTGATCAGCGCGGTCTGATACAGGCAGCCGTACGCGGCCGCTGAGCCGACGAGCGACTGCATCGTCTGGACAGCCACGTCGGAGCACTGGCTGGAACTCCGGCTCGCACGCCAGGAGGTCGTCGCCGGGTAGTCAAGCGCGAGTGCCGGCAGCCACGTTGGTACGGCGAGCGCAAGCACCTCGCCCTTGACGACCCGAATCGGATCTGCGAGCCGCACGCTCGCAGTCGTTCCGAAGTCGGGCTGCAGGTGGACCACCGGGCTGAGCGCCTCGAGCCTGTAGTCGAGCCCGCCGACGTGGCGCAGGACCGCGAGCGCGGCTCGGGCTGTCCCTCCCTCATGCTTGTCGAAGTAGTGGATTTCGCCCGGGCTCGGGAGCGCCAGCGTCACCGACCAGGACCTGATCGATCCATCCCGCCTGATCTTGAACGGCCCGCTGTCGTTGCTGTCCTTGATCTGGATCGCGGTGGTTCGAGAGATCACGGCGCAGGGGCTCACAGGGCAGCTGGGCTGGCTCACCACACCGCTGTTGGCGATCGAAATCTCCGCCGCAGGCGCGGCTGCCGGGATGCCGAGGCTGAGCGCCGCTGCGGTGAGAGCTGCGAGGAGACTCTGTTTCATCGGGGTTCGCGACAACCGTAGCGTGCGCGCAAGCGGCTCCCACGGAAACCAAAACCGTGCCTGCGCTACGTTTCTCGCGGTGACCCGCCTTGCGAGGAGTGACATCGACGTGTTTCCGCTCTGCCTCGGCGGCAACGTGTTTGGCTGGACGGCGCCGGAAGCGGCGTCGTTTGCGGTGCTCGACGCCTACCACGAAGCGGGCGGCAACTTCATCGACACGGCGGACACATATTCGGGTGGGGAGTCGGAAACGATCATCGGCAACTGGATGGCCGCGCGCGGCAACCGGGACCGCGTAGTCGTCGCGACCAAGGTGGCGAAGTGGTCGGCCCGTCCCGGGCTCGGCGCCGGCAACGTCCGCTCGGCAATCGAGGACTCGCTGCGGCGCCTGCGAAGCGACTACGTCGACATCTACTACGCGCACGAAGACGACAGGAACACGCCGCTCGAGGAGTGGCTCGGCGTTTTCGACGAGCTCGTCAAGTCGGACAGGGTGAGGGCGATCGCGCTCTCGAACTTCACGGCCGCGCGCGTCGACGAGGTGCTCGCGGTCTGCGAGCGCGACGGACTGACGCGGCCGATCGCGCTCCAGCCGCCTTACAGCCTCGTCGAGCGCACCGAGTACGAGGGCGAGCTGCGCGACGTCTGCCAGCGCTCCGGGCTCGCCTGCCTTCCATATTATGCGCTTGCGCGCGGCTTCCTAACCGGCAAGTACCGGCCCGGGGTCAGCGTCGACAGCCCGCGGGCAGCGGGGGCATCCAGTTATCTCGAGGATCCCCGCGCCGTTGACCTGCTCGCCGCGCTGGATGACATCTCCGCCGCGCGCGGCGCGCCGATCGCGTCCGTCGCAATCGCATGGCTGCGTGAGCAGCCGACCGTCGTCGCACCGATCGCCAGCGCGCGAAACGCGGAGCAGCTGCGAGAGATCCTGCCCGGGGCGACGCTGGTGCTGAGCGCGGAAGAGCTCGAGCGGCTGAGCGACGCCTGGGCCTGAATGGAGGCCGAGGCCAGCGACGAGCTTGGGGCCCGTGCGTCCCATGTCATAGAGGCCTTCGGCCATGTCGTGGGGGATCCACCGGACGGATGCTGGGCGGCGCCCGGACGGATCAACATCATCGGCGAGCACACCGACTACAACGACGGCTACGTGCTGCCGATCGCCCTGCGCTACGGCGTGATCGTCGCGGCCTCCAAGCGCGCTGATCGAACAGTTCTAGCCAGCTCGCTTCAGAAGGACGGCGTTCCGGTCAGCGTCGACGAGGACCAGCTCCATCCTGGAGGCGTCCCCGGCTGGGGCGCGTACCCGGCGGGCATCGTCTGGGCGCTGCGCCGGGCGGGATATGAGCTCGGCGGCGTCAACCTCGTGCTTGACGGCGACATATCGATTGGCGGCGGGCTCTCGTCATCTGCGGCCCTGGAGTGCGCCGTTGCTCTCGCTTGCGCCGACATGTTCTCGCTGGATGTGTCCCGCCACGAACTTGCGCTGGTGGCGCGCAACGCTGAGAGCGAGTTCGTCGGTGTCCCGGTCGGCATCATGGACCCAAGCGCCTCGCTGCTCTGCCAGCGCGGGCATGCGCTGTTCCTCGACACACGAACCCTCGAGTCTGAGCAGATCCCGTTCGATCTCGAGTCAGCCGGGCTCAGCCTGCTCGTCATCGATACTCGCGCCGCCCATCGCCTCGCCGACGGGGCATACGCCAACCGCCGCGCAGCGTGCGAGGAGGCCGCGGCGATTTTGAACGTGCCCGCACTTCGTGACGTGGAGCTCGCCGATCTCGACGGGGCGCTGGAGCAGATCGAGGACCCGACGATTCGCCGCCGCGTACGGCACGTGGTGACGGAGAATGCCCGCGTCCTCGAAGTCGTCGATCTACTAAGTCAGGGCCGGACCGACGCCATCGGCCCGCTGCTGATCGCTTCTCACGAGAGCCTGCGCGACGACTACGAGGTCTCCTCGGGCGAGCTCGACGCCGCCGTCGAGGCCGCCGTCTCTGCCGGCGCCCTCGGCGCCCGCATGACCGGCGCAGGCTTCGGCGGCTGCGCGATCGCACTCACCGCCACCTCCGCGGTGGCGCAGGTCGCCGCCGCGACGGAGTCCGCGTTTGAGCGACTGGAGTTCAGGCGACCGCGCATCTTCGCCGCGTCGGCAGCCGGCGGCGCGCGCCGCGTGCTCGCGTGAAGGCGATGGCCGACGGAGCGGGGACCGCTGCCACATCGGATGACTGACGCGCGCACAACGCCAGCGGAGCGCGGCGGGATGCGGAACCAGGCCGTCGATGAAATCAGCGCCCGCGCAGGGCTCGATCGTGGCGTCCGGGCTGCGCGAGCGCCTAGTATGCTCGCGCCGAGAGGCCGGATCGACCCGATGTTTGCCAATTGCGCTGGCGTTTGCGCACGCTCTGGGAGTGGGCATCGCGCGGGTGTCTGAGTCGGCTCCGATCAACCGGCAACCTGGAGGAGAGGCGTGCACGCAGCTACCTACGTCGGCGCGAAGACACTGACGGTCATCGAGAGGGAACCGGAGCTTCCCGGCTCCGGCGAGGCGCAGATCGAGGTCGCCTACACCGGCATCTGTGGCACCGATCTCCACATCCTGCATGGCGACATGGATGCTCGCGTGACGATGCCAGCCGTGCTCGGTCACGAGATGTCGGGCACGATCGTGGCCATCGGCGAGGGCGTCGAGGATTGGTCGCCCGGTGACCTCGTGACCGTGATGCCGCTCGTCTGGGACGGGACCTGCCCAGCCTGTCGCGCCGGGAACAACCACATCTGCCACAACCTCGACTTTCTCGGTATCGACTCGCCCGGATCGATGCAGGCGAGCTGGACCGTCCCGCAAGACGTCCTCGTCGCGCTGCCGCCGGGACTGTCGCTCGAGCGCGGCGCGCTGGCCGAGCCGACCGCGGTTGCAGTCCATGACGTGCGCCGCGCCGCGCTGCGTGAAGGCGAGAAGGCGCTGGTCGTCGGCGGCGGACCTATCGGCCTTCTGATCGCGTGCGCGGCACGGGCGGTTGGCGGCGACGTGCTCGTGCTCGAGGTGAGCGAGGCCCGGCGCGCGTTCGCGGAGACGATCGGGCTGCGCGCCGTCGATCCGATCGCCGGCGACCTGCAGGCGCTTCTCGCAGAGTGGACCGCCGATGCCGGTGCAGATGTCGCGTTCGAGGTCTCCGGCGCCGCGGCAGGCATCGAAACGGCGATCCAGTCACTCGCCGTGCGTGGCCGCATGGTCGTGGTCGCGATCCACTCCTCACCCAAACCGGTCAACCTGTTCCGCGTGTTCTGGCGGGAGCTGACGTTGATCGGTGCCCGCGTCTACGAGCGCCCCGACTTCGAAGAGGCGGTCCGGCTGCTCGCCAGCGGCGCGATTCCGGCGGAGCAGATGATCACGCGCGTCGATCCGCTCGGCGATGTCGCCGCAGCCTTTGCCGAGCTCGAGTCCGGGCGCGCGATGAAGGTATTGATCGACTGTCAGTCGAGCGACTGAGGTGGAGGCAAGCGAGCTTGATCCCGCAGCGCTGTTCGATCTGAGCGGTAACAGGGCGCTCGTGACCGGCTGCCGGCGCGGTATCGGCCTGGCGATGGCGGAGGCCCTGGCGCGCGCCGGCGCCGATGTGGTCGGGGCAAGCGCGCAGCTCGAGGCAACCGGCAGTGAGGTCGAGCGACGCGTACACGCGGCCGGTCGCGAATTCTCCGGCTACCAGGTCGACTTCGCTGATCGCGCCGCGGTCGAGCAGTTCGTGGCCGAGGTGACCGGCGGCGATCGCGCGATCGACATCCTCGTCAACAACGCCGGCACGATCGCCCGTGCCCCGGCCGTCGATCACGACACCGCAACCTGGGAGCGCATCCTCGAGATAAACCTGACAGTTCCTTTCCTGCTCGCGCGGGGGATCGGCGCCGGCATGGTGGCGCGCGGCGCAGGCAAGCTGATCTTCACCGCGTCGCTGCTGAGCTTCCAGGGAGGCATCATGGTGCCGAGCTATACCGCGTCGAAATCCGGCTTGTCCGGACTGATCAGGGCGCTCTCGAACGAGTGGGCACCGCACGGCGTCAACGTCAACGGGATCGCACCGGGGTACATCGCGACGGACAACACCGAGGCTCTGCGCAACGATCCGGATCGCAGCCGGGCGATCCTCGAGCGGATCCCGGCCGGGCGTTGGGGCGCCGCCGGCGATCTCGCGGGCGCGACGGTGTTCCTCGCCTCGCCGGCGTCCGACTACGTCTGCGGCACCATTCTCGCCGTCGACGGAGGCTGGCTGGCGCGTTGAGCGACGTCCTCGAGCTGCTTTGCGCGAGGCGCGTCGTGCCGGTCGTCGTGCTCGACGATCTCGATCGCGCGCGCCCGCTCGCCGAAGCGCTCAAAGCGGGCGGCCTCCCGATCGCGGAGGTCACGTTTCGCACGTCGGCGGCTCTCGCGGCGCTGCGCCTGCTGGCCGGCGACCCGGACCTGCTCGTCGGGGCCGGAACCGTTGTTCGCGCCGAGCAGGTGGACCAGGCGATGGAGGCCGGGGCGCGCTTCGTCGTGATGCCGGGCTTCAGCGCGGGCGTGGTGCGCCGCTGCCAAGAGCTCGGGATGCCGGTCGTCCCCGCCGTCGCAACGCCGACGGAGCTGATCGCGGCGCTGGACGAAGGCCTCGAGCTGCTCAAGTTCTTTCCCGCCGAGGCCAACCGCGGCGTGAGCATGCTGCGGGCGCTGCACGCTCCCTTCCCCGACGTGCGCTTCATCCCAACCGGTGGCGTGACGAGCGCCAACGCGCCCGCCTATCTGAGCCTGCCGTACGTCGCCGCGGTGGGCGGAAGCTGGATGGTTGCGCCGGAGCTGGTCCGCGGCGGAGAATTCGACACCGTGACGCAGCTTTCCGCCGAGGCTGTGCGGATCGCGGGCGAGGCCGGCTCATGAGCGCGCTCACCCTCCGCGACGCAGCCGATTGTCGCTACGACGTTGTCGCGCTCGGCGAGGTGATGCTGCGCCTCGATCCCGGCGAGGATCGCGTGCGCACCGCGCGCGGATTCCGCGTCTGGGAGGGCGGGGGAGAGTACAACGTGGCTCGCGGCCTGCGCCGCTGCTTCGGGCTGCGCAGCGCGATCGTCACGGCTCTCGCTGACAACGACGTCGGCCGGCTGGTCGAGGATCTGATGCTCCAGGGGGGTGTCGATACCTCGCTGGTTCGCTGGGCGCCCTACGACGGCATCGGCAGATCCGTCCGCAACGGGCTCAACTTCACCGAGCGCGGCTTCGGCATCCGCGGAGCGCTCGGCGTGTCTGACCGCGGCAACACCGCCGCGTCGCAGCTGGCGCCCGGGCAGATCGACTGGGAGCACCTGTTCGGCGAGCTCGGGGTGCGCTGGCTCCACACCGGGGGGATCTTCGCCGCGCTGGCGCAGACCACACCCGACGTCGTCGAGGAGGCCGTCCTCGCCGCCTCGCGCCACGGCACGATCGTGTCTTACGACCTCAACTACCGACCGAGCCTGTGGCAGGGAATCGGCGGCGTCGATCGGGCGCGCGAGGTGAACCGCGGGCTGGCGCCTCACATCGATGTGATGATCGGCAACGAAGAGGACTTCACCGTCTGCCTCGGCCTCGAGGTCGACGGTAGCGACGACAATCTGAGCGCGCTGGACACGGCGTCGTTCCGCTCGATGATCGAGCGGGCTTCGGCCGAGTTCCCGAACTTCCAGGTCATCGCGACGACGCTGCGGGCCGTGCGCAGCGCGACGATCAACGACTGGAGCGCGATCGCGTGGTCGCACGACGCCGGCTTCGTGGAGGCGACGCCGCGCCCGGGACTCGAGATTCTCGATCGCGTCGGCGGCGGCGACAGCTTCGCTTCGGGCTTTATCTACGGCTTGATGGCGCTCGGCGATCTGGGGAAAGCTGTGGAGTACGGTGCGGCGCACGGCGCGCTCGCGATGACGACACCCGGCGACACATCGACCGCGACGCTCGCGGAGGTCGAGGCGCTGGTGGCGGGCGCCGGCGCCCGCGTGCAACGCTAGCGGCGTGCCGGATTCGCTCCACCGATCAGCGGCGGAAGTGCGCGATCGTCGCCGCCACGCCCTCGCTCAGCGGCGTCAACGGCACGCTGCCGACAATGTCGGCGAACGCGCCGGAGTCGAGCTGGTCGGGAAACGGCAGCGCCGGCCCGCTGACCTCGATCCGGCCCGCGACCTCAGGGATGACACGCTCGATCTCCGTGACGACCTCGTCGATCAGCACGCTGGTGCCGGGGACGTTGACGACGGTGGCGCCAGTGAACGCGGCGCGCGCTGCGGCGATGAACGCTGCTGCAACGTCGGGCGCGTACTGCATCTCGCAGCGACCGCTGTAGGCGATCGTGTAGCCGAGACCCTGTGCGGCGGCTTCCATCGCGAACGTGGGATCAGCCGTCAAACCGCGATCGCGGCCGGCGCCGTAGACCACGTGCGGGCGCAGGCCGATGCTATTGAGCCCCGACTCCATCGCGAATACCCGGGCGGTGCCCTCGTTGGCGACCTTGAAAACGCCGTAATGCGTGTCAGGAGGACCGCTCGGATCGACCGCGGCGCCACCGCCCCCGTCGACGGCCGCGAACGCCGCCACCGAGCTGGCGAACACGACCGGCGTGTCGAGTTCCGCGGCTGCCGCCGCGGCAAACAGCGCGACGGTTCCAACGACGTTGACCGCCGCACCAAGAACCGGGTTCTTCCTGCAATCCGGCACCTGAAGCGCGGCCAGATGGATGACGTGGGTCGGTTCGCGGGTAAAGCAGAGCGCGACCTGCGCCGGCTCCGAAATGTCGGCCCGCACGAAGGCAGCACGCGCCAGCTCCTCCTCGCTCAGCAGATCGCGCAGGCGGCGGTCGTCGTCGCCGGCATCGACACCGACGACCTCGACCCCCTCGCGAACGAGTTGCGCAACCGTCCACGCGCCGATGCAGCCGTAAGCGCCGGTCACGAGGAATCGCTCGCTCATCGGACCAGACCCTAGCGCGAGCAGATCGCGAGCAATGCGGCTGCATCTATAACCTGAAAGCGGCCGCAACCGCCCCCGGCTGCTTCTGAGCGGTGCCTTCCAGCAATGCCCTACAACCCCGCCCGCGCCAACCCCGAATACGTCCCCGATGCCGGACGCTACGGCGACATGCGCTACCGGCGCGTCGGCGCCAGCGGCATCGAGTTGCCGGTGATCTCGCTCGGCCTGTGGCAGAACTTCGGCGACGACCGGCCACTCGCGGGCATGCGGGCAACCCTGCGCCGCGCCTTCGACCTCGGCATCACCCACTTTGACCTGGCCAACAACTACGGCCCACCCTACGGCGCCGCCGAGACCAACTTCGGTCGTATCTACGGCGAGGATTTAGCGCCCTACCGCAACGAGCTGATCATTTCGACGAAGGCGGGCTATGACCAGTGGCCGGGTCCTTACGGCGACCTCGGCTCGCGCAAGTACCTGCTCTCGAGCCTCGATCAGAGTCTTGCGCGCATGCGGCTGGACTACGTCGACATTTTCTACCATCACCGCCCCGACCCCGTCACGCCGCTCGAGGAGACGATGGGCGCCCTCGACGCCGCCGTCCGCCAAGGCAAGGCGGTCTATGTCGGGGTCAGCAACTACCCGGCGGAGCCCACCGAGCAGGCGATCGAGATTCTGCGGCGCCTCGGCACGCCGCTACTGATCCACCAGCCGCGCTACTCAATGCTCGACCGCTGGATCGAAGCCAGTCTGCTCGACGTCCTCGGACGCCATGGGGTCGGCTCGATCGTCTTTTCGCCGCTCGCTCAGGGATTGCTCACCGATCGATATCTCGACGGAGTGCCGGCCGACTCCCGTGTGCGTATCGGCGAGATGCTGGACGCCGGCGCCCTCAGCGACGAGACCCTTGACCGGGTACGCGCGCTCAACGAGATCGCGCAAGGCCGCGGCCAATCGCTGGCCCAGCTCGCGATCGCCTGGGTCCTGCGCGACGAGCGCGTGACCTCAGCGCTGATCGGCGCGAGCAGCGTGGCGCAACTGGAGCAGAACGTCGCCGCACTCGCAAACCTCGAGCTCAGCGCCGACGAGCTCAGCCAGATCGAGACAGCGCTCGCTCGCTGAACGGCGGGCCGGGAGGCTCGCCTGAGGCACAGGCGCCCGACGTCGTTCGTCTCAGTGGCCGGTGTGTGCGTGCGTCCCGCCGGCTGAGAGCGGGAGCGCCGCACAACAGCCCTCGCCGCGCCAGGCATGGGCGCCTTCGCGCGCCGCGACGGCGGCGATGACGATCGCCGCCGCCGGATCGAGCCACCAGAGCCCGAGCAGCGCGTTCCCGGCGAGACCTACGAGCAGAGCCAGCGCGAGGTAGGCGCAGAGCATCGTCTGGCGGCTCTCGCCGCGGGCCGTGGCTGACGCGAGCCGGTCCGCCACGCGACGCTTGGCGAGCGAGAGCGGCGGCATCGTCGTCAGCGCGAGCAGCGCGAGCGCAATGCCGACCCAGCTGCTCGCCGGATGGTGCGCGCCGATCAGGTCGTCGAGTGACGTGGCCAGCACATAAGCGGCGACGGCGAAGAAGCTCACCGAGATCAGGCGGTGACCGGTGTGCTCGGCCGCGTCCGATCCGGAGCGGATCGCCCCGAAGCGCCACAGCACGATGCCGCCGGCGAGCAGTTCGATAAGGCTGTCGGCGCCGAAGGCGACGAGCGCGATGGAGGAGGCGACCAACCCCGCCGCGAGCGCGACCCCGGCCTCGACGCAGTGCCAGGCGAGGCCGATCCAAACGAGCTTGCGCGCGCGCTCGACGAGGCGCTCGCGCGCCGCAGCGTCGATCGGGTAGCGAAGAACCTCGAGCTGGTAGGCGTTCACCAATCCAGCATTGCACGCGCCGCGCCGCGCCAGCGAGATGAGACCGGCGTTGCCGCAAGACAGCCTCTAGGTCGACCCAGTTCCCCCGCTCGCGCCGGAGCTGCCGCTCGCGCCGCTATGACCAGTGCTGCCGGTCTGCCCGGACGGTCCGCTGGCCCCGCTGGTCCCGCTGAGGCCTGTGGCGCCCGGCGTCGGCGCCGTGTCCGCGAGCAGCGTCGTGTAGGTGATCTGGCGAGCGGCCGGGGCGGGGGGGATCGTCAGGA
This sequence comes from Solirubrobacterales bacterium, assembly GCA_003132505.1. GTDB lineage: Bacteria > Actinomycetota > Thermoleophilia > Solirubrobacterales > Solirubrobacteraceae > Palsa-513. The sequence goes on from PKXY01000007.1 coordinate 152,320, forward strand.
CCAGGCTGTGAAGGTTTGCGGAGTAGGCCGAGCTGGCGGTGTTCGAAGTCGATATGTGCACAGGGACGTTCAGCAGGTAGGCCTGGATCGAGCCATCCGGCTCGTCGACCGTGACTCCCTGACGCGAGCGAGCAAGCCGCGCACCGGCCTCGTACCAGACCTGGAGCGCGTACGCCGAGCGCGGCTCGGTATTAAAAGACAGCATCACGCCTTCGCCGGCAGCCGTCGGCGAGAACGTCCATTGTGTGCCCCGATCGACGATGTCACGGCCGGTGCTCCAGCGACCGAAGATCGTGACGATGCCGCTGCTCGAGGCGCTGATTCTTCGCCCTACGGGGTAGAAGGTTGTTCGGCGCGAGAGCATCGCGAGACCTCCGACACTGGCGTTGCGGGTCAGCGGGCGCTGCGGCAGGACCGATCGCCAGCCGGTCACGGTGTCGAGTTCGGCCGCGACGAGACCGAAGCCGTAGCGGGCGTCTCCGGGGTTGCTGTTGACCGCGTGCACCGCATACCAGAGGCCACCTTGCGTGACTGCCGCGAACTGCGTGTGCGAGGGATCGATGAATGCGCCGTCGCTCTCGCTCGGCAGCGGCTCCTCCGCCGCGTCCTGCGCGCCCTGCAGCTGGATCGCCGCGTCATCGAGCGCCCACAGCGCGAGTCCGTCGTACTCGACCGTGTTCGCGTAGTGGTCGATCCCGTTGTAGTTCGTCGGCAGGTTCTCGCCGACGAAGCGGGGAACCAGCGGGAAGCCCCAGCCGTCAGTCGGATAGAGCGCCTTGAGCCGCCAGAGGGCGACGGTTGCGGCGCTCAGGTAGCGCCCGCGCCACGTCGGATCGGTGCTCAGCTCGGCCGCAGTCGCGAGCGCGTCGATCGTCGCCGCGACGGTCCAGACCTGTGCCTGCCCGCGCCCGATGTAGCTGTCGTCGCCGTCCGGCGCCATCAGACCGACCAGCGCCTCCGCGGTGCGATTGAAGGCATCGAGCGCCGCGGGCGGTGTGCGCGCGCCGAGCAGCAGGATCGCTTTGCCGAGTATCAGCGTTGACAGCACGTGGTAGGCGAGCGGGTTCTCGGTCGGGTCGCTGAGGATGCCGGCGCCGGAGAACGCCGGGTCACCGACTCGATAGGCGCCACTCCCGGCGTGTCCCACCGCTTGGTGCAGCCAGGCGAGCGTCTGGTCGCGGACACCCCGGGGGTTGCCCAAGAGGGCATCCGAACGGTAGCCCCGAAGACCGGTGTGTTGCAGCGCGAGCTCGGCGAGGGCTGAAACCAGCTTCAGGTTGTTGTAGCAGTGGGGACTCGCGTAACAGAGTCCCTGCTTCGAGATCGGCGGGCCATGCCGGCGCAGGAAGCGCGCCAGGCGCGGGCGCGCGTTTGTCCATGAAGGGTTGCCGGCGAGGTGCGCCTCGTCGTAGGAGTAGGCGTCGCTCAGCGAGAGCAGCTCGAACCCGCCCTCGTCGGCGTGCGCGATCTCTGATAGCTCGGCCGACAGGCCGTCGTCGACCAGCGCCTGGTTGCCCGAGTCGACACCGGCCGCGACGAGCGCTTCGCCGATCATCGAGACGCCGTAGTCGCCAACCACGCGGCCGTCCACGGGATCATCGAAACCTCCCTTGGCGTCCTCGTGTGTCGCCCACTCGCCGGCGGTGAGATCAGCGAGCTGCGATACCTGCTTTGAAAGCGCAGTCGGATCGACAGAGCCGCCGGCCTGCGCAGCGTGCGCCGCGGCGCGCGGCTCACCGGCCCCGGCCCCGGGGACGAGCGTCGCGACGGCGGTGCCGGCGAGGACCGCTACCAGCACCGCCGCGGCACGCACGCGTGTGTTGCGCTGCGACTGCACGTCGTCGAAGCCTCGCAGCGAGGGCGGCGGCGCGCGCCGGCTCACTCGGGCTCTCCCAGGTGGACCGCGCGACGCTGCCTCAGAACAGCACCGACGTTACGTGCGCAAAGACCCACCACGGCGGCTTGGCGTAGTAGCGCTGCGCCGTATAGGAGAACATCCAGGCGGCCGATAGCGCGCTGATCACCATCACCGAGTAGGCCGTGATTCGCGAGTCGATTCGCAGCCGACGGCCGCCCAGGCCCGCGAAGAGCGGCACCGCAAGAACCAGGACCAGCGTGAAGTAGCGGCCGTGCATACCGCTGATCTGCGACGCACCGACCGCCGTCCATGTGATGTAGATCGCGATCACCGTCGCGAGGAAGTAGGTGACGAGAGTCCAGCTGATCCAGCCGCGGACGGTCCGCCCGACGCCGGGTCCCTCGTCGCTGCCACACGCGAGCAGCACGAAGAGGACGAGCCAGGCGATCGCGAACCACTCCGGCAAGCCCCACTCGCCAACGGTGCCCGCAACCTCGTTTAGCTTGAAGAGGTTGCCGGCAATCGCCGTATTCCAAAACAATGCGGGGATGTTCAGGAGGTGGCTCAGGAGATAGTGCTCCTGTGCCGGCTGACTGATGAACACGCGGTTCTTCGGCTGGTATACGACGTCGCGGTAGGGGACGAAGGAGGCGTTGGATGCGACGTCCCACCAGACCGCTGCGACCACGCCGGGAAGCGCGATCGCGGTGGCGCGCCAGCGGCGCCCGGCGCCGGTTCCGAGGACGCCGCTCAGAAGCGCGATTATCGCTACGAGCACGAGAACGAGTGGGAACTTCAGCAGCCCGACCAGCAGTCCGAGAAGACTGAGCAGAGCGACCTCGCGCTTGCGTAGCGCGGCGCCCCGATCGGCCAGGTAGAGGGCGTAGGCGGTGGTCAGCGCGATGACTCCGAGCGCCGCCGAGTCGGCGGAGACGACGGTGGCTTGCGAAAGCGCCGTCGGCACGAGCACGACGAGCGAGAACAGCCACTTCCAGCGCGGAGTGATCGCGACGGCCGCGGTTACCACGCTCGCCCACACGAACCCCGTGAACAGGCGCGCGGCGAAGATCGCACCGATCACGGGCTCGTTGACGTGCCGGGCGACCCAGAAGATGATCGCCGCCGGTATGTAGTTGACCGGCGAGTAGAGGGCCGTGTTCTCGAAATGCCCGAACGCCAGCTTCGATCCGAGGGTGGCGCTCAGGACGGGTGCGTAATCCGTTGCCTTGAAGTGGAGCGGCCTGCTCTTAGAATGGGAGACGGAGTAAAGGTGGTCGAGGACGTTCAGGAGGCCGAGTGAGACCTCACCACCGGCCCGGCGCTTCGGTACCAGCCGGCCGTTCAGGTTGCCGCGGCACGAAAAAAGATGGTGGTGCATCGTGCAGTTCACGACCTGCGGGAGCATGTGGCCGAGCGACACCTGATAGGCCCTGAGAATGTGCTCGGCCTCGTCCGGACCGAACCCGATCGGGACGACGAGACCCATGTAGAGGGCCGAGAGGACGGCGATCCCGGCGGTCCACACGACCGCGCCCGATAGGCGAAACGAGCTACTCAAGTCCGAGATCGCGCGGGACGCTATCGAACGGACGGTGGTACCGCCCGCCGATCTGGCGCCGTCCTGGCTGGTGCGTGCGGTGGGCTCGACCCTCGTCGCGACCGGGACTCACGGCGGGCATGGCGACAGGTTAGGCCCGCGGACCTCAGGCCGTCGCTGCCAATGGTTGCAATCTGAGCCTGTGCTGGACGGTTACGCCCCGACGCCGGCGATCTCGTCGCCGTCGATCGGGTCGGCAAGCTCGAGTTCGAACCAGAACGTGCTGCCCTCGCCGAGGCGGCTCGTTGCCCCCATCGTCCCGCCCATCAACGCTACGAGGTCGCGCGCGATCGCCAGCCCGAGTCCGCTGCCGCCGTAGCGCCGTGTCGTCGAGGCGTCGGCCTGGGTGAACGCCTCGAACATGTGGTCGAGGGTCGTCGAGTCGATCCCGATCCCGGTGTCGCTGACCTCGATTTGCAGGAGCGTGCCGCCTCCGGTCGCCGTCCGCCCGTTGACCCGCACCGTCACCGCACCGTCGCTGGTGAACTTGACGGCGTTGGCGACCAGGTTGCGCAGTACCTGGCGCAGTCGGCGGTCGTCGCCGTGGGCGCGCAGCGGGATCTCCTCGCCGATCTGCAACTCAAGCGCAACTCCCTTTGCCGAAGCCTCGAGCTGGCCGACTGCGCACGCTTGCTCGATGGTCCCGCGGATCGTGAAATCGCAGGCGTCGATCTCGAGCCGTCCGGCCTCGATCTTCGAGACGTCGAGGATGTCGTTGATGATCCGCATCATGTCCTCGCCCGAGCGTGCAACTTGTGTTGCAAGCTCGCGCTGGTCGTCGCTCAGCTCGGTGTCGAGCAGCAGCTCCGTCATGCCGAGCACGCCATTCATCGGCGTGCGGATCTCGTGGCTCATGTTCGCCAGGAAGCGCGACTTCATCTCCGATGCGGCAACGGCTTTCGCGTGCGCCGCGGCGAGTAGCGCCTGGGTCCGCTTCGCCTCCGTGATGTCGCGCCCGACCGACGCGACGCCGACGACGCTACCGCCGGCGTCGAGGATCAGCGAGCGCGTCACGGAGACGATCACCGTCCGCCCGTCCTTGGTCTCGCGCACCGTCTCCAGCGAGCGCACCGGCTCATCGTTGAGCAGCCGGTCCCAGTTGAGGTGGTCTGTCGCGCGCTGGCCGGGCGGGCTGATCAGGTCTAGAGACTGTCCGATCGCCTCCTGCGCCGTGTAGCCGTAGAGCTGCTCGGCGCCGCGATTCCAGGACAGGAAGATGCCGTCGAGCGAGCTCGTGGTGATCGCATCGTCGGAGGTGTCGAGGACGGCGGCGAGGTTACGGCGATCGCTCACCACCTCTGCGACCGGCCGAGCATCAAACGGCGCGCGGCCGCTGCCTTGGCCGGGCGGCGGGCCGACGTCGCCGTTGGTCGCGTCGCGGACCAGGCTCTCGCCACGGTGCGAGGAGAGCACGCCGACCGATGCGTGCTGCTGGTGTGTCGTCGGCGGGCGCAGGCTCGTCACCTGTGGCTGTGACAACGCGCGAGGCAGTCGCACCTCGCGCGCTTCCAGTCCAACGCGGAGCTGGGCCCGCTTACGGGCGCCTCCGGTGTTCTGGTCCTCGATCGCGCGCATCAAAATCTCTGTTGTCCGTTCGCTACGCCTGAACGAGGAAGCCCGGTGCGCGCACGAGTCCGAATCGCGACCGCGCGCAAGGCCATGTATCGGCGCGTACGTGGCCTGGGATTAGCTTTTGGGCGAGCTGTGCCGCGGCTTCCAGCTGAGCCGGCCGGACCGGCCGGGTGTCACGGTGTTGCGATGTCGGGCGAGCTGAATGGGTTCGCCTCGTTCTGATCGCCCGCCCGCTGCTTGGCGCGGGCCGGGCGAGCGTCCTCAGCTCGTACCGCCGCGCCGTCAACGCGTAGCTCGGGTACTCCCGCTTGCACGTCAACCTCGACCAGCGCCACGAGACGCCGACTCAGCGCTATGCACCGCGGGCAATGGCGCGGACTGAGCCGTTCGACACCACGCCCATAGAGCACGAGCCCGCAGGCCGGGCATGACAGATCACCCATCTGGCTCACCTCCAAACGAGGTGGAGATGGCAGCGGGCGAGATTCGCTCGCCGTCGAAAACGTTTCGGTCTGAGAGCTTCAGACCGACGGTACCAAGCACCTCAATCGACTCCAATCGCCTGAAAACGAAGGTAGCACCCCCAATCTCCTGCTCGACTGAATTAGATGCTCTAAGCGCGAGAAACCGCGTCAAGGGTGGGCAAAGCTGCGCAGGCTGCCGACAAGCGCGCGACCCTCGCACCGTTGCTCAGCCCAGAACGCCCCCGGCTTTGCGGGGCTTTCTCCCATGCATCTGAGGGGACTCGAACCTCCCCGGGCCAAGCGCTCACAAGGCCCTCAAGTACAGCTTCAGGGTTCGTGATACGTCCGCCACGGTGTTTCAGGCGCAGGATCGCGATCCACCAGCTGACGGTCAAGTGCGTGCGGGGAGTGCCGCGAGAGCGCTGTACAGCTCACGCGCGGCCGCCTCGCCCCATTCCAAGCTGCGCAGGGCGTAGGACTCGTTCGGCGCGTGGATCTGATCCTCGGCGAGTCCAAAGCCAGCCACGATCACCGGGTATCCGCGACCTGCCATCTCGGCGACGATCGGAATGCTGCCACCGCAGCGAATGAACACCGGCTCGGTTCCGCAGGCGCGTCGCAGCGCATCGGCGGCGAGCCGGAGCGCTGGCTCCTCGGGCTCGAACAGCGCGGGCTCGGCGTACATCACTCCCGTTTCTTCGAGCACGGCGCCGTCGGGCAGCGCGGAGCGCAGCAGGCCGCTGAGGACCGCATGCATGCGCCGAGGATCCTGCCCCGGTGCGAGGCGCAGCGTGAGCGTTGCATGCGCTTGCGCCGGAACGATCGTTCGGGGCTCGCCGCCGGCGATCTCGTTGAGGTCAAGTGACGCGTCGGCACCGTTGCGCAGGTAGTACTCGCCGCCGGCTCCGGGATACACAGGCCTACCGCCACTGTCCTCGATCAGCTCATCGCCCGAGGGCAGACGCTGCCAGGAGGAGAGCTCAGCCGCCGACGGAGCGATGATCCCTTCGCGCAGCTCCTCCCGCACCCTGCCGTCAGGCCCGGGCAGCACCTCGGCCAGGATGAGTTGTAGGACGTGCAGCGCATTCAGCACGCTGCCGCCGTAAAGCCCGGAATGCAGGTTGTGCTCGGCGGTCCGCACCTGGAGGTCAAGCTTCACCGCGCCGCGCAAGCCGACCGTGATCGCAGGCGTTTCGGGATCAGGCATCAGCGCGTCGAAAACGATCGCCGCGTCTGCGCCGCGCCCGTCCGCGCGAAGCCATGTTGTGACGGCACCGCCTCCCATTTCCTCCTCGCCCTCGACGAGCACTCTGACGTTGACCGGCAGCTCTCCGGCGGCGGCCATCGCGCACGCCACGTGCAACAGCGGGAGGAAGTTGCCCTTGTCATCGCATGCGCCACGCGCGTAGATGCGGCCGTCGCGGATCGTCGGCTCAAAAGGTGGTGAGTGCCACAGCTCGGCTGCTCCGGCACCTTGGACGTCGTAGTGACCGTAGATCAGGATCGTCGGCGCCGCAGGGTCGCTTGCGCGGAGCTCGCCAACGGCAAGCGGGTTTCCGTCGGCAATGTGCACGAGCTCGCCACTGCCACCGGCTGTGCGAACCCGGTCGATCACCCAAGTCGCCGCGCGCGCGATGTCACCGGGGTCGCCCCCGCCCGTCGAGATCGACGGCACGCGGAGCCAATCGACCAACTCATCAAGCAGTCGTGGATCCATCCGGCTCAGCCTAACTTCCCCGCCCGGGTCGAACCCGCGTGTGTGATGCATCCGCCCAGCGTTTAGTGGCCGCTACGTTCACGCCACCGGACGAAACGGACGCACCTGACGCCACGTTTGTTCTCACGGCCTGCCGGCGCCCCAAAAGCCGCCGGCATCCACAACAGCAGAAAAGCCCCGCCACGCGGGGCTTTCAGATGCGCCTGAATGGACTCGAACCATCACGGGGAAATCTCCCCACAAGGCCCTCAACCTTGCGCGTCTACCAATTCCGCCACAGGCGCAGGACCAGCGAGTATAGGCGCTTGATTCCGTCCTGGGCGGGCGCTAAGGTCCACGAACAAGTGTTCGGTTCAAGTGGGGTTGCGTCAAGGAGGCTCGGGTGGATCTGACCAAACGCCAGCAGGAGATCCTCGACTTCATCGAAGAGTACGGCTCCCAGCACGGGTATCCGCCGACGGTTCGGGATATCGGCAAGGCCGTCGGGCTTGCTTCGTCCTCGACGGTGCATCAGCACCTCGCGAACCTAGAGCAGCTCGGCATGCTGCGCCGCGACCCGTCCAAGCCGCGCGCGCTCGAGTTGCTGCATCGGGTGGTTCGCGACGCCGGAGCGATGGTGCGCCCCGCTGGACTACCGTTGCTCGGCACGGTCGCCGCCGGCCAACCAGTCCTGGCCGAGGGGAACATCGAGGACTACGTTTCCGTGCCGCAGGCCGCCGGTGGAGACGACGGGACCTTCCTCCTGCGCGTTCGCGGCGAGTCGATGCGCGACGCCGGGATCATCGAGGGCGACCTCGTGGTGGTTCGCTCGCAGGAGCACGCGGCCAACGGCGAGATCGTCGTCGCGCTGATCGGTGAGGAGGCCACGGTCAAGCGCTACTTCCGCGAAGCCGATCACGTCCGCCTGCAGCCCGATAACGCAGCGATGGAGCCGATCCGCAGCAGCGACGTCCGAATCCTCGGGCGCGTCGTGGGGGTGATGCGCTCACTGCTCTGAGCTCGCCCGGCTGCCCGACCGCGTCTGCGCCCCGCGTCCGGCCGCGCGACGACCCGCCTGCCGCGCTGCGCACTGGCGCCCCGCGCCCGCGCGCGCTACTGTCACCCGGCAGGCCAAGCAGCCGCGGAGGTTCGCCTTCGAGGAAAGTCCGGACATCAAAGGGCAGGGTGGTCGCTAACGGCGACCCGGGGAAACCCGCGGGAAAGTGCCACAGAAAAGACACCGCCTAAGCGCGCGGCCACACGTGAGTTGCGCGCCGGTAAGGGTGAAATGGTGCGGTAAGAGCGCACCGGCGTCGCGGTGACGCGGCGGCCAGGCAAACCCCACCCGATGCAAGGCCAAGCAGGACCGCTCGTAGGCTGCCCGCCGAGGTCCAGGTAGGCCGCTCAGATGGATGGCTGCTCACGACAGAATCCGGCTTACAGGCCCGCTAAAGAAAGACCCCGTCGCAAGGCGGGGTCTTTCCATTCCCAGGTCGCGTCCCGCGGCGCCTCGCCGCTCGGCCCGCCGCAACGTCGCTCATGATCAGCCGCATCAGATATGTTCCGGCCGTGGCTGCGGAGAGCAAAGAGGAGCGTCGCCGAGACAAGCTCTCGATGCTCGGCGCGATCGGCCTGCTCACGCTCGTGTCAGCGGCAGCTATCTCCGTCGCGATCATCATCGCGATCCACAACGGGCGTGACGCGCCGCGCAACGGGCCGCACGGCATCCACCTGACCGCCGACGAGGCCACCGGCCGCCAGCTGTTCGCGAGAACCTGCGCCACCTGCCACACGCTCCACGCCGTCAACGCCGTTGCGCGCATCGGCCCGGACCTCGACGTGCTGCGTCCACAGAAGGCGCTCGTGCTCTACGCGCTGGCGAACGGCTTCTCCGGCCCCGGCGGTCAGATGCCTACCGATCTTTACTCCGGCCGGGACGCAAACGACATCGCCTCGTTCGTCGCGGCCGTCGCCGGACACTGACCTCAGCCGGCGCCGCCCGCGCCGATAAGGCATCCGCGTCGCCCCGGCGCGCGTATTCCCTAGACAGGAAGCCGATGCCGAAGGGCGAACTCTGCAACCAAAGGGCGCCGTACGCGTTTCAGATGCGGAATACCCGGGTAAAGGCTTGAATTGCGAGCCGAACGTAGTATCCTTACCAAAGGTAAGTTGTAAGCAGAAGGTAAAGCGACAAACAAAAAGCAAAGCGTGAGTGCGATGAAGACGACGATGAGCAGGTTCCAAATCCACGACGATCTAACTGCGCCCGATGCCTCGATGCCGGTACTGCGTGGCGCACTCTCGACCGGTGGTCAGCTGCCGAACTTCCTCGGCGTGCTCGCGGGCTCGCCGGCGGCGCTGCGCGGTTACGCGCGCTTCCGCGCTGAGCTGCGTCGTGGGACGCTGAGCGTAGGAACGCTCGAGCGGATCTCGCTTGCCGTGGCCGAGCAGTACGGCTCAGCGCCCGGCATCGCGCTGCACGGCCGCACAGCACGCTCCGCCGGTCTCGGCCTCGACGAGGTCGCGAAGGCGCGCGAGTTCGAGTCGGGCGACCCCAAGGAGGCGGCGCTGCTGCGCTACCTCAAGGCGACGCTCGACAGCCGTGGCCCGCTGCCCGCGTACCTCCACGAGGAGGCGCACGAGGCCGACTGGACCGATGAGCAGCTGCTCGAGGCGATCGCGTTCGCCTCGCTCGAGGTGTTCACGGCGATGGTCAACGTGGCAGGCGATGTCCCCGTCGACGGTTCCGTCGAGGACTCGAGGACGCTGCGCGCCGCGTAGTACACCTACGCCATGGCGTCAGGGTCATACGTACGTGAAGGTGAGCCCGCTGTCGACGATGTCGACGGCGGGGAGCGCGAGGGCTGGAGCACGCCGTCGTGCTGCCCCCTCTACCACCGCGCCGTAGAGCTGATCGGTCGCCGCTGGACCGGGGCGATCATCGAGATCCTCATCCAGAGCGGCTCACTGCGCTTCTCCCAGATCGCCAGCGCGGTCACCGACCTCTCCGACCGGATGCTCTCGGACCGACTCAAGGAACTCGAAGCGTGGGGCCTCGTCGCGCGAACCGTCCACCCAGGACCCCCCGTGCGCGTCGAGTACGCACTCACACGCAAGGGCCGTGAGCTCGCTCCCGCGCTCTCGGAGCTCAAGCAATGGGCTCGCGCCTGGCTCGCCGGCCACGACGGCGCGCAGCCACGCCCCAGCGCCGCGCCCGCGCCGCCCGCCGAGCCTCGCAACGCCGCGACGCTCTAGCTCGCCCCGCACGGCGGTGGCGCAAAGCGCCCGACGCCGAGCCGATCATTTAGGGTGCCTATGTAACGGCCGCTCGTGCCTCCCGCGCGGTGGACTGCGATTAGGAGCTCAAGATCATGGCCGCCAAGCCAATCACCGCGGACGACGTCAAGGCGATCGTTGCCGAGCGCAAGGTCCGCTTCATCAACTTCTGGTTCACCGACATCCTCGGTCAGCTCAAGTCGTTCTCGATCAACGCCGCCGAGCTGGACGCAGCCTTCGAGCACGGGATCGCCTTCGACGGCTCATCGATCACCGGCTTCAACGCGATCGAGGAGTCCGACATGATCGCGATGCCCGACGCGAGCACGTTCGCCGTGCTGCCCTGGCGCCCCGAGGAGCAGGGCGTCGGGCGCATCTTCTGCGACATTCTCACGCCCGAGCGCACCCCCTACGAAGGCGACCCGCGGCACATCCTGCGCCGCGCCGTCCAGCGCGCGAAGGACCTCGGCTTCGACGCGTTCAACGTCGGCCCGGAGCTCGAGTACTTCCTCTTTCGCGACGCGGCCGGCACCGAGCCACTGGACACCGGTGGCTCCTTCGACCTGACGACGCTCGACGCCGGATCGGGCGCCCGCCGCGACACGTCAATCGCCCTCGAGCAGCTCGGCATCCACGTCGAGTACAGCCACCACGAAGCCGGCCCCTCGCAGCACGAGATCGACATCCGCTACGCCGACGCGCTGAAGATGGCCGACGACTGCGTCACCTATCGCATCACCGTCAAGGAGCTGGCGCTGAGCTACGGCTGGCACGCGACGTTCATGCCCAAGCCCCTGTTCGGCGAGAACGGCTCCGGCATGCACACCCACCAGTCGCTCTTCGCCGGCGGCAAGAACGCGTTCTTCGACGGCGACGACCACTACCACCTGTCCGCGGCGGGCAAGGGGTTCATCGCCGGCCAGCTGCGACACGCGCGCGAGATCTGCTCGATCTTCGCCCAGTGGGTCAACTCCTACAAGCGCCTCGTCCCCGGCTACGAGGCGCCGGTCTACGTCGCCTGGTCGCGGCGCAACCGCTCGGCTCTGGTCCGTGTCCCGCTCTTCCACCCGGGCAACGAGGCGGCGATGCGCATGGAGCTGCGCTGCCCCGACCCCGCCTGCAACCCCTACCTGACGTTCGCGGCCCTGCTGCAGGCGGGTCTCGAGGGGATCGAGAAGGGCTACGAGCTGCCCGAGCCGATGGAGCGCAACCTCTATCACCTGGCGCCCGAGGAGCGCCGCCGGCTCGGCATCGAGCAGCTCCCCGAGACGCTCGGCGCCGCGGTCGAGCTGACCGCCGACTCCGAGCTCGCGCTGCGGACGCTCGGCGAGCACACCTTCAACCGCTACATCGAGATCAAGCGCCGCGAGTGGGACGAGTACCGCGTGCAGGTCACGCCCTGGGAGCTCGACCGCTACCTCCAGATCCTCTAGACGGGACGCCTCGGCGCATGCACCGATCACCGGGTGGGTGCACGCACCCACCCGAACGCCGTGGCCAGCTCGCCCGGCGTGCTCACCGGCGCCTGGCAGACGAAGCGCTCGCACACGTAGGCCGCCGTGACGCCGGGATCGGCCGAGCGGCCTGCGAGCAGTGGGACCGCGCTTACGGAGCCATCGCGCGCTCCGGCCAGCACGATGTGAGGCAGGTAGCGTTCGCGGAGGACACGCGCAAACGGCGCCAGGTTGGGCCCGACGAGCGCGATCTCCTTGACGTCGGCGAGCTGAAGGTCGGCGGCGCAGAGGAGGTAGGCGAAGGCCGTCGGGAAGCGCGGCGCGACGCGGGCTCCCAGGCGGATTGCGCCGAGCGCCGCGTCCTCGTAGCGGCTCTCGCCGCTCAGCGCGGCGAGACGCAGCAGGCCGAGCGCTGCGCTCGATGAGCCGGCGGGGATCGGGTGGTCCTCGAGCTCCTTGCGCTCGGCGATCAGCCGCTCGCCGTCGCGGGCGCTGACGAAGAAGCCGTCTCGCTCCGTGTCGCGAAAGCGATCGAGCAGCGCGTCGGCGAGTTCGACCGACCACACGAAGAAGCGTTCGTCAAACGTCGATTCGTAGAGCGTCAGCAGCGCTTCGAGCAGGAACGCGTGGTCCTCGAGATAGGCCTGCAGATGCGCGCCGCCCGCGCCATAGCTCCGCAGGAGCCGCCCGTCGCCATCCCGCATCTCGCGCCAGACGAACTCGGCCGCGGCGACCGCCGCATCGAGGTAGACCGGCTCCTCAAGCGCCGCGCCGGCGTCGGCGAGCGCCGCGATCATCAGGGCGTTCCAGGCAGTCAGCCGCTTGTCATCCAGCCCCGGCCGAACACGACTGTCCCGCGCCAGCCGAAGCTTCTCTCGGATCGAGGAGCGATCGGGCGGTTCCGGCCCGATTGCGACGAGCACATTGGCGCCCTCGAAGTTCCCCGCAGCACTCGCACCGAAGTACTCGATCGCGTCCGGCGCGCGTTCGCCCAGCACCTGCTCGAGCTCCTGCAGCGTCCAGAGGTAGTAGCGGCCCTCGACGCCCTCGCTGTCGGCGTCCAGCGAGCAGTAGAAGCTGCCGTCCTGCGCGCGCAGCTCGCGCAGGCAGAAGTCGAGCGTCTCGCGGCAGGTGCGCAGCAGCAGCCCCTCGCCGCTCAGCTGCCAGCCGTGCAGAAAGGTGCGGGCCAGCAGCGCGTTGTCGTAGAGCATCTTCTCGAAGTGCGGCACAGTCCATGTCGCGTCGACCGAGTAGCGCGCGAAGCCGCCACCGACCTGGTCGCAGATGCCCCCGCGCGCCATCGCCCGCAGCGTCGCGATCGACATCTCGAGCTCGCCGCGGCGCAGCAGCAGCTCGAGCGCGCAGTGCGGTGGGAACTTCGGCGCCCCATCGAAGCCGCCGTCTCGCGCGTCGTAGGACTCGCACAGCCGCGCCAGCGCGCCCTCAAGCGTCGCCTCGTCGATCGGCGTGTCAGCCGCTTCCAGGTTTGCGCTCTCGCGTAGGCGCTCCGTGAGGCGTTTGGCCACGTCGGTCGCTTCGTCTCGTTGCTCGCTCCAAATCTGCGAGACCGCCGCGAGCACCTGAGCGAACGAGGGCATGCCGTGGCGTGGCTGCGGTGGCCAGTACGTACCGCCGAAGAACGGCGCCTGGTCAGGCGTGAGGAAGACGTTGAGCGGCCAGCCGCCGCGCCCGGTCATCAGCTGGACCGCCTCCATGTAGACGCCGTCGAGGTCCGGACGCTCCTCGCGGTCGACCTTGACACAGACGAAGCGCTCGTTCAGCAGCGCTGCGGTCGCGGGGTCCGAGAACGACTCGTGCTCCATCACGTGACACCAGTGGCAGGCGGCGTAGCCGATCGAGACGAATAGCGGCAGATCGCGCTCCCGCGCGCGCTCGAGTGCCAGAGCGCCCCAGGGCAGCCAGTCGACTGGGTTCTCGGCGTGCTGGCGAAGATACGGCGACGCCTCGGCTGCGAGCGCGTTCGCCACAGCGGCCTGCCTGCTATTGACCCGCGAGCCGCGTCGCGAGGGCGTGGCCGGAGAACTGCGCGGCACTCGCGCGGATCGCGTAGCTCTGCGTGCTCAGCTTCTTGTCGGTCGTGTCAATGGCGACGCCCCCGAGCGTGCCGGTGACTCTCTTCTGCTTCATTTCGAAGATCAGATCGCCGTCCGCCGCTTTGCCGCCGCCGATCCTGAGCGTGTAGGTCTTCGACTTCGTTGCGTAAACGCCGCTGACCGTGATCCCGGGCAGGTAGGAATAGCCGTGCAGGTCCAGGCCGCTGAGTGAGAACGACCCCCAGCCGGCGCGCAGGCCGCCGAAGCGAACTGTTGCCGAGAGCGAGGAACCGTTGAGGTAGTTGTCAACGCCGACCTCGATCGACTGCGAGAGCGTGTCCAGCACCGCCCGCACGGTCTTGCCCGACCGGCCGTGCGTTCCCGGAGCGGGCTTCAGCTTTGACAGCGAGCGTGGCGGGACCGGCGTCGGCAGGAGCGTGTCGGGTATCGCGGTCTTGGTGCATTGCACGATCGCCGCGCCGCGGAAGAACGCGTCGACCGCGTCCTGGGCGCAGTTGGTCGGCTCCGTGCCGAGCACGGAGTGGCCGGTGTTGGGGACGACGAGCAACGTCGCGTCGGGGATCTCGTGGGCGACGGCAGCAGCGTCGGCGGTCGGGGTGCGCATGTCCTCGGCGCCGCTGATGATCAGCGTCGGGACATTCGGCAGCGTGCCGCTGCTCGGTTCGGGCGCCGCGGTCGCGAACGCCCAGTCCGCGCAGTACGGAGCGTCGCTCGTGTCATAGCCGGTCTTTGCGCTGAAAGGGGCGAACGTCGACGCTGGCAGGGCCTGGAACGCCGCCAGCGCCTCGGTGGCGCGCTCGCTCGGCGTGTCGGCGCGATTCCACGGGAATGGCAGCTCCTCGCAGGTCGTGGCGAGGTAGAGCTCGTCGTTGACGCCGCCCTCCGGTGCGTTGGCGATATAGACGAGCATCGCCAGGAGGGCATAGTCGCCGTGAACGGCGGCGTGCAGGGCCGCCGGCAGGTTCGCCCGCAGCAGCGGGTCGAGATCTCCGGAGATCAGCTCGTTGAAGACAGCGTCGGCGGTGATCTCGACGTGTCTGACCTGGCCTCTGGTGGTGATCACCTTCGCCCGCACGGGACTCGAGTTGAGGCGGGTGACGAGCGTCGCCAGATCGGCGCTCGGATCGGCGTCGATGCCGCGGCAGGCATGGTGGGCGCAGAGGTTGGCGAGCATCGTGGGGATCGCCGCGAAGCTCGAGGCGCCGTAGACGTCGGGGCCGTTGGGCGCCACCGTCGAGTCGAGCAGCAGACCGGCGGTGTCGGTCGGGTGCTGCTCGGCGTAGCGCAATGCGACCTTCGTGCCGTAGGAGGTCCCGTAAATGATGACCTGGCTGTATCCGAGGGCCTCGCGAATCGCCTCGATGTCGGCGACCGAGTCATCCGTCTCGTAGAGCCCGCGCGTCGCTCCGAGCTGCGTTGAGCACTCACCGACGACGGCCGGCGTGAGCTGCACGCCCGGGGTCTCGAGCGCTGGGCAGCTGAGCGGGCCGGAGGTTCCCGTGCCGCGCTGGTCGAACACGACCAGGTCTCGCGTCGCGAGCGCCGCGGAGACCGTCTGCTCGAGGTAGGTTGCGAGCGGGAGGGCCGCTTGGCCGGGCCCGCCGGCGAGGGCGACGATCGCCTGGGTCGCCGTTCCCGTTACGGCGACCTTGCGCTCGATCGACAGCGTCACGGTTCCCGGGACCGCGCCGCTCGGGTCGACCGGGACGGTGAGCGTGGCGCAGGCGAAGCCGGACGCGCTGGCGGCCGTGCATGGTGTGAACGCGACCGGCGTCACCGCCGCCTGCGCGCTAGCGCTGGCGATCAGTAGCGCGGCAGTTGCTGTCGCCGTCGCGAGCGCTGCTCCCTTGACGACACGCCGCATCGCCATGACCGTAGCGCATCGGGCTGTTGTGCCCGCACGAAGGCCTCGCGCGGTCTATCGTGGACGGCGATGCCAGGCGAGCGGGTAGTGATCGTGGCCGCGGATGCGCCCGAGGCGATCGGGCCTTACAGCCACGCTGTGCGTTTCGGCGACCTCCTGTTCTGCTCGGGCCAGATACCGCTCGAGCCGGCCAGCGGCGAGCTCGTCAGCGTGAGCATCGGCGCGCAGGCGCGGCGATGCCTTGACAACCTCGCTGCAGTCTGCGAGGCAGCGGGAACCTCGCTCGCGCGAGCGCTCCGCCTGACCATCTACATGGTCGAGCTGGACGCGTTTGCGGAGGTCAACGCGGTCTTCGAGGAGCTCTTTCCCGTTGCGCCGCCGGCCCGCGCCACGGTCGGCGTCGCCGCGCTGCCACGCGGCGCGCTGGTCGAGATCGACGCGATCGTCGCGCTCTGAAGAGCTTGGGCCCACTGGCCGCGCCGCTATCCTCTGCCCCCCGGGTCCCGACCGACGGAGCGGCGCAGCAATGAGCGTGACATCGGATCCCAGTGCGGGGATCAGCGACGAGCAGCGGGCGATCGTCGAGATGGTCCGCCAGTTCACCGACGAGCAGATCCTGCCGCGTGCCGGGCACTACGACCACGAGGACGAGTTTCCCGAGCCGATCGTCGAGCAGATGAGGGAGCTCGGCCTGTTCGGCGTCACGATCCCCGAGGAATACGGCGGCATGGGGCTCGATCTGACGACCTACGCGATGATCGTCGAGCAGCTCTCGCGCGGCTGGATCTCGATCTCCGGGATCATCAACACGCACTTCATCGGCTCATACCTGCTGCTCAAGTTCGGCAGCGAGGAACAGCGCGAGCGCCTGCTGCCGCGCATGGCGACCGGCGAGATTCGCGCTGCCTTCTCGCTGTCGGAGCCCGAGCTCGGGTCCGATGTGGCCGCGATAAAGACCTCGGCGAAAAGGCTCGAGAGCGGCGACTGGGAGATCAACGGCCAGAAGATGTGGGTGACCAACGGCCTGCGCTCCGGGCTCGTCTTCGTCCTCGTGCGGACCGACCCGAGCGCCGAGCCCAAACACCGCGGACTGACGTGTTTCATCGCCGAGAAGGAGCCGGGCGCCGCCAGCAACCCGGGCCTCAGCGTGCCGCCGCAGATCCACAAGCTCGGCTACAAGGGTGTCGAGTCGACCGAGCTCGTCTTCGACGGCTTCCGCACGCCGGCAGACAGCATCCTCGGCGGTGAGGAGTCGGGGCTCGGCCGCGGCTTCGCTCAGATGATGGACGCGCTCGAGGTCGGCCGCGTGAATGTTGCGGCGCGCGGCGTCGGTATCGCTCAGCGCGCGCTCGAGTTGGCGCTGCGCTACTCGCAGCAGCGCGTCACGTTCGGCAAGCCGATCTGCGAGCACCAGGCGATCCAGTTCAAGCTCGCGGATATGGTCACGCAGGTCGAGGCCGCGCGGCTTTTGATGCTGCGCGCGGCGCGCCTCAAGGACGCCGGCGAGCGCTCCGACATGGAGGCCGGGATGGCCAAGCTGTTCGCTTCCGAGGCTGGCCGGTTCTGCGTCGAGGAGGCCTTCCGGATCCACGGCGGCTACGGCTACTCGGAGGAGTACGAGATCGAACGGCTCTACCGCGATGCCCCGCTGCTCCTGATCGGCGAGGGCACCTCCGAGATCCAGCGCATGCTGATCGGCCGCAAGGTGCTCGAGCGCAACCCGCTCTGAGCACTACCAGCGCCAGCTAGACTCGACCGATGACCGCCTCGGGCGACACGAAGGACCAGATCGCGCAGGCGATCACGAGCGTGACCGATGAGGTCCCGGCGCTGCGCCAGCTGAAGCTCGTGCTCTCGGTCGAGCTACGCGGCCGCGGCGACGTACAGCAGTACCGGGTCGAGCTTCCTGGGCCGACGATCACGAAGGCGCTCGCCACCGACGCGCGCGTCAACGTCGAGATGCGCCGCGAGTTCTTCAATGCGATGGTCGAGGAGGGCGCGCGCGTCGCTGACTGGCGCGAGGCCTTCAGCTACGGGCAGGCGAAGGCGACCGGGGTGTCGCAGATCCTGCGGCTGATCGAGCGCGTCGTCAGCATGCACGAGGAGCGCAACCAGCTCCGCCGCGCGAAGCAGCACTGAGCACGCGCGCTATCGCTGGCCGAGCGCAGTCATCACCAGGCGCGCTGCAGCTTCGATGTCGAGCTGCTCGTTGATCTCGATGTCCGGTGCGGTCGGCGGCTCGTATGGCGCGCCGATCCCCGTCAGGTCATCGATGTCGCCGCGCTTGGCGCGAGCGTAGAGGCCCTTGACGTCGCGGCGCGCACACTCCTCAAGGCTCGTGCTCACGTAGACCTCGAGGTAGTCGAGCCCGGCCTGCTCGTGCAGCTCGCGAACCTGGGCGCGATCGGCCCGGTATGGCGACACCAGGCAGACGAGCGCGATCGCGCCGGCGTCGGCGAACAGCAGCGCCAGCTCGGCGACGCGGCGGACGTTCTCGGCCCGGTCCTGACGGTCGAAGCTGAGATCGTTGCAGAGCCCGTGGCGCAGGTTGTCGCCGTCGAGGCGGTAGGCCCAGCGGCCCTCCGCGAGGAGCTGCGCCTCGACCGCGGCTGCGGTCGTCGACTTGCCCGAGCCTGACAGGCCGGTGAACCAGACCGTCCCGCCGCGCGTGCTGAGCGCGTCCCAGCGCTCCTGGCGGTCGACGATCCCGTCCTGCCAGACGACGTTGGCCGCGCCGCGGCGTTTGCGACGCATGATCGGAAGCGAGACGATGCTCATAGCCGGAGTTCAGCCACGATCAGAAGTATCCCGCTTGTTTGCG